>DATFSE010000029.1:0-40467 GCA_035262745.1 Casimicrobiaceae bacterium | reverse complement strand
TGAAAGACGTTCTTTGCCAAATCTACCCCAACGCGAATAAGCTTCATGGCGGACTCCTTCTCCCGGTCGACTGGTGGTTGACACTTCCAGTCTGGCACCTTGATGCCGATTAGGTGAGGAGGGGTCCATCCCATTGCTTCCGGGCGACTATGCATGTGTCTCTAAAGTTCGAGATACCCCGGACCAATCCACGCAGTGTTTTCTCCCGGGTATCCGGGCTGCGCCGAGACAAGAGGCACTCCGGACACTTCGACCGCGTGGCTCCAGTGGTGATGTCCAAAAATCCACGCTTTCACGCCGGCCAAGGACGCCGCCGCAATCAGGTCATCGCAATCCGAGCAGAATGCAGGTCCCAGCTCGTTCAGGCCGTGGGTCGGGTGACAGGCGGCCGAGTGCGGCACATGGTGCGTGACGACAAGGGTTGGCCCATCATGCGCCTCAGCCAACTTGCAGGCCAGCCATGCCCGCGAGAGTTGATGCTCGGCCAGAGCATCCTTTGGAAGAAAGGGAAGGGAGCCGCCGCCGCGCCGAATGAGGCGATGATCGTGAAGCTGGCGTTCGGCTACCGCCATGGCCTGCTCACGGGCGCCGGTGACGGCGTAGTCTGTCCATAAGGTGGCGCCCAGGACCCGCAGCGCGCGCGAAGACCCTCGAATCACCACTTCACCTCTATCGAGCACCACCACCCCAGGATTCGTCGCTGTCAGCAGCGCGGCGCGATCCTCGTCAAAGGAACCACGATAGTATTCGTGGTTCCCCGGCACGAGGATCACCTGGCTGCCGAGGAAGGCAGCGGCTTGTTCCGCATAGGAAAGTGGCGATACGTTGCGGGTCGAATGGATACGGCCAATGTCGCCGGCCAAGACTAAGAGATCTACCGCACCGACGAACGCCCGCAAGTCAGGTCCGAAACCGAGGGGATGGGTGTCGCTCCAGGGGTGCGACTCATGGCTTTGCCGGATTTCGATATGCGCGTCGCTGAAATACAGTACTCGGATCATCGTCTTTAACCGGCAGGCGTCGCATTGCCGGGGGCCACAACGTGTCCGGCGACAGCCCCCTATCCATGCAGGATAAGCCATCTCTGACCCCTCTGCATCCCACGGTTACCGTGCAATATCAATGCGGTGAACCACTCCGGAATGGGATCACGGTTGGGCGCGTCTTCACAATCTGCGGGCGCTTGGTCGTATCTAGCTTGTTGCCCAACCAGTTCCGCGCCTGCTTCGTAATCTCGCCGCCAGCGACGATGAAAGCGTGGTCAATGAGCACGCGCCGATTTTGTTTCCCCTGTGGACGATATTAGTTAGCTCGCGCATTCTCGCAGCGAAGAGAAAGCGACAAGCTTGATACGTTTGACCAAAAGAAATTGCCGTGCTAACTACTTTATGCACGCCCGTGACGAGCTAACAGGAGCTGAAACCATGGACAAGATCAATCCCCTTTTCACTGCGACCGCGACGGCCAAGGGCGGACGCAACGGACACACTGCCGCGAGCGATGGGTCCGTTAGCGCCGATCTCTCGGTGCCTAAGGCGATGGGCGGACCGGGGAAACCCAACACCACCACGCCCGAGCACCTGTTTGCCGCCGGCTATGCGGCTTGCTTTGGAGGCGCGCTCGACTACGTGGGCAAGCAGCACAAGAAGGACGCGACGAAGGGAGCAGTGACTTGTGCAGTGTCGATTGGTCCGCGCGAAGGCGGTGGGTTCGGACTTTCCGTAAAACTGCGGATCGAAGACCAGACTCTCCCGCAGGCAGAGCTCGCCGCGCTCGTAAAGGAAGCGCATGAGAAGATCTGCCCGTACTCGCACGCGACACGCAACAATGTCAATGTCGAGTTCGAGGTGGTCGGCGGTTGATGAGGTGACCTCGCACCGGCAAGGAGGCTAACGATGAATATACCGACATTCGAGGCGTTCTCGGCCAGCACTCGAGCACAGGGCTTTGATGAGGTGCTCGAACGAAAATGGCAGCCGTCGATGGTGCTCGACACCCACAGGCATCCATTCGCCTTGAAGGCGCTCGTGGTCCAGGGCGAGATGTGGCTGATCGTCGGGAACGACGAGCGCCACCTGCTGCCCGGCGATGAGTTTGCGCTAGAGCGCGACGTGCCACATGCGGAGCGCTATGGCGCGGAAGGCGCAACGTATTGGGTCGCCCGCCGCCACAGTTAATCTGAAATCGGTAGGCGGAGGGCTGACCGTCCCAAAATGAGCGGTATTGGCAAACTCCGCGGATTGTTTCTGGTCGTTGCCACCTGCTGCGCGGGAGGTCTCGCGGCGTCTTCAACGGCAGACGATTCGATCTACCTCCATCCCGGCCTGATGGCGCCAGCCGGCGATGGGGCGGTGTTGAACCTCTACTGCATCGGCAGCGGTTCCCCGACCGTCGTCTTCGATTCAGGCCACCAGGATTGGGCCCCCGCCTGGTCTGTAGTGCAGCCCGAAGTCGCGAAGTGGACGCGTGCCTGCAGCTACGATCGCCCAGGCTCTGGCTTCAGCCCTGCAGGTCCGATGCCGCGCACGAGCATTCGCATTGCCGACGAACTGCACCACGCTCTCCACAGCGCGGGTATCACGGGTCCCTACATTCTGATCGGTCATGCGTTCGGCGGCTTAAACATGAGGGTGTTCGCCTATCGCCACATGGCGGAGGTGGCCGGGCTCGTCCTGATCGACACGGATGCGGGCGATGTCGCCCCACCTGACGTCCTGCAACGCGAACACGCGGTCTTTGCCGAACAGGAAAGAGACCTCAGAGCCTGTCGTGATGCGCTTGCCGCGGGTAAGCCGCTCCCGAGCGTGCCCGTGCCAACCCTGACGCATACCACCTGCGAGCAACGCTTCTTTCGCGGCTTTCCCGAGAAGGCTTGGTCGCCTGAGTTGAACGCGCAGTCGCTCAAAATGGCGGAGAGCAGCGTCGCGCTCTTTGACGAAGTCGTGTCCGAATTGCATGAGATGCCAGGAGACGAGGGCTACTCGAAGCAACACCAACGGTCGTTCGGCTCACGACCTATCCGCGTATTGACTTCCGCCGATCACTTTGGCGATAGCGAGAACACACCAACTGCCGTGCATCTCAGGCATCTCAAATCCGAGACGGCGATAGCCGAAGGTCAGGCGCAGTTCCTCGCGCTGTCTTCGAATGCGAAGCAGGTTTTCGCTTACCACAGTGGTGCGGCGTACATACAATTCGATCAGCCCGACATTGTGCTTGCAGCGATCCGCGAGGCCTACGACGCCAGCCGCGCGCCGGTGGTGCGTGGTGGCGGCCGTTAGAAAGATTTGGGTCACAAGTCAGCTTGGGACCGGTTCGACCTTTGCTTTCACTCTACCGTTGTAGCGATCGGCCGTGACAACGCGAGTGAGTCTGCGGCGGCGACATGGGCGCGGTTTATAAGACTGAGTACACCGAGTTTCGGCCGTGGCGCGCTTTTCCGAGTATGCTGGCGCGCGTGAAAGCCAACCTCTGGCTGATTTGTCTTGTGGCAACGTCCGCGTTCGGGCAGTGGAAAGCCCAGCAGTCGAACACCACCGCTAGCTTGCACGGATTAAGCGTCGTCGATGCAAAGGTAGTCTGGGCCAGCGGCACCGGCGGGACATTTGTCCGTACGACCGATGGCGGCGAGACGTGGCAGGCGAGAGCCGTCCCAGGCGGCGAGAAACTCGACTTCCGCAACGTCTATGCCGTCGACGCCAGGACCGCTTACCTGATGTCGATCGGCAACGGGGATGAGTCACGGATCTACAAGACGACAGATTCCGGCAAGACCTGGTCGTTGCAATACACCGAGCAGAATCCGAAAGCATTCCTAGACTGCATGGCATTCTGGAATGTGATGCGCGGCATCGTGGTTGGCGATGCCGTGAACGGCAAGGCCCAGCTACTGACAACCTCTGACGGGGGCGCGCACTGGACGCCAGTGCGGTCGGAATCGGTGCCTCCAGCAAAAACCGGCGAAGGCTCGCCGGCCTCTGGGACGTGCATCGCGACGCATTCCGAGAAAAAAGAAAAACAGGAAATCTCGCACGCATGGTTCGTGACCGAGAACGCGTCGCGCGTGTTTCACACCGCCGATGCCGGCAAGACTTGGACGGTCTCCGAGGCGCCGCTGGTCACGGGCCTAAACCAGGGCGTTTTCTCGATCGCCGTGGCGGACGCCAACCGCCTGGTGATTGTTGGCGGCGACTACGATCATCCGGAGATGTTGAAACCCAATTCCGCCTATACCGACGACGGCGGCAGCACGTGGAAAGAGAGCAGCCACCGTCCCGCTGGATACCGCTGGTGTGTCGCGATCGTGCCCGACACTCGCGGTCCCACCGCGTTCGCGGTTGGGCCAACCGGAATGGACTACTCGATCGATGGCGGAAAGAATTGGGATCAGATGAACGAAGTGGACGCCAATTCAATAGCCTTCGCCGACGCTCACCACGGCTGGGCCGTGGGACAGAACGGACTGATTCTCAAGTTCGAAGGTACTGTACCGGGCGGGACGGCGCCCTCGCTGAAAAAATAGTCACCACAGGGAGTTTGGCAATAAGCAACGTCGGCTTTGGGTCGTGACCTGCAAATTAATGCCCGCTTCCAGGCGCACGATGCAGGGCCCTCTTCGGCCAGAAGCTGTTGTCGCGCCCCCTACCCCAAAGCAGACACTTAGTGGCAAGCGGCCGAGCGGGCTGACGGCGAATCGACGCTCCTAACAACGCACAGTTGCAGGCCGCAAGGTCTTCACCTAGCCTGTAGTACTCACGCTGGAACACTATCGTGCAGAAGAGGGAGGGGGCGATGCGTCGAGGGGCCAAGTCCGATGCGGCAACAGTCGCGACCCGTCAGTCTGTCTCGCGCAAGTCGCGGGCCCCCGCAACCTCCGCTGATCATGGACTCGCCCGGCGCCTCGCGGAAGCGTTAGAACGGGAGGCGGCAATAAGCGAGATCCTGAGAGTAATGTCGAGCTCGCCCGGCGACGTGCAGCCCGTGCTTGAGGCCGTTGCGGAACGGGCCGCTCACCTCTGCGACGCACCGACCGCTCGCGTGGTGCTTGTCGATGGCGAGTGGTTGCGGCCAACAGCAATGTATGCGATTGATCCCGTCTCCTTCCAACTCGCCGATCCGTATCCGCTGAAGCGAACCACTGCCGGCGGGCGCGCTGTTATCGATCGCAAAACGATCCACGACGCGGATATGCTCCCGTTGCTCGAATCGGAGTACCCGGACGCTCGGGCGCCCGTGCTCCAGCATGGAATCAGAGCTAGCCTGGTGGTGCCACTGATCCACAAAGACGAAGCGTACGGCACTATCGCGCTTTTTCGCCGTGAACCGCGCCCCTTCTCTCCTGATCAGATTGCGCTAGTTGAGACTTTCGCCCGGCAGGCCGCGATAGCTATCGATAGTGCACGCCTCTTCAAGGAGACAAAGGATGCGCTGGAGCAGCAGACCGCGACGAGCGAGATTCTGCGGGTCATCAGTCAGTCGCCGACTGACGTTCACCCGGTCTTCGACGCAATCGCGGCCGCCGCGCTAACGCTTTGCAGTGGCAGCTTGGCCACCCTCGCGCGATTCGACGGAGAGTTCGTCGATGTGGCAGCCCTCGCCAGCTGGAAACCTGAGGAGGCGAAGTCGATACGCAGCCTATACCCGAGGCAACCGGATCGCGACACCGCCGTGACCCGCGCGATCCTGACACGCGCCGTTGTGAACATTCCGGAAGTGGAACGAGATGCCGACTACACCGCCCAGCATATCGCACGCTCAGCGGGTTATCGCAGCATCCTTGCCGCTCCTCTCCTGCGCGAAGGAGATCCGATCGGCTCCATCGCTGTCGCACGGCCCGAACCTGGAACGTTCTCGGAGAAGGAAATCGCCTTGCTCAGGACTTTTGCCGACCAGGCGGTGATCGCGATCGAGAACGTGCGGCTATTCAACGAACTGGAAGCGCGCACGCTTCAGTTAACGCGGTCGGTAGAAGAGCTCAAGGCGCTTGGCGAAGTCGGTCAGGCAGTCAGTTCCACGCTCGATCTGGAGACGGTACTTTCGACGATTGTTTCGCGCGCAGCCCAACTCGCCGGCATGGACGGCGGATCGATCTGGGAATACGACGAAACACACGAGGAGTTTCATCTCCGTGCTACAGACCGTCTGCCCGACAAGCTGGTCGGGGCGCTGCGCGCTACGCCGATTCGAAAAGGCGAAGGGGTGCTGGGCCGATTGGCGATGATTTCGGAACCGGTGCAAATACGCGACATCGCCGACGAGCGCACTTACCACAGCCGGCTGCGGCAGTTAATCATCCGGTCCGGTTTTCGCTCGGTCCTGGCGGTGCCACTGTTGCGTGAGGACCATCTTCTCGGGGCACTCGCTGTGAACAGGGCCAACACTGGCGAATTCGCGCCGGAGGTCATCGATCTGCTCAAAACGTTCGCGACGCAGTCTGCACTGGCGATTCAGAACGCGCGGCTCTTCCGCGAGATCGAGGTGAAGAGCCGCGAGCTGGAGTCCGCGAGCCGTCACAAGAGCGAATTCCTCGCCAACATGTCACACGAGTTGCGCACACCGCTCAACGCCATCATTGGCTTCTCGGAGGTGCTTCACGAGCGCATGTTCGGCGAGATTAACGAAAAACAAGCCGAATACATCGGCGACATTCTGGCATCGGGACAGCATCTGTTGTCCTTAATTAATGACATACTCGATCTGTCGAAGATCGAGGCGGGACGGATGGAGTTGGAACTGAGCGATTTCGATCTACCTGGCATCATCGAAAGCACGCTCACCCTAGTGCGGGAGCGAGCGGTCCGGCGGGGGATCACGCTCGGGCGCACGATCGACGAGCGCCTCGGAACGATCCGCGCCGACGAGCGTAAGGTAAAGCAGGTCCTGTTGAATCTATTCTCGAACGCGCTGAAATTCACTCCTGAGGGTGGACGGATCGACGCACGCGCGCACCTCCGCAACGGCGAGGCCGAGATTGCCGTCACGGACACCGGGGTGGGCATCGCTCCGGAAGATCAGGCAGCCGTGTTCGAGGAGTTCCGCCAGGTTGGTACCGCCGCAAAGAAGGTGGAGGGTACCGGGCTCGGTCTCGCCATTTCACGCAAGTTTGTCGAGCTCCATGGCGGCAAGATCTCGGTGACAAGCCAGAGCGGCAAGGGCTCCACTTTCAGATTCACCTTGCCGTTGCGGGCACGCGACGATCCGCAGATGACTCGGTAGGCCCGCGATGCGAATAGCCGCTTCCGGTGGACCCGTAGGACCGGAATGGGTTGCGAACCAAGGCAAAGTCTCCGCGAAAGATCGGATCGCTATGTTGAAGGCTCGGAGGGCTTCGTTGCATAAGGGTAGATCTCCGGCGATCGTCGATATGCGTCGGCACAACGTTCAGAACAAAACCATGGTTCAGTCGGCGTAGTTCTGCGGTAGGCCGCGTAAGGCGCGAGCATCTTACACACCGGATCTATCCAAGCGGCATCGAACGCCGGCGCGAACTCGATGGAATAAAGTGACACTTGGTCGGCAATCGATCGTAGCGCTGCTTTCCCCATGTCCCGCACAACAATTCCAGATTCTGCCGCGATGTTTGCGACCGCCCGGGTCGCCAACAATTGTCCCGGAGACGCAAAGGCAGCGATCCGCGCTGCGATGTTGACTGTCGAACCGAAGAGGTCGCTCGACCGGCGAAGTACGGGGCCATGGTTAAGACCGGTCCTTGTCAGCGGAATTCTCGGCTCGTTTCGGCAGGCTGGAATCAGACGTCCGAGCACCTGGAGGGCTGTCGCCGGGTCAGGAAATCCAAACATTGCTTCGTCACCGATCCACTTTATCGGCGGCCCAAGTCCTCCAAGCGCCTGGCTCACCAACGCCTCGAAGCGCCCAAGCACCGCTATTGCGGACGCATCTCCATAGACATCCGTTATCGCACTGAAGCCGGCCAGATCGACGAACGCGACGGTTGCGATCGCGGACTCGAACCCCTCGACAGCGCTGACGTCCGTAGGCATAGCTCCGTTCTTCTACACCAACGTTGCGTGAAATCACATCGCAGGGCCATTATAGGGAATCACGACCCGATCATCGCCTCCGCCGGCCACGCTCGCCATCGTCGACAACTGCTGGCGCGCGGCGGGATTTCCACGCACCTCGGCGTCGAAAAACGTGAGCGCCCAGGTGAAGATGTCATTGGTCGATGCCACGTCGAACTGGTGCTTCACTCCGTTGAGCGCAACGAGCTCGCGCGTACCGGCAAGGCGTTGCATACCCTGTTGCGTGACAACGAGGGGAGCAGTCGTATCGGCTGTCCCGCTGATACCGAGATAGGACAGCGTCACATTATCGAGTCCGTGGTTGTCGCGTCCGAACGCCGGCAGGAACACCTGCCCGAAATAAGGCACGTAACCCACCGCCGCCTTGAATCGCGGGTCGACAGTGATCTGGGTCCACGCCAAGCCGAGCGAAGAGGTCAACCCGGCTCCTCCCAGCAGCAGCATGGTCTCGCCACCCATGCTTGCCCCGAAGCCACCGATCTTCGTAGTGTCAATGTGATCTCGCCATTGTGGGAGCCCAAGCATGAGGTCGATCGCGGCCGAAACCGAGAGCGGCCGCAATGCCTGCAGAGCGAGGAAGTCGGTGAGATGCGACAGCAAGGTCACGGCGTCACTGAAATCGTCAATCTTGAGATTCGAAAACCGCGGATCGCCGTGAAACGGTGCCACCACGATGTAGCCATAGCTCGCGAATACGGATAGCGCCTGAATGTAGTCGTTGGAGATCGGACTGCCGCTGTAGCCGTGGGAAAACGCCAGCACCGGATACCGGGCGAGAGCGTCGGCGAAAAGCGGCGGATTCGCACCCGTTTGCATGTGCGGCACGACACGGCCCGTTGGCAGCGGATAGTCGGGCTGGGGATTGTTTGCGACCGTGGGATAGCAGGCGAGCACGACGAATACGACCTGCTTTCCGGCAAATGCTCCATAGAGATTCGAGTCGCCTGGTGCGGTCACCGTTACCAAGAGTGCGTCCGCCGGATCAGCAAGGATGTCCGTCATGTATTGTGGCGCTCCGCTTGCCGAGGGCGAGCCTTCCCAGTAGTCCGTTGCGTTGGCGCCGGGAGCGACGCGGCTGAAGTCCTGCGTCACATTGCTGCACGCGACCGTGTATGGGCCAGGGAGCGGAAGCGGAGGAACGACCGTCGTCGGCGGGGTCGAGGTGGATGAACCGCCACCGCCTCCCCCGCCACACCCAGCGACTGCCAGCACCAGTGCCGACATTGTCACTGCCAATGTTGCTCGCAGCAGCGCTGTAATCATGGCTCTCCCTCGTACGGACGGTTGTTGCTCGATGCCGGCGATGTAAGTTTTGCCATCTCAACCAGCTCGGCTTTGCGAACTATCTTATGATTGAACGTTCGCAGGCAAGTTCCGAGGGGTTCCGAAGGTGTGGGATGACCCTCGCAATTCTTAGGCCAGATGCAGATCCACATCCCTGATCCGGCTTACACCACTTCAGATCGAGCACGGTCTAACTTCCGACTCGCGTTCAAGCTCGCGCTCTGCTTCGTCGCATTGCTCTGGGTGGTCGAGTTGTTGAATTGGGGGCTCGACCTCGGAGTCGCGGACTTGGGGGTCAAGCCGCGCGATATCCGCGGATTGCCAGGCATCTTTATTGCGCCCCTTGTTCACGCCAGCGTCGAACATCTCATCGCCAACACCGTGCCGCTTTTGGTGCTTGGCACGGCGATGCTCTATCTCTATCCGAATGCCGCGCTTAGAGTGCTGCCCGCTATCTATTTGGGACCCGGCATTGCGGTATGGCTGTTCGCAAGAGGAGGCATACACGTCGGTGCAAGTGGAATCATCTATGGTTTGGTGAGCTATGTCTTTGTTGCCGGTCTCATCCGGCGAGACAGACGCGCCATCGCAGCGTCGCTGCTCGTTTCCTTCCTTTATGGGGCGTTGGTCTGGGGCACGCTACCGATCGCACGCGAGATTTCGTGGGAAACGCATTTAGCAGCAGCTTTGCTTGGATTGGGAATGGCGATCTGGCTGCGCAGAATGGACATCCCTCCCCGGCGTCGTTATAGCTGGGAGGACGAAACGCACCTGGAATGAACCTCTGATCGGGAGAGCGTGCATGCGAGAGCATCGGGATAGCGATCGTTTGTATCTCAACCGCCGGCGGTTGCTGAAAGCAGCCGGCGCCACTGTGGTTTGCTGCCTCCTGCCGGCGAGGCGGTCATTTGGGGCCAACGATCTAACCGGCCGCCTGGCGGCTTACATGGTTGCATCACGTGACCGTGTCCTCCCCGATCGCGTCCTGCTCGACGCCAAGCATCGCATCCTGGATACCGTGGCGGCGATGGTATCCGGCTCGGCACTACCCCCCGGCGTCATGGCCACCCGTTTCATCCGCACCCAGGGCGGCACCGCGGAAGCTTCTGTCCTCGCCAGCAACATAAAGACAACCGCCATCAATGCAGCGCTGGTTAACGGCATGCTCGCTCATGCAGACGAATCGGACGACTTTGAGGCAGTGACCAAGGCGCACCCCGGTTCAGCCACCGTTCCAGCGGCTCTGGCCATGGCAGAGAAAGAGCATCGCGGTGGATTGGAAATGATCCGCGCAGTGGCTCTGGGCTACGACGTCGGATGCCGGTTTCTGTTGGCGCTCGGGCCCGATCTCGTCCGGCGCACGCATCGCGGAGCGGAAGGCTACAGCGCCACCATGGCCGCGATGGCAGCCGCTGCTTCGCTGGCCCGCTTCGATGAGAACCGCATGCGTTATGCGATCTCGTACGCGGCGCAACAGGTATCGGGTCTATGGAGCTGGGTCGACGATAACGACCATATCGAAAAGGCATTCGACTTCGGCGGCATGGGCGCACGTAACGGAGTCACCGCGGCGGTCATGGTGCAAGCGGGGTTTACCGGCGTGCACGATGTTCTCGGCGGCACCCACAACCTTATCCAGGCGCTGTCGACGGAGCCCAAGCCGGAGGCGCTGCTGGCTGACCTGGGAAGTCGCTACTTCGTCTCGGAATCGGGCATCAAGACGTTTCCGGTGGGATATCCCAATCAGGCGCCGCTGGACGCGTTTCTGAAGCTCTCGCGCGAGCACGATCTCACTCCCGCCAAGGTCGACCGCATTGTCGTCCACCTGCCTGAAGACGCCGTACGCATCGTGAGCAACAGCCAGATGTCCGACGTCAATTGCCAGTATCTGATGGCCACCGCTCTTGTTGATGGTGGCGTCTCGTTTGCGCATGCCCATTCGCGCGAGCACATGACGGAACCGCAGATACGCGCCGCGATGGAGCGTATCAATGTAATCGGCGATCCGAAGCTGAACGACCCCGCCGCCCCGCGCGGGGGCTTGGTCGAGGTCGTGCTCAAGGATGGGCGGACGGTGAGCAAGCACACCCGGTTTCCTCCTGGAACCAAGGAAAACCCGCTGGACACGGAGACTCTGAACGCCAAGGCGCGCGACCTGATGGTCCCCGTCATGGGTTCACAACGGACCGAGGCCGCGATCCGGCAGCTGAATCAGCTGGAACAGGTGGAAGACATGAGTGAGCTCATTCGCTCTGTCTTCACGGCTTAGGTTTCCCGGAAGACTGGTCGTCGCACGCAAACTGCAAGCTGTCGACTCGCTTGCAACTCCAGCACTACCGATGGTCAACATCGATGGCCACCTTTACCATCCGCTGGTCAATCGAGGAGGACCTATGTTGAACCTGGGCTTGCCATGGTGGGAATTCGTATTGAGGGGAGCGATTGTGTACGTGTTCCTGCTCGTCATCCTTCGCGTCACGGGCAAGCGCAACACGGGACAGTTGGCACCGTTCGATCTGGTGCTTCTCCTTGTTCTCAGCAACGCAGTTCAAAATTCGATGAACGGGGGCGACAACAGTCTGGTTGGCGGACTCATTTCCGCCGCCACGCTGATCGCGCTCCACTACGTGGTCGCAGTCATCACTTTCAAGAGCAAGACGCTGGAAGTGTTGATCGAAGGGGCGCCGCGGATCCTGATTCACAATGGTGTCGTGAATGAGGCTATGATGCGTCGGGAATTTATGACGCGTCACGAGTTGGCGGCGGCGCTGCGTGCCGCTGGTTGCACGGATATTGCGCACGTTCGCCTAGCGACGCTGGAAAACAACGGGCAGTTGACCATTTCGCTCAAGTCCCATTCGACTTAGGCGCGTGGTACGCTCACGTCATCCGCGCTTACCGAGGAATGGGTGCTGCCCAGTCAGGTGTTCAACGGCGCATCCGCCAGCCCGCCATGGCCAATTGTAGTTGCACGCTTCGTAACCAATCGGAAAGGAGAACCTAGATGCTGCACTACCTTTGGATGTTCATCATCGGAATCATCGTCGGCGCCATTGCGCGGCTGATCATGCCCGGGGCTCAGAGCATGGGGATCCTCATGACGGGTGTGCTCGGCGTTGCCGGCTCGTTCGTCGGTGGACTCATCGCGCGGATTTTCAGCAAACCTCCCGAGGGTGCTCCTTTTCACCCAGCGGGAATCATCCTCTCCATCGTCGGCGCATTGATCCTTCTCTTCCTGTGGACCCACTTCGCGGCCTGAGCATGCAAAATGCCGCGGGCGCGCCCTCTGCCAACAAGACGTCTTAAGTAGCGCGCAGGACGGCTGCTTGGGAGGCTTGGTGCGACGGAGGTATCATCGTCGGCATCTTGGAAAGTTTGCGCGTCTCCTCGCTTGCGGTATTTGTTATGTTCGGCTGTCTCACGGCCGCAACGTATGTACGTGCGCAGGGCCAGACCTTGGAGCAGACACTACGCCTGATGTGCGAGGGAATTCGGGAAAGCGGTGATGATCCGGCGAACTTGAAGCGCGAGTCTATCACCATCCAGCTCGAAATCTCTCCCACCGGGTCCGTGAACTCTCACAGCCTGGTGCTATATGCGCACAAGCAAAGTACGGTGCTGCCAAAATTTCGTCTCGACCCGGATACCATCGACTTCTATGCTCAGTACGATACCGAAGAATCCGCTTTCACCTCCAGGTTCGACATAAGCAGAGTGACCGGCGTCGCGCACGAGGCGCAGTCCATCTCGCCGAAGCAGGGAAAGCCTTATACCGTCACCGGCGAATATCGCTGCAGGAAGGTCGACAAGCTAACGTTCTAGGGCGAAGCGGCGCCTTTGACTTATCCTACCCGGGCAGACGATCCGCATATCGTTGTCCCGCGAGCGTGAAGAGGCGACTTGCGCAACCGCAGCACCGCCATCAGCACCACCGGAGTCACGCGTTCCGCCCGAATCAGGTCGCGGTTGCATCCGCACGTGGATGTGCTCAAGCATCCCGGGACGTTCGCCCTCAGGGTAATCAAGAGCTTTTCCGCCAACCAGGGCTACCTGCTCGCTGGCGCGATCGCCTACAACACCCTGCTGTCGATCCTGCCCCTGCTGATCCTGGCCCTGATCGTTCTTTCGCACTTTATCGACGAGGGCGCGCTACTGGCGACGCTTGACCGCTATCTCGATCTCGTCGTGCCGGGCCAGTCCGACGCGATCATGCGCGAGCTCACGCAGTTTCTCGACCATCGCAAGGTCGTCGGCTGGTTGCTCGTGGCTACGCTGGTCTTTTTCAGCGCAATCGCGTTCAAGGTGGTCGAGAACGCGATGTCGGTGATCTTTTACCATCGGGTACGTGTCCAGCGGCGGCGTTTCGTCATCTCGGCGATGATCCCTTTCTGCTACATCGCGTGCCTGGGATTCGGTCTTGTCGCCGTCACCTTCGTAGCAGGTGTCCTGCAGACAATGGAGCAGGACAGCATCGAGATCTTCGGCCGCGCGCACTCGCTCGTCGGCATTTCGGGTTTCGTGCTCTATCTGATCGGGGTTGCGGGAGAGATCCTGGCACTCACGTCGATCTACATGGTGATGCCGGTGAAGCGCCCCTCGTGGCGCCTTGCACTCATCGGCGGCGTCACCGCCGGGCTGCTGTGGGAGGTGACGCGACATGTCCTCGTCTGGTTCTTTTCGACTCTCTCCCAGGTGAACATGGTGTACGGGTCTCTCGCGACGGCGATCCTGATCCTGCTGAGCCTGGAAGTGGCGGCGATCGTCTTGCTGCTCGGCGCGCAGGTGATCGCCGAGTACGAGCGAAGCACGCGGGGATCGCGCTGGTCCGCGCAGCCACTCAGGACAGACTAGGAGGAACCTCTGAAGAAGCCGCGAATGGCCGCGAAGGCGGTTCCCTAGTCGCTTGAGCACCCTGCCTCGCGCTGTGGACCTCTCCTGGTATCGCGACCTCTATAAGATCGGCTCGATCGCCGGAGCGACGGCGGTTGCGTCGCGTGTAACGCTGGCCGTCGGTGTCCCCTTGGTTGGCGGCGTGCTCGCAGGGCATCCGGCCGCGGGAGTGGCCGGCGGCGCGACCGCTCTCTTCGTCACCATGAGCGACATCGGGACAACCCCGTCCGCGCGGCTGGTAACGATGCTCGCCGGGTGGATAGCGATCGCGGGCGGGGGAACGCTGGGGCATGTGCTGGGCAGCACTCAATATGGGCGCGAGGTAGTCGTTCTGCTTTGCGCGCTGGTGGCCGGCTGGGCCAGCGCGTCACATCCGGCGATCGCTGCGGTCACACGTTTCTTCGCAGTCGCGGCCGCGGCCGGGAGCGGCATGCGATTCGGCGATCCGAATGTGTTGCTGAGCGTCTTTATCGGAGGGGCGATGGCGTTCGTTGCTCTGCTCTTTGTCTGGAAGTCTTTCAGCATTCCGAGCGACGACAACCTGATGGACTGGCGCGCCGGTGTGAGGCGCGCATTCTCCGGAGCCGGCACAGGCCTTCGCTATACCCTGTGTTATGGCGCCACGGCCGCCGTGTCCTTGTTTGCGGCCAATTCGTTGGGCGTCAAGGAGCCATTCTGGGCGACCCTTGCCGTGTTGATGGTCATGCGGCCGGAAGGCATCGCCAGCCTCGAACTGACGATTCACTACGCGATAGGCACGATTGCCGGCGTCATCGTCGCCGCAGCGATCCTGCGCTTCATTTCGCAGCCGCTGGAACTCGCAGTGCTCGCGACGTTCATTGCCGCTTTCGCGCGCATCGGTCTTGCCATCAACCCATCGCTGGGTTTCATGGCGTTCACCATGTTCCTGCTCCTGGGCGTAAGCGTGATCATATTGAGTGCGGGAATGGCGCCGCATGTGCTCGAAGCCCGCGTCTACGACGTGGCCGTGGGATGCATTCTTGCTCTGGCCGGCACTCTCGCGGCGACCTATCCACGTTTTTCACGCGCGCCGAATCCGTAAGAGGAACGTGTCCCGGAGTCAAACGGCCTGCTGTTGAGCAGCGACGCAGCCGGGATGCTTGTTACACGTGAAAGCCATCAGCGAATGCGAAAGCTGACCAGAACAGGATTGTGATCCGATGAGGTAACGCTCCAGGCGGTGGCAGCCACGAACTCTACCCCCTTGGCGTAGATGCGATCGAAGATGTGATCTCCCATGAAGTGCGTGCGCGCGTCGACTTCGAACACAGCCGGCACCAGCGAAAGTCGCGTTGCAAGTGCCTGCACGGCGGCGTCGCGGTCGTTGTTCCAGGTGTTGAAATCCCCGGCGACTACAATCGGACCACGGTGACCGGAAAGCGCGTCGGCCACCGCGTCGAGCTGAGCGCGATATGCACCGACGTCCAGGGTGAAGTTGATCGCGTGCAGGTTGGCGACGGCAAGCGTGTCATCGCGATCCGCCAGCCGGTACTGCGTGATCAGCATCGCCTTCGGTATGCCCAGCAACGGCTCGTAGGCGCGCAGCGTGCATGCTTTTTCCGGCCGAACCCGTGTCGCGGTGAGAACTCCGTAATCGGAGCCTAGATATTCGAATGCGCTGGACAGAAGCCATGAAAAGCCTGCCTTCTCGACCACGGCGCGAAACTCGGTCGAGATACCGGCTTCCTGAATGAGCAGCACGTCAGTCTCCTTGATCAGTCGTCCGAGATCAGATTGCCACCCTGGGTCGCCTTCCTTGTGCAGGTTCCAGGAAACGAGACGGATCGAGCTCGGGTCGAGCGTGCCGTCGTGTGCGGGTGTCGCGGCGGTGGATTCATCGCAGCGCATCGACACTTGGGCGACGGTGCCACCGTCCTGGAGGACGAGCGCGTGCTGGCGCTCGGGCACGATGACGCACCCTGCCGACGCGGCGGCGAGTCCAAAGGAAATAACGCGCGCGAGGCGAAACATTGATGCCTTACCGCGGTTCATCGCTGGCATCGTGCTATGTACCACAGCGGTCGCGAAGAGCCTTCTGCGTCCCTCGGTCAGCAGGCTCTCCCTGAGATCTCGAATCTCACCGCTTTTCGGCGCGTGTGTCCACTGCCGTGTGCTCCTCGAGTTGAGCGTTGATGTGTGCGCCAAGCAGGATCACCAGAACCGTGAGGTAGATCCAGAAAAGGAACAGGACCACCGACCCGAGCGAGCCGAGCAGCGGATTCGCGTGCACAACGTGCTCGGTGATGTAGGCGAAGGCGAACGAGCCCACCACCCAGATCGCGCTTCCGACCGCAGCGCCCCAGGTTACCCAGCGCCACTTCGCAAGCGGTCTGCATGGACCGTAGCGGTACGAAACGGCTAGAAGAAGCATCATGGCAACGATGAGCACGGGCCAGCGCGACGGTGCAAGCAACACGACGCCCGGTGCACCGGTGCGTGCATCAGCGGCTACCAGCACAATCGTTGTAAGGACGAAAGCGAGAAAGATCCCACCCAGGAACGCAAGGACGAGCTCTATCGCAGTCCTGTGCCACACGCTTCGCTTCTCACGTGCACCGTACACCGTGTTCAGCGCGGTCATCAACCCGCGCGATCCGCGCATGCCCGCCCAAATCGCAAGCACGCTCCCCCCGACCAACGTTGCTGCTGAAACGGCACCGGAGTGACGCGCAACCACATCGAGCTGCGGGAGCACCACCGCACTAAGGCTCTGAGGAAGATCCAGCTTCAGCCACGCCAGAAGCGCGAGCACCCTACCCCGCCCGACCAGCCGCGCAACGACGACGACTGTCACCACCAGCGCCGGAAAGAGCGCCCACACAATGTAGAACGCGATGCCGGCGGCGGCGAGCGACGTTTCCTGCTCGACAAGGGAACGGAATGCCATTGTCAGGACGTCGCGCCACCCCCGTTTGGAGATCTCGGCAGGACTTCTTGCACGGCCCGCGGCTACTGTCCGCGCACTCTTGCGAATGTCGTCGGCCACTGATTTACGGTTGGGCACCAGCAAAAGGTATGCAGGTTTGATGCATGCAACGAGTATACGGGGCCACCCGGAGAACTGCGTTAATGGCTTGATGGATTCGCTGCCAAAGGAAGCACCTCCTACAGCCGAATCGGACTGGGTCCGATAGCGGTCGTAGCGTGAAGCGTCCAGTATCGCGCGCGTAGAAGACTTTCTCGGCACTGAGCGCTCCATGATCTGATTGCGCGGAATGGCTCGAATGTACGCGACCCGAACCGGGAAAGCAGGTCATGGAGCTGCCATCAAGAAGTGGCGAGGCTGGCTGCGTCAACTTGGACCGGGATTGATCACGGGGGCAGCCGACGACGACCCGAGTGGAATTGCAACGTACTCGCAGGCTGGCGCGCAATTCGGCTACCAACTTGCATGGACCGTCGTTATCGCCTACCCGCTTGTCGCGGGCATTCAATTGGTGAGTGCGGCGATTGGTCGTGTGACCGGCAACGGGTTGGCAGCAAACATTCGCAACTGCTTTCCCAAACCCGTCGTTTACGCGGTCATTTTGCTGCTGCTCATCGCCAACACTATCAACATTGCTGCCGACATTGCCGCGATGGGCGAAGCATTGCGCCTCGTGTTGGGAGGCCCGGCGCACTTCTACGCTGTTTTCTTTGGCGGCGTCTCTGTTGCATTGGAGATTTTCGTCTCCTATCGCAGGTACGTCCGCTTCCTCAAGTGGCTGACACTCGCGCTTCTTTGCTATGCCGCGGCACTGTTCAGCGTGAGCGTCCCATGGAAGGAGGTCATAGAGGGAACGCTGCGGCCGGACGTAGCGGTAACCGGAGATTTGGTGACCGTTGTCGTTGCCGTTTTTGGCACTACCATCAGTCCGTACCTGTTTTTCTGGCAGGCTGCCCAGGAAGTCGAAGAGGTTAAGGCGAGCCCGACGGACGCGCCGCTCAAGGATGCAGCGCGAGGAGCACAACGCCAGCTTCGCCGGATAAGGTTCGATACTTTCGCAGGGATGGGATTCTCCAATGCGATTGCCTGGTGCATTATCGTCAGCACGGGCGCGACGCTTCACAGCGCCGGTGTGACCGATATTGAATCCGCCGCCCAAGCCGCTGAAGCGCTGAGACCCATCGCCGGCAACTTCACCTTCCTGCTGTTCAGCCTGGGCATCATCGGGACCGGCCTTCTCGCGATTCCGGTGCTGGCAGGCTCGGCGGCTTACGCTGTTGCAGAGACCTTCGGCTGGAAAGGAGGTCTCGATCTGAAGCTCTATCAGGCACAGAGATTCTATGCAATCGTCGCAATCGCGACGCTCGGTGGCGCCCTGCTCAGCTTGACCAAGCTGGATCCGATGAAGGCGTTGTTTTGGAGCGCGGTGATCAATGGAATGGTCGCCCCCCCGATCATGCTAGTCATGATGCTGCTCGCCCGTAACACCCGTGTCATGGGGACATTCACCGTAGGTCCGCTAGCGTCGTGGTTGGGATGGATCGCTACTACAGTTATGGCCGCCGCCGTGGTTGCCATGTTTGTCGCGTAGGGCGCTCAGCCCGTCACAAGCCCGAGCGCGCTGTGCGAATTCGGTAGAACTGGTTTGTTGATCCGGTTGCCAAAGACGCGGCGCCGGCCCAGCGCATGCCGAATCAGCAGGTTCAGGTACAGCCCGGGCCCACTCGAATAGACGCGCCAACCCCCTTCGACCGCAATGGTGCCGGCCTTGACGGTTGGCCATGCGGCGCTCGCCTGGTATCGGTCCGGAAAGGCGGCGTCGCTGCTGCTGAAGTAGGCGTTTCGCTGCCTCGGCACCGCATTGGCCACACATTCGCTCACGGCAATGGGATTCGCCGCCACCAGCGCCTCCCAAAGTGCGCCCGCTTCGCCCAGGACTACCATTGCTTCGCCGTACCGAAGATGGGCGTGCACGTACATGAGACCGATTTCGCGACCGAAAAACGCCGCCGATTCCGCACGCCGAAAGGTGTGCTCGACGCCCCCGTGATAAGCGACCGGTTGGTCCATCAATCGCGCCCCATCTGGAAACAGCAAGTGTTCCCGAATGAGCCTCAGGTGATGCCGCGCCTGCTCGGCTGTGAACAGACCTGCGATGATGCTTCGCGTCATCGGCAGGAGCGAGTAGCGAAGGCCTGTGCGCGTGTCGGCCGGATGCAGCAGCAACTCCGGTTCAGCACTGCCCCCTTCGAAAAGCGCGTATCCCGCGACCGTTCCGTCGCGAACGAGCAAGCGGTTGAAGTCGTTGCGCATGGCCAGCGCGAGAGCTGACATTGATCTTGCCATGTCGATGCGACGCGCCCGGCGTAGCACGTCGGCGTAGCGCACGAGCTGCTGATACAGCAATGCGACGGTCCAGCTGCTGACCATGATGTCGCGAAGCTTCGGATCGGCAGGTTGCAGCGAATCGTTCCAGTCGCCCTCGCCGTAGCGGATGAGATTCGTGCCTGGTATGAAGCGCTCCCGCATGGTGGCGAGCGCTTTGTCGACGTGCGCCGCGATCGTGTCCTCGTTCGCGGTGCGCTCCAGCGTCTCATCATTGCACCATGGAGCCGTTTCATCGAGAAATGCCACGTCGTTGGTGGCCTCGACATAGTCGTTCAGCGCCTTCAGCGGCCAGACGATCACGTCGCCGTGGCTATGCTTGTCCTGGATCGACGAGTACGGCTCGAGCATGAACCATTGCGGCCAATCGCCTCGCGCCGCGTACTGTTGCGCAAAGACGATGCGCAGGATCTCTTTGACCGGTTCATCGTGCTCGAGGGTCAGCAGGAATTCGATTGGCCCCTGGCAAACGTCGCGTGTACCCCACGCCCCACCGGTGTACTGCTCGAGGCCATGCGGAACGGTCAAGTGGATCACTGCATCGTGCGCGAGCCATGGGATCGACGCATTGATCGCTGCCACCTGCCCCGCATCGCCGGCAATGCGTGAGTTGCGAGTGATGCCCGACCAGAACGTCGTCGATGGGGCCAGAAGATCCGCGTCTTCGCGTTCCTGCTCGTACTTCGAGGCGAGCCGGGCAGCCCTCGCGGCGTCCACCAGCGATCCCACCACGGCGAAGCAGAATTCGTGCGTGGGCTTGGTCTCGATTGCGATGTGGGTGCCGTTGCCCGGCAGGCGATCGCCGTAAAGCAGCTCGTCGCCGCCGATCTCCTCGACCGCGTGCGGCGTGCTGGTGACAAGATGATAAACGGCATGAGGGTAGTGACGTCCCCAAAGCGACTCGGGATCGGGGCCGAAGCTGAAGCGGCACCTGGGGCGGTCGGCGACGACCCTTCCTCTTGCTTCCAGCTCGCGCTCGCCGAGCACCAGATGTCCGGCGATGAGCAACCGGCACGGTTCGCCTTCGATGGTGATGCGCCACTGCATTGCAGGATCGTCGCCCGCAGCGATGGCGCGGACCGTGATTACACGATCGGCGAGTGCATAGATCCAGCGGCAGTCGCTCAAGCCCATCTCGAACAGCGACGGAACGGTCAGCAGGCGCCAGCCGTCTCCCGCGTCGACGAACGCACGCAACCCGCTGGTTCGCATGATGTTGTACGGGTCACGCGAGACCGAGAACAGCTTGTGGAAGGATGTGTTGCCGATCGTGAGCTGGGCGGAGAACACGCCGTGCATCCAGCACGTCGAGCACAGCGTCGATTCATCCGGGAGCATCGCCGTGCCTGAGCGCAGCAATGCTCCGTGGCGACGCGTTACAAGGCGCTCCTTGTCGCGCAGCACGACGTGGCGGTTATGCGGAGGCTCGGGCGTGAAGAACGACAGCAGCCGGCCGTCATTGAATTCCTCGAGAAAGCGGTCGGGGTAGCGCTGCGCAAGTTCGTCGGCGCTCAACGCACGGACGTCAGCCACGGTGGCGTCTTGAACGAGGTTCCGTCGCACTTCGCTCGCGGCCAGCGCGACGTTGTCATCATCGGGCCAGTCGATGTCGGCTAGCCGTTGCAGGTCGCCGTCGTCGGAAGCCGCCGCATGATCCGGCTCGTAGAATGCGAAAAAGCGCCAGACTGCCGTTTCGCCCGGGTCGACCGTGATCGGTAGGGACTGTATCGCTGCGCAAGACGATTCGTGCTGCAATCGTCGACTGGGAAGCGGCGTTCCGTACGCGGGCGCGATGGTGTCGGCGTCGCGATGCGCTGGACCGAACAGTTGCAAGGCATCGGTCGCGAAGCCGCTGGCGCCGTCGAGGCAGCCGTGAGCGACCCACGGGTGCCTGCCGCTCTGCGCAAGGTTCTGACGGCTCATCACGACCGGCCCATAAACAGCGTGGCTCGCGATGTGCTGATCGATGTATTGCGACGCGTACGCCTCGTTGTTGGCCACGAACGCCGGAACGCCCAGCCCCAGGTCCTGCATCAGGATCGCATCGAGCGGCACGGCGGTGCCGCCTTGATTCGTCGCCTCGATGCACCATAGCCATGCCGTGGAATGTGGGAGCAAGCGCAGTGTTACGCGGTGGCGGATGCCGCTGGTTACACCCTCCCAGACCATCCGGCCGTCACCGACACCGACCTGAGCGTTGCCGCGGGCACCGACCGCTTCGATATTCGCGGCGTTCGGCCCGCCGCTCCGCAGGAGGATCCCCCCGACACCTCCGTCTAGCGGCGAAGCAAAAACCTGATTGACCAGGATCGCTTCGTTTTCGATGCGATGCGCGATCGCGAACAGCGCGCCATTCGCGCAGACGGAAACAGCGAGTCCGGCATTGTTGCCGACCCTGCGCAGATCGAGATCAGATTCCCGCGGCAGACTCCAGCGGATGTCGGAGCGGGCCCCTTTCACGCGATTTTGCGATGGGGTCCAGCGTCGGCGACGGCGACCGCGGTCATATTGACGATGCGCCGCACGGTCGACGACGGCGTCATGATGTGCGCCGATTTGGCGACGCCAAGAAGAATGCCGCCGACCGTGATCCCTCCTCCGGCGATCATGCGCAGCGCGTTATAGGTGATGTTCGCCGCATCGACGTTGGGCATGATCAGCAGGTTGGCGTCGGTCGGGAGCCGCGAATCCGGAAACTCGGTGTCGCGCAGCGACTTCGACAAGGCGAAATCGGCCCGCATCTCTCCGTCGACCGCGAGCCCCGGAGCCTGCCCTACGATGATTTCGAGAGCATCCCGCATCTTTTGCGCCGAAGGGGCATCTGAAGTACCGAAATTGGAATGCGAGACCAGCGCCACGCTCGGCTTCAAGCCGAAGTGCCGCACCTGTTCGGCGGCAAGGAGCGTCATCTCGGCCACTTGCTCGGCGGTCGGGTCGACGTTCACGGCCGTGTCGCAGATGAAGAGCTGGCGGTTGGGCAGAATCAGCATCTGCATCGCCGCGAAGGTCTTCACTCCCTCCCGATTGCCGATCACATTGCGCACATATTTGAGATGGTCCTTGTAGTCGCCGAGTGTGCCGCAGAGCATGGCGTCGGCATCGCCGAGGTGCACGAGAATGGCGGCGACGAGCGTCGACCTCGTTCGCATCTCCTCGCGCGCCTGCGCCAGCGAGACGCCCTTGCGGCGCGCAAGCCGGTGGTATTGCGCCGCGGCATCGCGGTAGCGCGGATCGTCCAGGATGTTTACGCCCTCGCAGTTTTCGCCCAGCTTGAGCCGCAGCCCGAGCTTGGTGATGCGCGAGGCGATGATATCGGTGCGGCCGATGAGCACCGGGCGCGCGATGCCTTCGTCGACCGCGACCTGCGCGGCGCGCAGGACGCGCTCGTCTTCGCCTTCGGCGTACGCGACCCGCTTGGGATCGCGGCGGGCAACGGCAAAGACCGGTTCCATCGACGGGCCGGACTGGTAGACGAAGCGAGCGAGCTTTTCGCGGTAGGCGCGGAAATCTTCGATAGGTCGAGTCGCCACCCCGCTGTCCATCGCCGCCTTCGCCACTGCCGGCGGGATATTGGTGATAAGTCGCGGATCGAATGCTCTCGGGATGAGATAGTCCGGGCCGAACGCCGGCGTTGGCTCGCCATACGCGGCCGCAACCAGGTCAGACGGCTCGGCTTGCGCGATATCGGCGAGCGCACGCACCGCCGCGAGCTTCATCTGCTCATTGATGGTCGTAGCGCCGCTGTCGAGCGCACCACGGAACATGAACGGAAAGCACAACGAGTTGTTCACCTGGTTGGGATAGTCAGAACGCCCGGTGCCTATGATGACGTCCGTCCGAGCCTGCCTGGCCGCTTCGGGACGGATCTCCGGCTCCGGATTGGCCATGGCGAGGATGAGCGGCTTGTCGGCCATCCTGGCGACCATCTCGGGCTTGAGCACACCGCCGGTCGAGAGCCCCAGGAAGATATCCGATCCGGGAACCGCGTCGGCGAGCGTACGCGCCTTGGTCTCCTGCGCGTAGCGCGCCTTGTCGGGATCGATCTTGTCGCCGCGGCCCTTGTAGACGATGCCCTTGCTGTCGGCGACCAGGATGTTTTGCGTCTTGAGCCCCAGGCTCACCAACAGATCCAGGCAGGCAATTGCGGCGGCGCCGGCGCCGGACGCTACGAGCCTCACCTTGCCGATGTCCTTGCCGACGATCTTGATGCCGTTCAACACTGCAGCGGCGGTGACGATAGCAGTACCGTGCTGGTCATCGTGAAACACCGGAATCTTCATCCGCTCGCGCAACTTGCGCTCGATATAAAAGCACTCCGGCGCTTTGATGTCTTCAAGGTTGATGCCGCCGAAGGTCGGCTCGAGCGCCGCCACCACATCGACGACCTTGTCCGGATCGCTCTCCCCGACCTCGATGTCGAACACGTCGATGCCGGCGAACTTCTTGAACAGGCAACCCTTGCCCTCCATCACCGGCTTGCCTGCCATCGCGCCGATGTTGCCCAGTCCGAGTACGGCGCTGCCGTTGGTGACCACCGCAACCAGGTTGGCGCGCGCGGTGTAGCGCGCGGCCAGATTCGGATCGTTCTGGATCGCTGTGCACGCGTAGGCTACGCCCGGCGAATAGGCCAGTGACAAATCGCGCTGGTTGGCCAGGCCCTTGGTCGGGGCTATGGAAATCTTTCCGGGTACAGGAAACTCGTGGTACTGCAGCGCGTCGGCGCGCAGTTGCTCTTCAGTGGACATGTGTTGCTCCGTGGTTTGTTACGTCTGAAGCCTGGTTGTGAAGCGCGAGATTGCCTGAAAGTACGGCGACACCACTGCAGGGCCTACTAGTGTTAGTGCGCGCCCCACGCTTTGAGGTTCAGAAACTCGCGCCGGGTCTTCGGACCATAGGTAACGAAGCTCGGATCCGTATGCTCGGCATAGGCGAGTCGCTCCTTGGCGAGCTTGTCGGCGCGCAGGTGCTTCTTGAGTACATCCTCGGGAATCGCGTAGACCCGAAGCGCGTTGCGGCCGAAAACCTTGGCGCGCAGCGCCGGCGTGATCCTGGGATAGCCGTGTTTTTCAGCGAGCTCGTCGGTTATCTGGAACACACGGAACGCCTGGATCTGATCCTGCGGAGAGCCGTACCAGATCGAATCGGTGCCCCAGAGCACGTTGTCTTCCCCGACATGCTTGAAGAGTTTTCCCAGAGCATGCGCTGCACTATCCGGGTCGCGCATCAAAAAGCGCCACGTCGAGCCGAGTTCAGCGTAGACGTTCGCGCCAGGTCCGATGCCGTTGTCGCGCAGGCTGGTCACCAAGGCGTCGATGCCGTCGGTTCGGCGCCGATCGTAAGGTCCCTCCGGCTTGCCCGCGACGAATCCGGAGTGGTAGATAAGGAACTTCACGTCGGGGTAACGTTTGGCGACACGGCCGACATCCACGCACGTCGAATGCGCATACGATTCCGGTCCAAAGGGAAGTCCCTTGTGCACGGCGATGTTGCGAATGCCCAGCTTTCGTGCCTTTTCGATCATCGCCAAACCCGGGTCGTCGTCGAGAAAGAACCCCTTGCCGTCGGGCCCCCATTGCGTGTAGGTCTTCCAGGCGGCAATGCGATAGCGCGCGGCCAACTCGTCCATGCCGTCGAGATCGCCCGCCTGGTTCGGGTTCACCCTTCCGTGAAGGAGCATGCGATGCGTGCCCTCGAGCCGCTCGACGATTTTTGACGTGGCGGCGGCTTCTTCGATGGTCAAAGGTTCGCTCTGACGTGTCGATGGCACGAACGAAAGTACGACGAGATCGGTGTCGGAATCGAGAAACACGTCCTTGATGAAAGCATCCGAGCCGAGGCATTGCAGATAGTCCAAGCCCGGCGCATTGGCGTCGGTGCAGCCCTTGAGCTCGGTGAAACTCTTGAGCGGCTGAGCTCCCGGCGGCAGCGAGCGGGTCCACGCGCCGGTCGGGCTGACGAAGTGGCCCTGCACGTCGAAAATGAAATCCTTGCCCTGGAGCGCTGTGCGCGCGAGTTGTCCGTCGAGCGCCGTTGCTGCAGGCAGATCGTAGAAACCACCGCGGCGGCCCTCGATCGCGTACGCGGCGTTCATCGCCAGCAGCGAGGTCGCCGTACCACAGGCGGAGACGAGAAAACTGCGCCGCGTCAGGTTCAGCCTTCGGGCGTTCGTGGTCGCGGCGTCGACGGCGAGCCGTCGCGCATGGCGATGCACCGGCTCGAGCGGGATCGGCGCGAACTCGCCGTTGGTTGTCGCATCGAGCTTGATCGGCAAGCGTGTGCCGTCCGGGTCGTTGTGGTAGCGCATAGGGACCTCCTCGCTCGCCAAACTTCGGATATACGCCCGTTCACGCAGCCTTACAAGCAGTCGCGGGAGTGAACCGAGTGGGGAACCGCACGGTTGCTCAGTACTCTATCGTCATGCGAGGGAGCCCGCTCTGTGGCCCATGGGAGACTCGCTCAAGACGATGGGAGAGTCGACCCATTCACAGCCGTTTGACAATCGCAGGAGGCGAACATGAGTGAACTACGGTATCCAAACGAAAACAGGGAATATCGCGATGCACGCGACGCATTGCTCAAAGACGAACAGGAGCTTGTCGACAAAGTAAAATCTGTGGCGGCAAAACGCCGCGCTCTCCCTCCCGGTGGTCAGTTGAAAGAGGACTACGTCTTCGAATGGGCGAACGACGGGCAAGTGGGGAAAAAGGTGAGATTCTCCGAGCTATTCGGCGACAAGAAAACCCTGCTGCTTTACTCGTTCATGTACGGTCCCAACTGGGACAAGCCCTGCCCTTCCTGTACGTCGCTGGTCGACGGATTTGATCGCAGTTGGTATCAAGTCACTCGAGACGCCGCGTTTGTTGCAATCGCCAAGGCCCCGGCCGATCGAATCAATGCATGGGCCAAACAGCGTGGATGGTCACAGATTGCTCTGGTTTCCGGATTTCACTCGACCTATCAAGCGGATTACAAATGCCAGGAAGACTCTGATGACATGCAGTGGCCCGTGATGCATGTATTCATGAGGCGCGATGGAAAGATTCTTCATTTCTGGGGAACCGAACTGTCGGGGAATCATGTCGACACGGTTTGGCCTTACTGGAATCTCATGGACTTTACGCCGGAGGGTCGGCCGGACATACCCACTCCACCACAAAATTTCAGGTCCGAATTCCTGGAAAAACACTATCTGAATCGCGAGTAGTTTGCCATTCCAACCTACGAGGTACACATGCACAATTCGAGACGGACGTTTCTCAAGACGGCGGCAGCCACCGGTACCCTTGCCGCTGTCCCGACGGTGGCGATGGCCGGACCGGGCGGGCAGCTCAAGCCCGAGCAGATCGTGGCTCTGTTTGCTCAACTGCCCGGCGACCCAGCGTTCAAGATCCTCGTGCCAGATGCAAAGGGGAAAAAGCCGTTTGTCGCGCAGCTTAACTCGGATCGGATGCTGTTCGTCGCCAGCGCCATCAAAACGTTCGCCCTGTGCGAAGGGTTGCGACAAGTCGACTCACCCGATGTCGACGACATCCTCGAGGAGCGAGAAATCGTGCTCGACTCGACCATATGGTCGCCTGGCAGCCCAACGTTCAATCCACCCAACGTCACCGGCGTGGTCAGCGAGCGAACCGCCATGGAGGCAATGATCACGCGCAGCGACAACACCGCGACCGATATGATTTTCAAGGTGGCCGGAGTCGGCAATATTCGTAATTTCATCGCATCCGCAGGGCTTGTCAGCACGCTCATCCCCGATAGCACTCGTGCGTTTACCGCTTATGTTTTCGGCGAGTCGGATTACGACCACGTTACTTGGGAGCGAATCGAGGAATTGATTGCCGGGGGTAAGCTGGTGCAGCCATTCCTGAACGGTGTGCAGACACTCGCGTCATCCGTGGACGATCTGGTCTCCTACTATTCGCGCGCACTGCAGGGCGCGTTTTTCCAGCACGATGAAACGCTCAACGAATTTCGTCGCATTTTGACCCTGTGCGATTTCATCTATCTCGTACCGCTGCCCTTGGGTGCTAGCGCGTACGCCAAGAGCGGGAATGCTGATATACCTGGTTTTCATGCCCGCTCAATCGCCGGCGGGCTATACTTCGGTGACCAATGGGTTTATTTCGCTTTTATCATCAATTGGTACGCCGCGAGCGGTGACGATTCGGCAACCGTCCAACAGTTCTTCGAAGCCATCAACCAGTCGCTCACTCTGGTAAAGTCGGCATTTTCAAAGGATTGAGCACGCCTGATCAGGGAGGGAGAGTACATATGAAGCATTGGATCTCCGTCGTTTGCATCTCGCTTCTGGCACTGAGTTTGCGAGTCGAAGCTGGGGATTGTGTCAAGGACCAGTACGGGAACGTCGTCTGCGGAAAGGGACAATGCGCGACGGATCAGTATGGCAAGGTGTTCTGTGCCCAAGAGGGAGGCGGCGCAATCAAAGATCGATTTGGCGTCGTCAAGTGCGGCGTTGGGTCCTGCGCCACGGACGACCACGGGCAAGTGAAGTGTTCTACCAAGGCGGGTGGCGGAGCGGCCATGGACTCGAATGGGAAAGTGAAATGCCTTGGTGGCTGCCAAGACGGCTCGAAGCAACTTTGCGAAGCTGCTCGTTAGCGTTTAGGCGCTGTCATCGGATCGTAGCAATTCGTCGCTGCGTCACTTACGCGCCGCAAATGGGGCGAATGCTCGCGCCATGAGTGCTTCATCGCGTAGAATCTCGATTGATCTTCCAGGGAGGAAGAGGTCGTGGCGAGTTGGATTTTTGCGAGAGGAGCCGCATTTGTAGCTACCCGCCGCTTGCTCGTTACGCTCTTTGTCGGTTGCGCTATCTTCGGCGCGCAAGCACAGGACCGCTTCATCACGGTCGCTTCGACCACGTCGACTGAACAATCCGGCCTGTTTGGACACATCCTCCCGATCTTCGGGAAAAACCCGGCATTCAAGTGCGCGTGCTTGCGTTGGGTACGGGTCAGGCGCTCGATGTTGGCCGCCGCGGCGATGCCGATGTCGTATTCGTCCACGCCAAAGCCGCGGAAGAGAAGTTCATGGCCGAAGGTCAGGGGGTCAAGCGCTTCCCGGTGATGTACAACGATTTCGTGCTGATCGGGCCGAAGAGCGATCCCGCCAAGATCGCCGGAAGCAAGGACATCCTGGAAGCCATGAGCAAAATCGCCACTGCCGAAGCCCCGTTCGTGTCTCGCGGCGACCGGAGTGGCACGCATATGGCCGAACTCGAGCTGTGGAGAGACGCGAGTATCGACATCGACAAGAGAAAGGGCTCGGGCCGCTGGTATCGAGAGTCCGGGCAAGGCATGGGTCCGGCACTCAACACTGCGGCATGGATCGGCGCCTATATACTCTCCGATCGCGGAACCTGGCTCGCCTTGAAGAGCCGAGGCGATCTCGTGATCCTGGTCGAAGGCGACAAGCGCCTTTTCAACCAGTACGGCGTCATGCTGGTCAATCCAGCCACGCACCCTAAGGTCAAGAAAGAACTCGGGCAGACGTTTGTCGATTGGGTGGTCTCGGCGGAAGGCCAGAAGGCCATCGCCGATTACAAGATCGATGGCAAGCAGCTCTTCTTCCCCAACGCGAACCAACCAGGCGCATGAGTTTGCGCCCTTTGTGGCGGATTCAGCTTAGGTTGGAGATGCCCGTAAGCAAGGGAGGATAGGCCAGGACGGCGACGCCGAGCACCATCAACCCGATCCCGGCGATCTTCGCCACAGCGCCTCCGTGCTTCCAGTTCTTTTCGAGGAAGAACAGCACGGACAGAATCGTCATCCAGACAAGGCTCATCAGGCCGACGACCACCAGCACCGTCATCGCCGCCCAGCAGCAACCGAGGCAATAGGCGCCGTAGATCGTGCCGGCGCGCAGCGCATTACGCATGCCGCGCCGGGAATCGTATATGTAGACGAACGCCAGCGGACTTCGGCACATCTCGGCGCAGACTCGCTTCCAGCGGATGAACTGATAGGCCCCCGCAAAAACGAGCGTCTCGCCGGCGAGCGTCAACAGCCAATGCGACCGCGCTGCCTCGTCGCCCCATTGGCTATAGACCGAGTACGCCGCAAACACCACGAGGCCGATCGCCGACCAGACCAGCAGATAGCCTGCAACGAACGCAAGCGTCGAAAGCGCGCCTTCCAAGCGCCGGTGCGCGACCGCGTGATGTGCCAGAACCATGGGAGCGATCGTCGGCAGCATCATCGCGGCCATCATCGTGAGCCACATGGCGAGGAATGCAACGGCGCCCATGTTGCCTGGATCGCGATAGCCGATCTGACCCAGGCCCATCACCATGCCGCGCATCGAATTGGCCTGCTCGGTGCTGCTTATCGCGGCAACGAACGACACTGCAACCAGCGTGACGACGACGACCGTGTTGACGCGCCACGAAAGCAGATCGAACGCGCCGCGCGGCGTATCTTTGTCGGGCTTCATCCGAGTATTGTACCCAATCCGAACCGTCGGACTGACGATTGCGAAGTCGTTGCCGCGCAGACGAGGCCTTCGGTAACCACCGCGCACACCAAACAGCTCATGGGCCGCGATGGGTGTCTGAAACAAACGCAACAAAAATCAGCTTCCCGTGACGTTTGCTTGATACGCCAGCTCACTAGACTGACCGTGTCGCTTGATTCGCGATATTCGAGGGGAGACACGACATGAAAACACCCATTGCAAGAGCGCTTCTCAGTCTCGCCAGTCCGCGCGTTGGAAACGAGGTTCGCAAGCTCGTCAGAGAATTGGCGCGCGTTGCTGGAGTCCGCCGTGTCGCGCCGAGCACGAAGGTTCCTCGCCTGCTTTCGGTCAGTTACGATCCGAGAGTGACTCAGGCGAAAACGCTCGTTCATTATGTCAGACGCGACTGGGCCGGAGCACGGCTTGTTTGACTAGCACTCGCAGCTTCCAAGTCATCGCCACCGGTTCGCCAACACCGACATTGACGGAGACCGGCGCTTTGCCGAGCGGTTTGACGTTCACCGTCCCACCGGGTATTTCAGGCCAGTCCACGACGGGAGTCGTACCCAATGGGACTGTGAGCGGCATCCTCAGCGGCACGCCCGCACCCGGATCCGCGGGCGTGTATCACATCACCTTCGTGGCGACCAACGGCATTCCGCCGGACGCAACCCAAAGCTTCGTACTCACGGTCAATCCCAGTGCGGATATTCCGATGCTGCAAACGTGGGCCGTGGTTCTGTTGATACTTCTGCTTGGCGGGATGACTGCGAATGTGCTCCGTAGGCACTGACAACTCCAGAGGGCCCGCTTCCACACGCGCCTGATCGCGCCATCCAAGGCGGTCGCAGCGAAAAGTTGGGCGGCAGGGTCTGAAGTTCCGTTACCCCTGCGCAAGCGGATTCGGCGTGGGCTCCCCGACCTTGAAAAGCGTGTTGCGGTCGGTGTGATGAAACGGCTCTGCCTGGCCGTGAATCGCGAGCACCGAGTCCTCGTCGTAGGACCAGCTGCCGTCTGAGTTGAATGTCACCTTGATCCGATACTCGATCGTACGGAATGCGTATTCCAGAAACGGCGTCGAGCAGATGCCGTATGTCTCGGGGCCGTGCGTCGCCACGAGCTCGAACTCTGTCGCATCCGGCGAAGCCTTTCCGACCGCCATGGCGATCAGGGCGCGCGGAATCGCCAATGTCTGGATGATGGTCTCGGTTGCTGGCTCCCACAGCCAATAGCCAATCTGATCGTGATAGGTCTTGACCTGGTTCGGCTTCACGATGTGCTGGTGGTAGCGCAGACCGTAGAAGAGCTGCGGCCCGTTGGTCTGCGGATCGATCGGCTGCAGCTCGATTCGCTCAACGAAGGCCTGTTTCTTCGGACCTTCCGCCTTCGGCTTGACGTCCAGGCCTCGTGTGCCCTGCCAGATGCCCGCCATGGCACGCAACGGTCCAAGGTTGTGTAGCGTATCGACGTCGACGTTCGACGGCTCGGTGTAGATGTCTTCCGGAAAGTCGGGCATTGCAGTCCTCCGCGTCAGCTATGCACCCATGAACTATTTACATTCCTTTGTGATCCAGCCCTCTAGCATCTCATTGACCTGGGCACCTTCCCGCCTAAAACTGTGGTCAGCGCCTGCTATAGTCACTATGCGGACCATCGTCGCATTCGATCGCCGCAGTGCATCGATCAGCGGCTGGACATAGATCTCCCTGGGCGCGAGCTGATCCTGCTCCGCACTAATGAAGAGTAGTTGCCGTGATCGTAGCTGCTCAGCATGGTTCGCCAGGTCCCACGCTTCGGCGTGTTCTATCGTGTCGTCGGCCAGGGCGCTTGCACTCTGGGCACGAATCGGATGCTTGGACTCGCTAAGCACCTCTTCGTAGAACGCAACGCTTCGCTTGTACGCAATGACATCGTCGCGAATCTGCTTTCCGCCTACCCCTAGGTTGGCACTCGCCATCACTGCGACGCAGCGAATTGTTGGGTCTCGCGCCGCTGTCATCAAAGCGACCCAACCACCATAGCTGTGACCGACCAATATGAAGCGTGAGCCGTCAATGCCGAGACTGCGCGCCTCTTCATCCGTGCGGAGGAAGCGGAGAACCGCTTCCGTGTCAAGAACGCCGCCAAACCACGAGAACAGCCCCGTATTCGCCCACGAGCCAATGTAGTTGAAGCGCACGACCCCGTAGCCTGACTTGGCGAGAGCGGCGGCAAGCGATTGCTCGCGTGGCGAGAAGCCCTCCGCGATACGGGCGCCAGGAAAAGCAGTCAACAGTACAACTGTGCCCAACGGTTGCTGGCTGGGTGGTCGATATATGGCCAACACAAATGGGATACCGTCTCGTTTTACCTCGACCGAGGTGACTGTTGCCTGTGCCGGACCGGCCGGCAATTCTGCGGCCAACGCTGGATCAGCGAGGTGTAGTGTCAGCGCAGATGAAGTAAGGATGGCCCAGCAAGCTGCGCGGGGAATGTACAACCGAATCTTTGCGAATCGCATCGCAGGCTTCCAATTCGACGTGCATGGCGCACGGAACCGCCCGATTCTCACCGTGCTCACTTAGCCCGCGTGTGAGGTAGTCCCGCTGCACTATAGCATCGGCCCCGAGGAGGTAGCCGCCAGTGCCTGCCCGTAGGTTCGAGGCGAACTCGGGCGTATATCCATCACTCGAACCTAACTTTGGTTAGTTGACATACTCGTCGGTGCCCCTACAGTCATTCCGTTCGCTTTGTCGGCGCGCCGCCAGCCGAGGAATCTGGCAGGATATTCAAACAAACCGCGACGCGAGTACCCAGCGGGTCGTAGCCGCTTGGCCATTCAAGTATGATCCCTCAACGCAAATGTCGACATTGAACGGAAAGGTAGCTCTCGTCACCGGTGGTGCGGGCAGTATCGGCTCCGGCATCTGCGAAGTGCTCGCGGAGCAAGGTGCGACGGTGGTCGTCGGCTACAACAGCTCCCGCAACGTAGCGACAGCGCTCGCCGACCGCTTGCCGAACAGCCAGGCCAGGCATTTGGCGCGCGCCGCGCCTGTGACCGATTCGGACAAACTTTCCAGCCTCGCCCGCAACCTCGACGAACAGTACGGTCGGCTTGATATTCTGGTGAACTGCCACGGCGCGACGCGCTTCGTCCCTGCCGAGAACTTGGACGCGCTGGATGACGAGCTCATCGATCACGTGCTCGCCACCAACGTGCGGGGTACGTTTGCCACAGTCCGTGCGTTCAAGAGCTTGCTGGCTCGCAACAGTGCCGGTTTGGTTGTGAATATTTCGTCCATCTCAGCCAGCCTCGGGATCGGCAGCAACATCATGTACTGTGCGTCGAAGGCCGCCGTCGACACGCTCACGAAATCGTTGGCGCTGGCACTTGCGCCGAAAGTACGCGTCGTCGCGGTATCGCCGGGCCTCGTGGTGACCAAGGCGGCGGACAAGTTCGACCAAAGCCTCCTCGATGCTCACATGGCGCACACGCCGCTCGAGCGCCTGACCACTCCGCATGATATTGGCAACGCGGTCCTTTCGCTCGCCACCCATCTCACTGCCGTCACCGGTGTCATTATCCCGGTCGATGGCGGGCGCACACTGAGTTAGGCATTCATCACGACCCGTCCGACCCTCGACGAGGAATCCAACATGATGTCGGCCACTCGCTTCGAAGACGGAGACGAGGTGCGTAGCCATGTCGGCAAGGAGGTCTGTGTCACCGATTGGATGATCATCGGCCAGGAGCGCATCGATCTTTTTGCGCAGGCTACCGGCGACTTCCAATGGATCCACGTAGACGTCGAACGCTCGGCGAAATCTTCACCGTACGGAGGCACAATCGCGCACGGATTCCTCACGCTGTCACTCCTCGGTAAGTTCTACGAGGACTACCTTGGCTATGCGCTGCCCTTCTGCGACATGGGCATCAACTATGGGTTGAACAAGGTACGCTTCACCAGCCCGGTGCCTGCTGACAGCCGTGTCCAAGGCCGCTTCGTCTTGTCCAGGGTGGAAGAGGTCACCGGCGGTTTGCAGCTGACGTTCGTCGTGACCGTCGCAATCGAGGGCCAGCAGAAGCCGGCCCTTATCGCCGAATCGCTGGTGAGGCGTTTTTTCAAGAAATAGGCCTGAGGTCGCAGAGGGATGCATGAGAGCCGTTTTGTGCAAGCGGTTCGGTCCGCCGGAGACGTTGGTCGTCGAAAACGTTCCGGCGTTGCGTCCCGCCGCCGGTGAAGTCGTAGTGCAGGTCAAGGCAGCTGGCGTCAACTTTCCCGACTCGCTGATCATTCAGAACAAATATCAGTTGAAGCCGCCGCTGCCATTCTCGCCGGGCGGCGAGTTCGCCGGTGTCGTCAGCGCGGTAGGCGACGGCGTGACGCGCTTCGCCGTCGGGCAAGCGGTCATCGGCTGGACCGGCTGGGGCGCCTTCGCCGAGGAGATTGCTGTGGCGCAGGACCATGTGATTCCAATGCCGGAAGACATGCCGTTCGATGTCGCCGGCTCGTTTCTCATGACCTACGGCACTTGCTATCACGCGCTGAAGCATCGCGGGCAGCTCGCGCCTGGCGAGACCGTGCTCGTGCTGGGCGCCGCCGGCGGGATCGGCATGGCGGCGGTGGAGATCGCTAAGGCATTGGGCGGGCGCGTGATCGCCGCCGCTTCCTCAGCGGACAAGCTGCGCGCATGCGTCGCTCATGGCGCCGACGACACCATCGACTACCAGACCGAGGATCTGCGCGAGCGGCTCAAGGCGCTGACCGGGGGACGCGGCGTCGATGTGGTTTGCGATCCCGTCGGCGGCCGTTACAGCGAACCGGCGTTGCGCAGCATGGCGTGGCGTGGGCGTTTCCTCGTCGTGGGCTTCGCCGGAGGAGAGATACCGAAGATTGCGCTCAACCTGCCCCTGTTGAAAGGCTGCTCGATCGTTGGCGTATTCTGGGGCGAGTTCGTGCGGCGCGAGCCGAAGAACAGCGAGCGCGATTTGGAGGACCTCGTCGCCCTTTATCGCGCAGGAAAGATCAGACCGTTCGTCTCCGGTCGTTATGCGCTGGAACACACCAGCGACGCGCTCTATGCCCTGATGCAGCGCAAGGTCCAGGGCAAGATCGTGATCGTGCCGTGACCGCCCAACGCTACATGCCTGTCGCGAGCGAAGGCGGGAGATGCGTCACGCTGTTGAAGCTCATGAGCGACACGCGGCCGGCGGCAAAGGCGATCTCGGTCAAAGAAGCATTCCGCATGACACGTGTGAACTGCGCCATGCGCTCGACAGGCAACTCGAGCACCTCAGCGACTGCGGCAGCGATGACGCCTGCGGATGTGACGGCGAGCAGGCGTTGACTGCGAGCCGGACGGGCTACCACCTCGCGCAGCCAACCTGCTACCCCAGCGCGAAAGGAGGCCGCGCTTGGGCGGCCACCGATCTGCGCACGTCCCTGCATCCACGCCTCGATCAGCGCGTCGTAGTGTCGCAGTTGCTCGCTTCTGGGCAACGCCGCCATCGGGCCCACCGTGAGACCACGCATATGCTGAGCAGCTTCCAGAACCTCGGAAGCATCCGCGAATTCGTCGAGTCCCACCAGAGTGATCGGCTTGGGCGCGTCGCGCATCTGGCTGAGCGCGGCGGCCGCGGTCGCCGAGTGCCGCCGCCTCGGACCCATCTGCACTTGGTCGAATCCCGTACCCACTCGAGCAAAATGCAGGCCGGTTTCGATCGATTGGCGTTCACCCAATTCGGTAAGAAGGTCATAGTCGGCCGTACCGAAGCTGGCCTGGCCATGACGCATCAGCAACAGGATGCTCATGGCCCGGCAGTATACGGCGGCTAGCGAGCTCCCTGAGTCGCGTGGCGGCCAAGCATTACAATGAACGCTGCCGTTCCGGGGAAGCTCATGGAGATCGCGGACAAGGTGGTGGTGGTCACAGGTGGGTGCAGCGGCATCGGTGCGGGGCTCGCACGGCGGTTCGCCGATGACGGCGCGCGCGCGGTGATCGTCGCCGATCTGCGCACGGACGGCGCACCGGAAGGCACGACGGCGCATCGATGCGACGTGGGCCAGGAGTGCGAACTAGCTACCCTGGTGAATCGTGTTCTGGCCGATCATGGGCACATCGATCTCTTCTGCTCCAACGCGGGCGTCCTGACACCAGGGTGGGACATGCGCGAGGCAGACTTCGAGCGCTGGCAGCGCGACTGGAGCATCAACGTCATGGCTCATGCGTACGCGGCCAAGGCGGTGCTTCCAACCATGATTGCACGCCGAGAAGGATATCTGCTCCAGACGCTCTCTGCCGCGAGCCTGCTCGCGACGCCGGAATCGATTATCTACACGACGACCAAGCATGCTGCGCTCGGTCTCGCCGAGTCGCTTGCCTTCACCTACGCGCGATTCGGCATACGTGTGTCAGCGCTATGCCCCATGGCGGTTCGAACGCAGATGGTCGACACGTTCGACGCGACTGGCGGTAGCGCCGGTATGGACGGCATACTCGACGTCGAGGATGTCGCCCAAGCAGTGATCGCCGGTATTCGCGACGAGCGGTTCCTGATATTTCCGCATCCGATGGTCGCCGACTATTACGCGAAAAAGGCGGCGCATCCCGAAAAATGGCTGCGCCGCATGGCCTCGCTGCAGGCGCAATTCACGAAACCTTCCGCATAATCGCGTGCGTCAGATCACGGAAAACGCGGCAGACATGGAAGCGCCGGGCCACCAGCCCTTGTGGGTGGAGATCGAATTCTGACGTATGCTCGCGTCGAATTGACTCGGGAGAGAGATTATGATTAACGCAACGCCCCTGCGCATTCCCTTGATTGTCGCCTGTGTGCTCGCTGCTGCGCCGGCATTGGCGCAGCAGCCCTCGGCCGGGCAGGCGAATGCCATCCGCGAGGCCTGCCGCTCTGATTACATGGCCAACTGCGCCGGCGTGCCGCCGGGCGGGGAGGCCGCGCTGGCGTGCCTCAAGCAGAACGCGGCGAAGACCTCGCCCAAATGCCAGCAGGCGCTGCGCGCCGCGGCTGGCGGTCCAGGGGCTTCCGCGCCTTCATCTGCGCCGCCCGCGAGCATGGCGCAAAGCGGCCCCACGTCGTGGCCGCATACCGTTTCGGGCACGGGCGGTACCGCCACGATTTACGAGCCGCAAGTCATTTCGTGGCCGGACCGCAAGACGCTGAACACGCGCATTGCCATCGGCATTACGCCGACGGGCGCTGCATCGCCAACCTTCGGCGTGATCGAGGTCGCATTCACGACGCGGGCCGAGCTTGCCGACCGCACCGTGATTCTGACCGAGCCGCGCCTTACATCTGCGAAATTCCCCTCTGCGGATCCGGCGCAGGCCGCGCGTTTCGAAGAGCGCATTCGCGGTGCGCTGGCAACCATGGGCGTCAAGCAGGTACCGCTCTCGACGATCGTGCTGAGCCTCCTAGACCAGAAGGAAAAGCCTGGAGAAGTTGCGATCGACAATTCGCCGCCGCGCATCTTCTTCAGTCAGCGGCCGGCAAGCCTGGTCGTATTCGACGGCGAACCCGTGCTGGTGCCGATTACCGGCACCCCGCTTTCCTTCGCGGTCAACACGAACTGGGACGTGTTCTCCGACTCCACAACAAAGACGTGGTATCTCCTCAACAACGGTGGGTGGCTTGCCGCACCGGACGCCAAGGGCCCGTGGATGCCGGCGGGCAAATTGCCGCCCTCCTTCTCTTCGCTGCCCAGCGATCGCAATTTCGCAGCGGTCAAGCAGCAGATTCCTGGACGCGTGTTCACGGTGAACACGACGCCAACGATTTTCGTGTCGACCACACCGGGCGCGATAATCGTGACGAACGGCGCACCGCAGTACGTGCCGATTACCGGCACAGCGCTGTCCTACGTTGCCAACACCGACGCTGCGCTGTTCCGCGACAGCGACGGTCGTTTGTACTATCTCGTGTCCGGACGCTGGTTCTCGGCATCGAGTCTCGATGGTCCGTGGACCTTCGCCACGCCTAACCTGCCGCCAGACTTCAAGCGCATCCCGGCAAACGGCCCGCGCGGCTTTGTGCTGGTGTCGGTTCCCGGCACGCCGCAGGCGGAAGAAGCGCTGATCGAGGCAACGATTCCCCAGCAGTCCACACTCAATCGGGCGAATGCGAAGCTCGAGGTTGTGTACGCGGGCGCGCCGCAGTTCGCGGCTATTCCGGGCACCACGATGCAATACGCGGTGAACACGTCGTTCAACGTGATCCAGACGAGCGACGGTTTCTTCTCATGCTACCAGGGCGCCTGGTTTACCGCTGGCACACCCACCGGTCCGTGGACGCTTGCTACAGTTGTGCCGACGGTGATCTACACGATTCCGCCGGCTAATCCGATGTACCCGTGCACGTATGTTCGGGTCTACGCGTCAACCCCAGAAACGGTGACCTATGGCTACACCTCCGGCTACACGATGAGCTATGTGAGCGCGGGGGTCGTCGTCTACGGCACGGGCTATTACTACCCGCCTTACATCTATCCCGCGCCAATCCCGATCTATTACCCCTACCCGTACTCGTACGCGGGTGCCACGTACTACAACCCAACCACCGGCGCGTGGGCGCAAGGCGGCGCCATCTATGGACCTTACGGAGGCGCGGCGAAAGCGGGTTACACCTACAACCCAACCACCGGCGCGTGGGCACAGGGCGGTGCGATTTATGGACCGTACGGCGGTGCGGGCTCGTTCTCGGCGTACAACCCGAGTACCGGAAGCTACGCGCACGGCAGTGCGGTGTGGGGGCCCGACGGCGCCGCAGCGAACGCGAGCTGGTATAACGCCAACACCGGACGCAGCGTCACCACGCAACAGAACGCCAATGCCTACGGTCGCTGGGGATCGAGCACGATCAGCACGCCCACCCAGACGATCCACACTCAAAGCCAAAGCGGCGCAGCGGGAAGCGCGGGATCGTTCACATCGTCGAGTGGTGCCAAAGGGGGCGCGGTTTCGGGCGCGGGTGGCAATACAGCGGGTGCGGTGAAAACGGCAAGTGGCAACGTGTACGCCGGCGCGGACGGAAACGTGTACAAGAAAACCGACAACGGCTGGGAAAAGTACAACAACGGCTCGTGGAATCAGGTGCAGCAGCCCACTAATCCGCGCACAACGCAGACGAGCCAATCGCGCCCGACCACGCAAAGCACGAGCGGGGCCGCTGGTGAATCTCGCTCTGCGGCGGAAAGCGGGGGGCGCTCCGAAGGTTTCTCGCAGCTCGACCAGGACCACAATGCGCGAACGATGGGCAGCGCCCGCCAGCAGCAATTCGAATCGATGCGCGGCGGCTTCCAGGGACGCGCCGGCGGCGGTTTTGCTGGCCGCGGCGGCGGCGGCTTTCGTCGATAGGAGGAAGAGGCTCACCGACTCGGGTCAAGCATCGCTCGACCCGAGATGCCGCCCAAGATAACGCCATCAAGTCGCGATAGAGAACGCCGCCAGCCTCGCTATGGCGGCGTCCTCGGACCAGGTCGGTCGGAAAGAAACCCCGAGCGCGCAGCTATTGCTTCGTCCCCGAATGTTCCTTGCGCTCGAACGTCAGGAACTCTTCCTTGCTGATTTTGCCGTCCTTGTTGGTGTCGGCCTCCGCCCATTTGCCGAGCAGCTTCGGCTCCATCGCTGCTTCCGCCTTGTCGAGGAAGCCGTCCTTGTTCTTGTCGAGCTTGGCGAACTCTGCCGCGTCATCTTCGCCTGCGCGCGCAGGCGCCATGGTCGAAGGCTTGGTCGGCTCGGCGGTAGTCGGTGGCTTCTGCGTCTGCGCAGCAGCCGGTAACGCTGTCATCAAGCCGGCTGCACCGAGTACCGACAGCACCAAACCGGAACGAACAACCCATTGCCTGGTTTGCATAGCCACCTCCGTGGACATTTCAATGGAGCAAGGCTAGCGTCAGTTTCGGACAGCGACAATGTAATGGACACTGATTCTCTTGTAGGACAGCGCCGGATCTTGGGTGTAGCGGGTGGCGTCTCCGATCCCGCGCGAGGCGGTGTTGGCAAGACTTACGATTGACGTTGTGTGCGCGTTACGGACTCTGAGCATGGCCGACGGCGATGCGAGCCCGCTCGCGATTGTCTATTGCTTGGCTTTCTGAGGATCGTCGTCCGGGTTGATGTAACCCACGTCGAAAGGCCCGTTGCCATTAATCTGGATTACCGCCTCACTCTTGGCCACCAGGTAATGGTGGTCTTTCCCGGAAAGGAAGTGGAACGCGCCAGGCATAAGCGTGTAAGCCTTGCTCGTTTCGACTTTGTCACCCGTCCCGAAATAGAACGTGCCCGAGATCACCGTAAGGCTCTCATCCTGGGTATGCCAGTGTGGCGGGATCTTGTACCCGGTTGGGACCATGAGGCGAATGACGAAGGGGCCAGATTTGCCCGGATCGCCTTGCAAGACGGCGATCTTGGCGCCCTTGGGTATCGAAGGCGGCGCCGCGCCCCATTTGA
>DATFSE010000028.1:0-6324 GCA_035262745.1 Casimicrobiaceae bacterium | reverse complement strand
ATCACTCGTCGAGCAACACCTCGAATCCTCCGTAGATCAGCCGTTTGCCATCGAACGGCATCGGGTTCCGGTCGGGCTGCAGCCGCGGATCGGCCATCGCCTTCTTCATCCCCGCGTCGCGCACTTGCCGCGAAGGCCATGTGATCCAGGAAAACACCACCGTCTCGTCTTCCTTGCGCTTCACCGCCATCGGAAACGACGTTAGCTTGCCTTCGGGAACATCGTTGCCCCAACACTCGACCACGCGCAGCGCGCCGTGCTGCTTGAACACTGAGGCGGCAGTTTCGGCGTGCTTCCTGTAGACATTGCGATTCGCGGTCGGTACCGCTGCAACGAATCCATCGACATATTCCATGATCAGTCCTTTCAGTGAAATTCTCGGTTCTCGCGTACGGTTAGCGATCTTTCGCCGCGCAGCCCGCACCGTCGAATAGCTGGCGGATTTCGCATTCACCATCGTACGAGGGCCCGATGATCGACGCGTGCAGCTCCATGAAGCGTCGGCCCAGCTGAATCGCCTCGTCGCGCGACGTTGCCTCTACGATTGCGTACCCGCCGATCAGCTCCTTCGTCTCGGGAAAGGGTCCATCGGTCACGCTCAACGTTCCGCGCGATACGCGGACGCGAGCGCCGTTGGAGCTGGGTAGAAGCCCTCCCGTCTGCACGAGCACGCCCGCTTTAACCATGTCGTCAGTTAGCTTTCCGAGCGCCTGCAGCAGTTCCGGGTTTGGGGGCAGGCCGGCTTCGTAGTTTCTATCGGCCTTAACCATCATCATGAATCGCATCGCGATTTCTCCTTGAAAGAGTCGAAGAAGCGGTCTCGACATCGAGGTCCGCCTCCCTCTAGTCGAACAACCGTGCGGCAAATCGACATGGCTTGGTCAGATTTTTGCGGCGAGGGTTGACATGGACCCATTGGTAAGTATATGCTTACCGTAAGTTACTGCTTACCATTCCATGACCCCCGGACACGCTCAACTTGCAGTTCTCTCCGACCCGACGCGGCGGGCGATTTTCGAGCGCATCGCTCGAAAGCCAATGTCGGTCGCTGAGTTGGCGGCAGGATTCGCAGTATCCCGTCCTGCCGTGTCGCAGCATTTGCGGGTGCTCAAGGGCGCAGAACTGGTGCGCGACACGCCGAAGGGCACGCGCAACATCTATCAGGTCAACCCGCGCGGCCTCGACGCATTGCGCCAGTACATCGACGAAATGTGGGATCGCGCGCTGACCGACTTCAAGGCCGTGGCTGAGGCCTCTTACCGACGACAAAGGAGCAAATAATGGATATGGAAGTGAAGCAACTCTCAGTGCGCAAGAGCATCACCGTCAACGCGCCTGTCGCGCACGTGTTTCGTACATTCACGGCAAACCAGAATGACTGGTGGCCTCGTAGCCATCACATAGGTAAGAGCGACCGCTTCACCGCCATCGTCGAACCGCACGTCGGCGGCCGCTGGTTCGAGCGCACCGACGACGGCAACGAGTGCGACTGGGGACGCGTGTTGGTATGGGAAGAGCCGAAGCGCATCGTCCTGAGCTGGGACCTCAACGCCGAGTTTCGCTACGACCCCACCCTCAACACCGAGGTCGAAGTGCTCTTCATCGCCGAGACGCCACGGCGGACGCGAGTGGAGCTCGAACATCGCGGTCTCGAGCGCTATGGCGACAAGGCAGCCGCGATGCGCGATATGTACGATGCGCCGAATGCGTGGGCAGGAATCCTCGCATCGATGCGCGACCAGGTCGAGAAGTCACTGGCTTGATGTTCGCCGGCGTCAATCAGGCCGCGTCGACCGCAGCGGCCTGATCGCCAAGTCTACCCTTAGGGCGCTCCAAAAGTTGCGCCCGCAGTCGCCAGAATAGAGCGCACAGGATCCACATCGAGTTGCGCGGGCACTATCACCAGTAGCGCGAGCGTCAATGCCGTCATCGCCACCGCCGCGATCCCGCAAACCACGCGCTCAATAGTGCTCGGGCCTGGATTGGCTGGCGGCGCAAATTCCACGGTCGCCGGCGTGCCCGACGCCTCGATGACCGTCAAACCCGGCTTCGGGACGCGATGCTCTTCGCCCGCATGCAGCCAGACATCGTCGAGGCTGCCGGTTGTGGTCGCCCATACCTTGCCCTTAACCACGCGGATCCCGGTGCCGCATGGTGTGTCCAACGCGGCGGTCCCGCCAGGGCCCAGTTCGAGCCTTATAATTGGCAATGAAATTAGCATGTCAGCTCCTTGAAAACTCTCTGTTGCTGGTACGTATTGTCGGGGCAACCGTGCATCGAGACAATGGATTTGTATTAAGGTATAGTGTCAATTTGGCTCACATATTGTCGCCATGGCCGGTCGCCTTCCGCCGATGCAAGCGCTGCGCGCTTTCGACGCCGCCGCACGCATGCGCAGCATCACCCGCGCCGCCGAATCACTACATCTGACTCACGGCGCGATCAGCCACCAGATCAAGGCGCTGGAACAGGACATCGGCGTGCGCCTTTTCGAACCCGCCGGGCGCGGCATTCGTTTGACCGACGAAGGCGAGCGCTTCGCAGCCCGCGTGCGTTCGGCGCTTAGCGAGCTGGAAGGCGCCGTGCGCGAGGTCACTGATAGGCACAACCCGCGCAGGCTGCGCGTCAGCGTCGCACCGTCGTTCGCCGGGCGCTGGCTGTTGCCCCGCATTGGGCGCTTCGTCGCGGCGCATCCGGACATCGATCTCGACGTGCGAGCGGCGATGGCGCTGGTCGATTTTCAGCGCGACGACGACGATGTTGCGGTCCGCTTCGGCGGCGGCACCTGGCCCGGAGCCATCGCCGAATTCCTGTTCGACGAGTTCTATACGCCGGTGTGCAGTCCGGGCTTGAACGGCGGACGCTTGCCCAAGGCGCCGCAAGACCTCGCCGGCTACACGCTGCTGAGCTCGAGCGACGAACGCTGGAAGCCGTGGTTCGAGGCCGCGGGACTCGATTGGCCAGAGCCGGCGCGCGGACTGGTGTTCAACGACGCTTCGCACATGCTGCAGGCCGCCGCAGATGGTCAGGGAGTCGCACTGACGCGCCTCTCGCTGCTCGGGAACGACATTCGCAATGGCGTGCTCGTGCGTCCCTTTTCCATCGTCGTCCCCGGCGCATTTCGAACTTACCTGGTGTATCCGCCGCGGGTCGCGCACTCGCCGAAGCTCGTGGCCTTTCGCAACTGGCTGCGCGAGGAGATCGCGACCATGCTGAAAGACAATGAGGGGGCGGATAAGCGGAACACAAAAAGTCATACACGCGGGGCAACCTCCGGCGCAAAGCGCCCGCGCAAGCGGTCCTGAAGATGCGATCTCGTTGTCTCCACATGACGCTTCGGCTATGCTCGTAGTCTACTCGGGGGATTCGTATGCGCGCGTGGACCGTAGACGCCGACGACATCCGGGTGGCAGAGGATTTCAGCGACTCTCTGCTGCACCGTACTCCGGAAATCGACGGCTTCCTGCGTTCTGACCGGGACGATAAGTTCATCGTCATCGGCACCAAGGGATTCGGCAAGACCCTTCTGCTCAAGGCCAAGCGGATCCTCTACCAGCGAGAGGGTCGAGCCACCTGCCTGCCTACGGGCACCCTCCTCGACAAGCCGATCGGCGACAAGATTTTCAGCCGGGAGCTTCTGGCGTTTTTCGTAGTGTCTCCGCTGCCGTGGTCCAAGATCTGGCTCACGGCAATCTCCCTGGCGACGCTCAAGCACGTCGATGCGGTCGACGAGCTCAAAGTCGGCCCGGCGCTTTCGAGCCTGATCGCCGACGATCAGCTTCAGGGCGTCATCGATCATTTCGTCCGGCTCCTCGATCTCACGCCGAGCGAGCTCCAGCGCTGCGGCACCGACACCGACGGCCATCTGGTGCCGCGGCTGCGTGCCGTCAGCTCGCCGGTTGCGATCTTCATCGACGGAATCGACGAGTACTTCAACAAGCATGTGGAACGACTCACCAGCCACCCGAGCGTCACCGGCGAGCTGTCGCCGAACGTGTGGCACTTCGCGCAGCTCGGACTGGTGGAAGTCGCCTATCAGCTGCGCCGCATCAACCATCATGTCAAAGTATTCGCTGCCGTACGCAAGGAAGCCTACGCGCGCCTCGCAAGAACGACCGTGATGTCCCAGCAATATCGCGGCAGTGCCGTCGATATCGCTTATTCCACGCAGAGCCTGCGCGAGATCTTCATCAACAACGTGCGCCTGGTGAAGGGCGACCAGATGGCGAATCTCGACCGGTTACGGGCGGATCCGCTCGAAGCCTTTCTCGGGCGCACAACGATTACCGACGCCTACACACGCGAGCAGGAAGAAGTCTTTGACTACATTTGTCGCCACACGCTGCTGCGTCCGCGCGATCTGATGACTATTGGCGAGCGCCTGGCCGCGCTACGGCCAGATGAGCGGCGGAACGAGTTGCGCTTCAAGGAGGTAGTCCACCTCGCCGCCACCGAGATCGCGCACGAGTACCTGGCCGAGATCGCACCGCACGTTGGAGACCTCGAGCTCGAGCAGCTTTTGCGCATTCTTCCCGGGAACGTATTGACTCGAGCGGAGGTGGAGAGACTGTTTCTGGAGCACAGCCTCGCAACGGGCGGGGAGGAGAAGCACGTCTTCTCGGCGCTCTACCATGTGGGGCTGCTCGGCTACGTCCATCACGATCGGACCCGAGGGGAGTGGGCGCAGCGATTCCTGAGGCCGGGCGAGGCAACTCTCGAGCTCGATGGCACGCTCCCTCAGGCCACCCACTATCTCGTCCATCCAGTCTTGTCCGACGTGATCGGACGGTTGAATCCGGCTTATTTGCAGCAGATCCACCGTGTGAACATTGTCGGTTACGGTCGGCCGTGGCGCGAGGTGGAGAGCGTCGCGGGTGCGACCAGCGTGCAGACGCTGTGCGTTCTCAAGGGCGACGTTTACGGGTTTGGTGGACTGATGCACGCCGGGACGGAGGCGCCAGTCCGGCAAGCGCTGGAAGACGCTGTGAGGCATTGGGCTGGCCGAGCAGTCGTCGCGGAAACAGGAGGCGGCGATTCTCTTTTGATGATCCACGATGATCCGGTAGCGCTGGCGCAGGCGGCGCGCCACATCACCGATGAGGTCTATCAGGCGACCGGGCAACCTCGCCTGCGCATGGCGTTGCACTACGGCGAGGTGGAGATGCATCCGGCTGCCGGCGACGTGCCGCCGACTGTCGTTGGAGGCACCGGGATTCTGTACGCGACCCGAGTCGAGCCGCATGTCTCCCCCGGCCAAATCTGGGCGACCGAGGAATTCCGGCAGGTGCTGGCGGAAAGACCGTCGCTGTGGCGGACGACCGAGGTGGCGCCGCCGAACGGCGATGAGCGGTTCAACGTCAAGAAGGAAGGACGCGTGGAGCCGGATTTGTGGGTGCGACTGTTCCGGCTCGAGTTCTAGTCCTTACGACCTAGCCGAACATGGTCGATACCGTCGAGCTGCAGCGGCTCCTGTCGCGCGTTGCGCTCGGCGACCGCAAGGCGTTTCGCGCCTTGTACGACGCAACCTCACCGTCTCTATTCGGCGTCGCCGTCCGTATATTGAATCGGCGCGATCGCGCGGAAGAGGTCATCCAGGATGCTTTCGTGAACGTCTGGCAGCGCGCAGCGAGCTATTCGTTTGCGGCAAGCCAGCCCATGACGTGGCTCACAGCCATCGTACGCAACCGGGCGCTCGACATGCTGCGCAGCGAGAATGCGCGCCCAGCCGAGTCGCTGCATGACGGGGAAAACGGCGAGGTCCACGAGCTCGCCGACGAACGACCCGACCCGCTCGGTCTGCTGGAGCGAGCGGTAGATGAAGTCCGCATCCGTGACTGCCTGGGCGATATCCAGGGACCGCAGCGGCAGTGCCTCGCGCTCGCGTACTACCACGGCCTCTCGCATTCCGAAGTGGCGGCGCGGCTCGCCGCTCCGATCGGAAGCGTGAAGGTCTGGATCCGGCGCGGCCTCGAACGCCTCAAGCGTTGCCTCGACCGATCGCAATGAACTACGACGATCCGGAGCTGCTGGACCGCCTGGCCGCAGAATATGTCTTCGGCTCGATGTCGTCGCGCCCTCGCCGGCGTTTCGAGCACCTGCGCCGGCGACTGCCCGCGGCCGAAAAGGCGGTGCTCGATTGGGAAAGGCGCCTCATGCCGCTGTCCGGTTCGGTGCCCTTCGAGCGACCGTCGGCACGCGTGTGGGACACGATCAACGAACGAACCGGCGGTGCTGCGTCTCGAACTCCCAGCGGCTCGTGGAGGTGGTTGCGCCCCGCATTGGGATTTGCGTTCGGCGTTGTGGCGACGCTCGGCGTAGTCAGGC
>DATFSE010000027.1:0-6811 GCA_035262745.1 Casimicrobiaceae bacterium | reverse complement strand
TGTATCTGCCGATCGTCGATTCGACGGTGCGTCTGGCCAACCTCAAATCCGGCCAGCTCGACTTTATCGAGCGGCTGGCGCCCTCGGACGTCCCGGCATTGAAATCGGACACTCGATTCAAGATCACCAAGATCACCGAGCTCGGGTACCAGGGGATCACGATCAACACGGGGAAAAGCGACCTCGCCCAGAAGAACCCGCTGGGCAAGGACGCTCGCGTACGCGAAGCCTTCGAGCTCGCACTCGATCGCGATGGCATCGTGCAGGTCGCGATGGATGGCGAGGCAGCGATCGGTAACGAGTGGGTATCTCCTGACAACGCGTTCTATGCGAAGAACACTCCGATTCCTAAGCGCGATGTCGCGCGGGCCAAGGCGTTGCTTGCGGAAGCCGGTGTGCCTAACCCCGTCATCACGCTGATGACGCCGACCACGTCGGACGTGCAGAGGATCGCACAGGTCGTGCAATCGATGGTCAAGGAAGCGGGATTCGACGTGAAGATCCAGTCAACCGAATTCGCCACATCGCTGGACATGGCAGACAAGGGCCAGTTCGAAGCCTACGTCCTCGCGTGGAGCGGACGCGCAGATCCGGACGGCAACATCTTCAGCTTCGTCGGCTGCAAGCAGCCGCTCAATTACTCGGGCTACTGCAGGAGCGATGTCGACGATCTTCTGAACAAGTCGCGAAGCACCCGCGATCCGGCAGAGCGAAAGAAGGCCTACGAGCAGCTCGCCGCGATCACTCTCAAGGATCGCCCGATCGTGTATCTGTTCCACCGGCATTGGCTGTGGGCGTATACGACCAAGGTTTCCGGGTTCCGCCCGATCCCGGACGGACTGGTGCGCGTGCAGGGACTGACCATCAATCATTGACCGTTGCGCAAGAACGATGCTGCGCGACCGGGATCAGATACAGAGATAACTGCGACTCGACAGCTTGATCCTATTGGATGTCGAACTACCTCCTGCAGCGTCTCGCGACCATCGTTCCGACACTGTTCTTCGTGTCGATTCTGATCTTCAGCCTACAGCAGCTCCTGCCGGGTGACCCGGCGATGATCCTTGCCGGCGAGGAGCGCGACCCGACGGTCATCGCGCATTTGCGGGAAAAGCTGCACCTCGACGCGCCGCTACCCATGCGCTATCTCTACTGGGCCGGGGGCGTGCTCAAGGGCGACCTGGGCGAATCGCAGCGCATCCAGAAGCCGGTGCTCGACCTCATTCTGGAGAAGCTGCCGGTGACGCTGGAGCTCGCTTTCCTCGCGATTCTGATCGCCGTCACGATCGGTATCACCGCAGGCGTCATCTCTGCGGTATTCCGGGATTCAGTCTGGGACTACGCGGCCAACATCTTCGCCCTCTGGGGTCTGTCGACGCCGAACTTCTGGTTGGGGATCATGCTGATCCTGCTCTTTTCGGTCACGCTGGGCTGGCTTCCCGCGTCAGGGTATGTGAGTCCCTTCGAGGATCTCAAGACCAACCTCGCTTCGATGATCATGCCGGCATTCGTGCTGGGCAACGCCATTGCCGCGGTTCTGATGCGTCACACCCGAAGCGCCATGCTGCAGGTCCTCGATTCCGACTACGTGCGCACCGCGCGCGCCAAGGGGCTCGACGAGCGCGTGGTCGTATTGAAGCACGCCCTGCGCAACGCCCTCACGCCGGTGATCACGCTCGGAGCGCTGGAATTCGGCACCCTGCTCTCCGGGGCGGTCCTGACCGAGCAGGTGTTCACCATCCCCGGCTTCGGCAAGCTCATCGTCGACGCGGTGTTCAATCGCGATTACGCGGTCGTGCAGGGCGTCGTCCTGTTCACTGCGACGGCGTACATCACGCTCAATCTGCTCGCCGACATCGCCTACTTCCTGCTCAATCCGCGTCTGCGCGGGTGACTACCAGCGATGGCCACCCTTGCCGCCGATCTTCCCGTCTACCGCGAACTTTCTCCCGGTCAGCGCATGCTGCGGCGGCTCGCCCGCCGGCGCGGCGCGATGGTGGGCTTGGCCGTGGTTGCGCTGTTCGTGGCCATGGCGCTCCTGGCTCCGTGGCTCGCGCCCTACGATCCGCTGCAGACTTCCTGGAGTGCGGTGCGCAAGGCCCCAAGCGCGGCGCACTGGTTCGGCACCGACGAAATCGGCCGCGACGTTCTGTCGAGGGTTATCTGGGGCGCCCGCGCATCGCTTTTGGCCGGGCTCGTCTCGGTGTGCATTTCGCTCTCCCTCGGAGTGCCGATCGGCTTGGCCGCCGGCTACATCGGCCACGGCGTCGACGCGCTCATCTCGCGCATCACCGATGCCATGCTCGCCTGCCCTTTTCTCATTCTGGCGATCGCCCTCGCCGCATTCCTGGGTCCGAGCCTGACCAACGCGATGATCGCCATCGGCATTTCCGCGACACCGGTGTTCGTACGCCTGACTCGCGCCCAGGTGCTCGCCGTCAAGGTCGAGGATTACATCGAGGCGGCTCGAGCGGTAGGCAATCCCCATCTACGCATCGCCTTGCGACACATCCTGCCCAATGTCGTCGCGCCGCTGATCGTACAGGCTACGCTGGCCATTGCGGCGGCGGTCATCGCTGAAGCGAGCCTTTCGTTCCTGGGCTTGGGGCAGCAGCCTCCGGCGCCTTCGTGGGGCAGCATGCTCAACACGGCGAAAAACTACATCGACAATGCGCCGTGGATGGCGATCTGGCCGGGACTCTCCATCTTCCTGCTGGTGCTTTCTTTCAACCTCCTGGGCGACGGATTGCGCGACGCGCTCGATCCCCGCCACCGATAACCCCACTGGCCGTACAGGTCTGGCCCCGCCCTGGTTGCGGCGGCTAGAGAACGCGCGGCCGCTGCCTGGAGTCACAGCTTAAGGTGCTGCCGTTTATGGAGGCCTCTACATGCGCTTTTGGTTACATGCTTGGAATTACTGGTTCCTTCCCACTGGCACTGCACGCCCTTAACTTCAGGGCAAGGAATCAAGGCAACGAACCATGGGCACCGGCACGCCAAAGATCTATGTGATTCACGAGAACGACGCGTGGGTTGAGCCGCTGCGCCATGCGTTCGCGACGCTCGATCTGGCCTACGAGGAATGGTTCCTTGCCGAAGGGCTGCTCGACCTGAGCGAAGTGCCGCCGGCAGGCGTGTTCTACAACCGGATGAGCGCATCGTCGCACACCCGCGGACATCGTTACGCGGCAGAACTGACTGGCGGCGTGTTGGCCTGGCTCGAGCAACACGGGCGCCGGGTGATCAACAACGGTCGCGCATTGCAGCTCGAGATCAGCAAGATCGCGCAGTACGCGGCGCTCGAGCAGCATGGGATACGCACGCCTCGGACCATTGCCGCCGTGGGTCGCGATTCGATCGTCGATGCGGCACGGCGCATCGGCCCTCCATTCATCACCAAGCACAATCGCGCCGGCAAGGGGCTCGGGGTGAAGCTATTTCACGGCGTCGATACGCTCGAAGCTCACTTAGGCAGCAGCGCATTCGAAGATTCGGTGGACGGCATCACGCTGATCCAGGAGTACATACGCGCGCCGAAGCCCTTCATCACTCGCGTGGAGTTCGTGGGTGGCCGGTATCTTTATGCGGTGGAGGTCGACACCACGCTCGGTTTTGAGCTGTGCCCCGCCGATGTCTGCCAGGTCGACGACGCCTTTTGCCCAGTGGGTGAAAGCGCGGCGCCTGCGCCGCGATTCAGGATCATCCGCGATTTCGCGAATCCTATCGTCGAGCGGTATCGCCGTTTTATCGCCGCCAACGGCATCGGCATCGCCGGCATCGAATTCATCACCGACGCGAACGGCGAGATATACACCTACGACGCCAACACCAACACCAACTACAACCCCGCTGCTGAAGCCGAGGCAGGCATTTACGGCATGCGGGCGATCGCGGCGTACCTCGGGCGTGAACTGCGAAAGCTCGAACGGGAAGGGCTCGGCGCGGCCGCCTAGACGGCAAAAACGCAATCAGCCTTCGGTGTAGCCGATCGCGCGCAGGAAGCTGCCGCGATCCTGGGTGCCCAGGTGACCGGCAACGAGCTCGACGAATTCCTCGCGGCTCCCTGCCTTTTGCGCGGCGCGCGTGGTGACGACTTTGGCGATCGGTCCGAGGTACATGGCGAGGCGCTGGGTCGTCTCGTCGACAAAGGAACGCTCCAGGGGCACAAGCTTCGCCTGGGGCTGGCTCCCGGTAACGTGAACGCGGCCATGGGTACCGGTGGTTACCCCCGAGGCCTGTGCTCCCTCAAAGAACTTTCGTTTCTCCTCGGGATCGTGGATGTTCTCCGAAACCAGCGAATACAGTTCGCCCAGATCTGAAGTCTGGGACGCAGCCTTGCGGATCATGACTTTTGCCATGGGACCGACAAAATGCGCGAGTTGCCGTTCGACGGTACGCAGCACAGTGTCTTCGAAGGCGGACAGCACGACCGTCGACTCGAGCTTCACCGCCGCGAGATTGATCTCGGTCGCGCCCAGCGCGTCGTCGGCAGTGAGTGCATCGCAAGCGCTTCGTAGCGCCCGGCTGAAAGCGCGCGCATTCTGAAAGCGTGCGTCGGGTTTTTTTTCCAGCGCGGTCCCGACGACCGCGTCCAGCGTCGGCGAAAGCGTGAGCTTGGATATCGTTGACGGTGGCTTGGGATCTTCGTGGCAGATCTTGTAGCCAATCGTTTCCATTGCGCCGGCGAACGGCTTTTCCCCGGTGAGCAGCTCGTAAAAAACCACCCCCGCGCTGAAGAGATCCGAGCGGCGGTCGACCGTCTGGCCTTGACACTGCTCGGGGGACATGTAAGACGGTGTCCCCATGACCATGCCAAGCGTGGTGAGGTTGGAAGTGTCGATGCGCGCGATGCCGAAGTCGGCGACCTTGAGCGAACCGCTGCTAGTCAGGATCAGGTTCGAAGGCTTGATGTCGCGGTGAACGACGCCGCGCTCGTGTGCGAAATCGAGCGCCAGAAGGAGCTGCGACATGATCGCGGTGATCTGGCCCAAGTCGAAGCTCGCCTTGCGGGTCAGGTAGTCCCGAAGCCCCGTCCCCTCGACATACTCCATGACGATGAAGGCGTTCGCTTCGTCCTCGCCGTACTCGTAGACACTGACGATATTTGGATGCAGCAGCCTCCCCGCTGCTTTGGCTTCGTTCTTGAAACGCGCCATCGACTGCTCGACCAAGTCCGGGTCGACCAGGTCCTTGCGCACCGTCTTGATTGCGACTGCGCGCTCGATGGCTGGGTCGAAAGCCTTATAGACGACGCCCATGGCGCCCTTGCCCAGGACGCCCTGGATGTCGTACTTGCCGATTTTTTGCGGATCAGCCATTGCGCATTCACTAGTGCCCGCCACCCTCCAGCATCTTGAGGGCTTGCACCATGCTTGTCTTCATCCGTCCCAGCGCTTCGGTAAGCACCCCGATTTCATCGCGCATCTTGGTGCGGAACTCGCCTGCCTCCAGGTTGCCGAGGCTTACTTCGTCGGCGAGCCGCGCCAGGCGCTTCACCCGTCGGGTGACAAGAGCGTACAGCATAAAGTTCAGCGCGGTGATTGTGAACAGAAAAATCACACCTAGCGAGATCAGAAAGACCCTGAAGGTGGCGTTGGCACGCTGCACGGGCACGGAAAGGGGCAGTGAAACAATCTGCGCGCCCACCACGTCGTTCAACTGCCAACCGAAGCCGTTGGCGGCCCCGTAAGTGTCGATGAGCGTCCTCGGCGCAGCGTCGGGCGTACTGTGGCAAACAAGGCATGCGGCGTCCTTGATCTGGATCGGCCGGGCTAGATAGAGCATCCGCCCGTCAGGGGTGTCGCGCTCGCCAACGGATTCCGTTCGGTTAGGTGCCTGACGAAACTGATTCACCACGTCGACCTCCCAATCGATCGCGTGGTCGCGCGGATTGGTCGGATTGAGCGTCGCCTCCTTGTAGGTGTACTCGGGGTACTTCTTGCGCAGATCGTTGAACTGCTCGGTGGCCGCGAATGCCATGATCGATTGCGGCAGGAACTTGTACTTGAGTTGTGTCTCCAGCAGCGGTTTGATCTGCGTGTTGGTGTAATTGCGGGAAGAGTTCAGCGCTTCCATCATGATTCGGGCGTTCTGCAGCACCTCGTCGCGCGCGTTGGCGTGAAGCACCTTGTAGGACAGGAAGCTCGCCAGCAAGAAGCCGGCGGCGAAAATGCCGATGAGCGCCAGATTGAATTTCCAGATGAGCTTCACGATCTCCCTTTGTTGTTAGTTATTTGCGCGCCTTCTTTACTTGTCCTTCTCCCAGGGCCAGCGCCACTTGCGTTCCGGCTCGGGTGCCGGCTTGGGAGGTTCCTTCGCCGGCTCGACTTTCGCCGGTGCGGGAGGCGTCTGGGCGGTCGCATTCCACTCCGGCACCGCCTTGCCACTGCCGGACACCGCAGCCTGGAACGACGGGTCGGTAAGTCTCGGCTCGAAGCGTTTCAAGAACGCCGCGCGATAAGGTCCGTTGAGCCATGCCTGGACCTCAGCAAACGTCGCTTCCCGATCGAGCGTCGGTTCCACCGTCGAATTCTTGAACTTCGCGGCGAGTGTGGGCAACGGGTCCATGAACTGTCGCGGAAGCGCGTTAATGAATTGCGCGGGAGCGCGCCCCGAAATGGCAAACGATTTTCCTGCAGCACGGCTGCAGAACTCCCCGGACTTGGTGTCGGGCACACCGCCTTCGCCCTTGCCCGGATCAACGCATTTGACGCTGCCGCTTTCCACAAAGGCTTCCACGACCTCGGGAGCAACGTGAGTCACTGCAACGGCGTTGCCGGCGGCCACGGTACCCAGGGGCGTCCTCAAGCGC
>DATFSE010000026.1:0-2984 GCA_035262745.1 Casimicrobiaceae bacterium | reverse complement strand
GCTCAAGGAACGTCTGGTCGGTCGCGATTATCAGGAAGTCATCACATTCGGCTTCGTTAATTCGGAGTGGGAGCGCAAGCTCGAGATCGCTGCGCATCCGATCAAGGTGCTCAACCCGATTGCGAGCGACCTGGACGTCATGCGCAGCAGCCTTCTCGGCGGTCTCATCGAGACGCTGCGCACCAATGTCAACCGCAAAGCGGAACGCGTTCGGATTTTCGAGGCGGGACGATGTTTTCTGCGCGACGGCGAGCGCTTTACGCAGCCCTTGCGCATCGGCGGTCTCGCCTTTGGCCCGGCTGATCCCATGCAGTGGGACGGCGGCAAGCGCGGTGTCGACATTTTCGACGTCAAGGCCGATATCGCCGCGCTCGCTTCGCCGCTTGTCGTTAGGACCGAAGCATCTCCGCACCCTGCGCTGCACCCCGGCGGCTCGGCGCGCGTTGTCATCGGAGAGCATGACGCGGGCTGGCTTGGCGAGCTACATCCGAGGCTTGTCCGCGCGTTCGATCTTCCGCAGGCGCCGATTGTGTTCGAGATCGACCAGGAAGCGGTGACCACGCTTGGGCTGCCCTCGGCGCAACCAGTTTCGAAGCTTCCGCTGGTGCGGCGGGATATGGCGGTGGTGGTTGAGGACGGTCTTCCTACTCAGGCCGTTCTAGACGCACTCAACGCCATCAAGCCGCCCCATGTAGAGCACATTGCGCTGTTTGACGTATATCGCGGCCCCGGAGTTGACCCTGGGAGGAAAAGCCTTGCAATTCTTGTGCTTATACAAGATACTGCACGTACTTTGACGGACGCCGAAATCGACGCCACCGTGACCGCGCTGTTGCGGGAGCTTGAGAATCGATTCAAGGCGACGTTACGCAAGTAGGGATATCCAATGACGCTAACCAAAGCTGAACTCGCCGACTTGCTGTTCGAACAGCTGGGGCTCAACAAACGCGAAGCCAAGGACATGGTCGAACGATTCTTCGAAGAGATCCGCATGGCGCTCGAGGCGGGCGACAGCGTGAAGCTCTCGGGATTCGGGAATTTCCAGCTTCGCGAGAAGCCCCAGCGACCGGGACGCAATCCGAAGACCGGCGAGGAAATCCCCATCACTGCGCGGCGCGTCGTCACCTTCCACGCCAGCCAAAAGCTGAAGGCAATGGTCGAAGCCGCGAACCATGCCCGAGCACAGGCAGACTAAGTCCGACCTTCCGCCGATCCCGGCCAAGCGCTACTTCACCATCGGCGAGGTGAGCGACCTGTGTGCGGTCAAGCCGCACGTGCTGCGCTACTGGGAACAGGAGTTCACCCAGCTTAAACCTGTTAAGCGGCGTGGCAACCGTCGCTACTACCAGCATCACGAAGTCCTGCTCATCAGGCGCATTCGCGATCTGCTGTACGAGCAGGGATTCACCATCAATGGGGCCCGCCACCGCCTTGAGTCAGAGGCGAGCGCCCAGCCACACGAGCCGACCAGCCGCCGCCCGGCAACCTCGCAAGAGCAGGATGATCGCCGGACACCGTCACTCTCCTCTGCCCAAATTCGGCAGGTCATCGAAGAAATCCGGGCTTTGCTCGGACCACAGCCGTGAAGACGGTATACTTCGCTTCTTCACGTCGGGGCGTAGCGCAGCCTGGTAGCGCACCTGCATGGGGTGCAGGGGGTCGTGTGTTCGAATCACATCGCCCCGACCATTTCCCCTATGAACGGCGGAGACGCGCGGGACTGCATGCCGCGCTCATTGCCGTCGTCATCAATGATTTGCGAACGATCGTTGCCAAGCCGCAAGAATCGGTGCAGGCTAGGCGAAACTTTGTTCGCTACAGAGGAACTGTCCGGCACAACTATTGCTTCCGGCCTCGAGCCGGCTCTCTCTTTAACAGGTAGCAGTGATGAGCGCACCTCAAACACGTGCAGCGCCAAAAAACGCGGTCATCTCCGAGCTTGCTCTGGCACGGGCCCAGCGCAACACGGTCTTGATCATTGACGATCTGTTCAGCAGCCGGCTGCTGCTCGCCGAGATCGTTCGCCAGATCGACGGCAAATTGAATCTGGAGCTGTTTGACACGCCCAGCCGCGCCCTGGAGTTCGCGCGCAACAACCGTGTTGACATGATCCTGACGGACTACAAGCTGCCCGAGTTCGACGGGGTGCAGCTTGTCCGGCAGCTCCGCGCCCTGCCCCACTGTGTCGACGTCCCGATCGTCGTAATAACCGTGGTGGACGATCGCCGGGTTCGCTACGAAGCGCTGGAGGCCGGCGCCACAGACTTCCTGATAAAGCCGCTGGATGAGCACGAGACGCGAGCACGCTGCGCTAACCTGCTCGAGCTGCGGCGGCACAAGATCGTGCTTTCCGACCAGGCGCGGGTGCTTCAGTACCAGGTCGATAAGTCCATTGCCGAGATCCACGAGCGCGAGCTCGAGACGCTGAACAAGCTAGCCAAGGCTGGCGAGTTCCGTGACCGGACCACCGGCAATCACCTCGCCCGCATGGCGAAGTATTCGCACCTGATCGGCGCTAACCTCGGACTTGCGCCGGAGACCGTGCACGTACTCGAAGTCGCCGCGCCCATGCACGACATCGGCAAGATCGGCATCCCGGATGCGATCCTGCTCAAGGAAGGGCCGCTCACCAGCGAAGAGGACGCGGTGATGAAGACCCATCCGCGTATCGGTTACGACATCCTCAAAGGCAGCCCCTCGAAGTACCTGTCCATGGGCGCCATCATTGCCCTCGGCCATCATGAGCGATTCGACGGCTCAGGCTATCCCAACGGCCTGCACGGCGACGACATCCCCATCGTTGCCCGCGTCGTCGCCATCGCCGACGTCTTCGACGCGCTGGTCAGCGAGCGTCCTTACAAGCACGCGTGGAGCATCGAAGAAGGCTTTGCTTACCTCGAATCACAAAAGGGCAAGCACTTCGATCCACGCTGCGTGGAGGCATTTCTGAGCGGGGCGGAGAAGGTGAAGGAGATACAGAGGCA
>DATFSE010000025.1:0-5989 GCA_035262745.1 Casimicrobiaceae bacterium | reverse complement strand
CGACCTCTCAGCCTACTCGCAAGCCAAACTCAATGCAGTGGCTCGGCGACTCAACGAACGCCCGAGGAAAACACTAAACTACGAGACACCCGCTGAACGATTTAACCAGTGTGTTGCATCGATCGGTTGAATCCGCAGTCGATAGCGGAGTTTGAAAGTCCGCCTTGCGACTGCTCGCGTTGGACCGCATTCGGACAGGAGGCGCTGCGCTGGCTCGTCAATGCGGTCGCCGTCGCGATGTCGCTTGTATCACACGTGTACGTCGCGGCGTTCGGACCACCCGAAGCGATCGCCTTCTTTCCGGATTCGGGCCGGCCTCGTCCTGACTCGTTCCCGCTTTTCCACGGTTTGTCGCAGCGTGCTTGCTCGACGTCGTCGCAAAAGCGTAGCTTCCGTGCACCGTGCAGCCAATCCACGGGCATCCATCAAAAGACTGCCTGCCACCGAGCATCGCGGACGCCAGCGTGATACCGGCCGCGAATGATCGGCGACTCGGGCCTAAGGGGGGGTTAGGCATGAATCGCAACTTCGTCGTTGGAAGCAGATTCGTAAAATCGGCACTGAGTTTCCTATCCATAGCCGCGGCCTTCCTGGCCATTGCACCCGCGATTGCCAGCCCGCCGTTCGCGGTCGTGCTGGACGGGCTTCAGAGTCCACGCGGGCTGACGTTTGGTCCCGGCGGCCGCCTGTATGTCTCTCAGGCTGGAAACGGGGGCAACTCAGGCAAGGTCACGATGATCCGATACCCGTGGCTAGCCAAGCCCCAGGTGTCGGATCTGGTCACCGGTCTGCCCTCGTACGGCGAGGACCCTGAAAACGGATTCGACGGTGCGGCCGGCGTCTCCGCGATTGGCGACGGAACACTTTATCTCATCTTCGAGGCGCCAATCCCGCCCGAACCGCGCCATCCACCGGCGGGACATCTGCTCAAGCTGAGTCCTGGGGGGCAGGTCCGCGATGTCACGAACATCGAGGCCGTCGACTACGCCTGGTTCGCAGAACACCCCGAGCTCGCTTTTCCGGCCGATCACCCGGATGCGAATCCGTACGGCCTGCTGGCGCTGTCGACCGCGATCTACGTCGTGGATTCCGCAACCAACACACTCGACCTTGTCCGCCCCAACGGCTCGGTTCAGATCCTCGCCTATTTCCCGGACAACGTGCTCGCCGATGCGACGCCGACGTGCGTCGCGCAGGGGCCGGACGGCGCGCTCTACATCGGGACGCTCGCCCTGACGGACAGCCTTGTGTTCGGCCCTTCGGCGATCGTGTACCGGGTCGATCCGAACGCCGCCGATCCGAGCGATTTCGATACGGTGCTGGACCTTGCCACGCCGTGGGCAACCGGGCTTTGGCCGATCAACGGATGCGCTTTCGGTGCCGATGGCAGCTTCTACGCGTCCGAGCTCATCACTAGCGGTGACTTCAGCGGCGGGGACGTGGTGAAGATTCCGTTCGCGACGCCGGGCACCCACATTTCTCTGACCGGCAATACGCTGACGTTTCCGGCGGGCGTTGCGGTGGGCCCTGATGCCAACGTTTACGTCTCGAACGGCACGGCCTTCGTGCCGCAAGGACAGGTCGTACGGCTTACGAATCACTGAACGCTGATGAGCGCTGGTCGTGGCGATCCGCACGCGGTCGCCGCGACCGAGGCGCCAGTCTATACTGCGAGCGCCCGCAGCCCAGGCTCGCACCATGGTGCAAAACTCGCATGAAAGTCCCACGGCGCTGATCGCCGAAGACGAGCCGCTGCTCCGGGCGGAGCTCAGGCGTGCGCTGGGCGCCGCGTGGCCCGAGCTCGTCGTTTGCGCGGAAGCGCAGGACGGCTTCGAGGCGATGCGCGCGCTCGACACGCAGTCGCCCGACGTCGTGTTCCTCGATATCCAGTTGCCGGGCGCGAGCGGCATCGAAGTCGCTCGGTGCGCCAGCGGCCGCAGCCACGTCGTGTTCGTGACTGCGTTCGACAAGTATGCGGTCGCCGCCTTCGAGGAGGGCGCCGTGGATTATCTGCTCAAGCCGTTCAGTGTCGAGCGACTGCAAACCGCGGTTTCTCGGGTCAAGCAGCGCCTGAATTCGGCGCCGGCGACGCTGAACGGCATTCTGCGAGCGTTGACCGCCAACGCTCCGCGCATGAGCTATTTGCGCTGGGTGACACTTCGGCGAGGTCAAGAGGTCGATCTCGTCACTGTCGACGAGGTCTGCTACTTCCAGGCCGACCACAAGTACACGCTGGTCTACACTGGCACGCAGGAGTCGCTCATCCGCAAGCCGATCAAGGAGTTGATCGAGGAGCTCGATCCGGAGCTTTTCTGGCAGATCCACCGTTCGACGCTGGTGAACGTCAACGCGATTGCCGGCATCTCGCGCGATCTGCGCGGCCGCATGCGCGTGCGGCTTAAGCAACGGCAGGAATCGCTCCCGGTGGGCGAATCGTTCGCGCACCGCTTTCGTGAGCTGTAAGGCGGGCGCTCCCTCGCCTCAGACTACCTGCACGTGACCAACATGACGCTCACGCTCCGCCGCGCCCTTGTCGGCGTGAGCCCGATGGGCGTCGGGGTGATCGTCGTGTTGTGCGCGCTCAATGGCCTGCGGCGCAGCTTGCCGGCACTGTACACAGGGCAGCCCTGGGCGCTCTCGTTCGCGGTGAATTTCGGTCAGTCGCTCACCCAGGCCGCACTGCTGCTCGTGGTCGTGGCGGCGGTCGTCAATCTCGCACCGGCGCAAGGGTGGCGCCGAGTCGCGCTGCTTGGTGGGGCCATTGTTCTCGCGAGCGCACTGGGCATCATGTCGCTGCAGTGGTGGCCGTTCCCGTCCGGTGCGCCTACTTATCCGAATCGGTGGCTCGTCCCCGCCATCGGCGTGCTGCGCTGGTCAGTACTGGCCGGCTTGATGACTGCCGCCTGGCTCTTCGTTCGCACCGAGGCGCACAGCGCAGCAGCGCTTCATCGCGCCGAGGTGGCGCAGATCGATCTCGATCGACAAATGACCGAAGTCCGCCTGCAGGTTCTGCAAGCGCAGATCGAACCGCATTTTTTGTTCAACACGCTCGCGCATATTCGGCTGCTCTATCAGAGCGATCCGGCGCTGTCAGAGCGCATGCTCGACAACCTGATGCGCTACCTCGCCGTGGCGCTGCCGCGAATGCGCGAGCTCGAATCGACGCTCGGAGCCGAGCTCGATCTCGTCGCGGCGTATCTCGGTGTCCAGCAGATCCGCATGGGCGAGCGGCTCGCGTTCGAGTTCGACGTTTCCGAATCGCTTCGTGCGTTTCCCGTGCCGCCGATGATGCTGCTCACGCTCGCAGAGAACGCGATCAAGCATGGACTGAGCCCCTTGCCCCAGGGCGGCTCCATCCGAATAGCTGCCGTCCTGGACGGCGAGCGCTTGCTGCTCGAAGTGGCGGACACGGGTCGCGGCTTCGAATCGAACGCGGACACGGGTACCGGAACGGGGCTTGCGAACGTGCGCGCCAGGCTGGCTGCGCTCTACGGAAAAGATGCGTCGCTGTCGCTTCGTCCCAATCATCCGCATGGCGTTGCGGTTCGCTTCGCGGTTCCAGTTCCGCAACAACCGCAAGCGGCGCGAACGGCATTGGCGGCATGATGACGCAGCCCGCGTTGGCACCGACAGCAGCGCCCGATCCTGCAGGTCAGATCGCAAGCGGGGCGTCGGGGTCGCGCCCGAAACGGCTCGTGCATTTCGCGGCCGCGCTCGCGCTCGCTATCTTCTTCGCCGTCTTCGACACCTTGCTGCTCAACTTTCCCTTCTGGATAGGGCCGCCGGTCAATCGCGCCTTAATGCTCGAATGGCTCGGCTTCAATCTCGTCATCTGTCTTGCGTTCGCGCTGTCGCTTTTCGTTGCGGCGTTCGCCGCCGAGGGCGCTACGTCGCGCGGGGTTCCGTACGTGATCGCCTGGTGCACCGCCGCCCTCTCCGGGTGCGCGTTCGCCACCGCTTTGCAATGGCTCGTGCTCGACCGCGTGTTCGACTGGAGCGTCTTCGTTCCGGGCCAGCTGTTGCCGGCCAACACGAACTACACCCCGCCGTTAAGCGTGGCGGCTTGGACAAGACAGGAAGCGATCTATGTGTTCCTGACCTGGTCGATCACGGCCATGCCGGTCACGCTGCTCTACGCGCGATGGCGCCGAGCAGTCGATGTGCGCGAGCGGCTTCACGCGACGGAAATGCGGCGCTCGCAGCTCGAACGCGAGATGCTCGAAGCGCGGCTCCAGGCGACGCGCGCCCGCGTCGAGCCGCGTTTCCTCTTCGATACCCTGGCGAGCGTCAAGGCGCTGCACCCTTCCGATTCGCGCCAGGCAATGGCTCAACTCGACAGCCTCATCGGCCATCTGCGTGCGGTGTTGCCGCAGTTGCGCGACGGCTGATCATGGATCGGATGTTTGACGGTGAGCAAACGAGCGAGCGCAAGCGTCCCGGCGGCTCGTGCGAATACGTGCCTTGCAGTAGCAGCACCGGACAATGCTAAGCGAGCTGCCGTATGCGCTGCGCGAGCGTTCCACGGAAACCTGCGCAAAAACCGGTCATCCAGTGGCTACATCGGACTCGCCGCCGATCACTGCCGGCAGGGTCCATGTCAGACCCCTCGCCTTACTGAATTACCTCGTCTGCGCGCAGTAGCAGCGATTGCGGGATCGTGAGACCGAGCGTTTTTGCGGTCTTGAGATTGATCAAGAGCTCAAACTTGGTGGGCTGCTCGACCGGCAAGTCGGCCGGCTTAGCGCCTTTCAATAGCTTGTCGACGTAGGTGGCCGCGCGGCGGAAGAGCTCAGGCACGCTGGGACCGTACGCGACCAGACCACCCGCCTGCGCGAATTCCAAGAACGAGTACATGGCCGGAACCCGTTTGCTGGCGGCCAAAGCCACGATCCGCTGGCGATTCCTAACGGTCAGCGGGTCGGCGATCACCATCAAAGCCCCAATCCTTTCCTTGGCTATCGTGGCGAAGATGGCATCGAGCTCCTTCGCGTCTCGTACTTCGAAGGGCATCAAAGTCATTCCGAACTTCGCGGTGGCCGAACGCGCCTCCTTTAGGCGCGGCGCGCCGGTCGGCGACGCCGGATTCGAGATCAATGCCAAGCGGTCAATCGCGGGCACCATTTCCCTGAGGATCTCAAGCCGCTTGCCAAGCAGACCATCCTCTTCCGCCAAAGAAAAGCCAGTAAGGTTTCCCTGCGGCCGCGCCAAGCTGCCGACGAGGCCCGCACCCAACGGATCTTGGACACCAACAAAGACAACGGGAATCGCTGACACCGCAGCCTTGGCTGCCAGCGCGCCTGCTGTCGACCCCACTACGATGACATCCGGTTTGAGCTGCACTATCTCGCTTAACAGCGCCGGAAAACGGTCGATCTCGCCGTCCGCCCAGCGATCGATGATGACGACGTTCTGACCCTCGACATGGCCGAGTGCCGCCAAACCCTGTTTAAAAGCATCAATGAATTGCGGGTTGGCCGTTGGCGCACCTGCTTCGAGGAAACCAACCCGCCAAATTTTGCCCGGTGTTTGAGCTACCGCTGCATACGGTATGGCGAGGAGCGCTCCTGCCAGTGCTCCGATGAACATCCGTCGCATGAGCGCGGGTAGACGGGAATAGTCAGCCACATCGGCTGAGACGGGCGTCGCCAATCGACGCGGGTCCTGTGCCATCCGCTCCCTTCGGCTGACCTTAGTGCGCGTGAACTATAGTTGGTGTGTCAAGAATCCGCAATCACGAGGGGTTCGTTTGCTTGTATGGCGCGATTCGCCGCAATGTCCACTTCTCAGAATATTGAACTACCGTAGTGGGTCGACGGGAGTCGATCCGTTGTCTTGCCTGGTCCGATACCGGACGTTCGCGAATTTCGCTGAACGGCCATAACCGGCCATTCGTCTTCGTCGCCAGATACCGGTCATTCGCGTGCGTGCGGGAGGATGGAGAGCGCGGAGGGGGAGGAGGGGCGGACTGCGAGTGATTATTTTGGGCTCG
>DATFSE010000024.1:0-111967 GCA_035262745.1 Casimicrobiaceae bacterium | reverse complement strand
CCTCTTCGATCGCCGGATCGAGCGGACCCGAGTTGCCGATACAGGTCGTGCACCCGTAGCCGGCGAGGTAGAAGTTGAGCTTCTCGAGCTCCGGCATGAGTCCCGATTTGGTGAGGTAATCGGTGACCACGCGCGAGCCGGGTGCGAGCGAGGTCTTGATGTGCGGCTTGACCTTGAGTCCTTTCGCGTTGGCCTTCTTCGCAAGCAGACCCGCTGCGAGCAGGACGCCAGGGTTGGACGTGTTCGTGCACGAGGTAATCGCCGCGATCAGCACGTCCCCGTTGGCGATCTCGATCGGTTTGCCGCTGGTGACGGCGACGCGGTCGGCCGTCGGGCGGTTGTTCACCATCTCGACCACGTCGAGCGGCGCCGCGGGGTTATGCAGCTGAAGCTTCGCGTCGTTCACTTGCGGCGCGGCTCCGCTGTATAGCTTCGTCGGATAGCGCTTTGCCAGCTTGTCGGCGGGTTGATTGAAGCCGTTGTCCGCCATAGGCTTGGAGAACAGCGTATTGAACGACTCCTTCATCTTCGGCAACGGGATGCGATCCTGCGGGCGCTTCGGCCCGGCGAGACTGGGCACGATGGTCGCGAGATCCAGCTCGAGCGTCTGCGAATAATCGATCGCACCGGATTTCGGCATGCCGAAGAGCTCTTGCGCGCGGAAGTAGGCTTCGAAGGCTTCGATCTCGTCCTTGGTGCGGCCGGTCTTCGTCAGATAATCGACCGTCTTGTCATCGACGGGGAAGAAGCCCATGGTGGCGCCGTATTCGGGCGACATGTTGCCGATGGTCGCGCGGTCCGGCACCGAAAGCGACGCGGCGCCCTCGCCGAAGAACTCCACGAACTTGCCGACGACCTTCGCCTTGCGCAGCATCTCGGTCACGCCGAGCACGAGATCGGTCGCGGTCACGCCTTCGGCGAGGCGTCCCTTCATGTGCACGCCGACGACATCCGGCGTCAGCAAGTACACCGGCTGCCCGAGCATGCCGGCCTCCGCCTCGATGCCGCCCACACCCCAGCCAACGACGCCGATGCCGTTGATCATCGTCGTGTGAGAATCGGTACCTACCAGCGTGTCGGGATAGGAGATGCCATCTTTCTCGTGCACGCCGCGCGCGAGATACTCGAGATTGACCTGGTGGACGATGCCGATGCCCGGAGGCACGACCTTGAAGGTGTCGAACGCCTGCATGCCCCACTTCATGAACTTATAGCGCTCGGCGTTGCGCTGGAATTCGACCTTCATGTTGAGGTCGAGCGCATTCCTTGTGCCGTAGTAGTCGACCTGCACCGAATGGTCAACGACCAGGTCGACCGGCACCAACGGCTCGATCACCTTGGGGTTCTTGCCCATGCGGTGGGCAACGCCGCGCATCGCCGCGAGGTCACACAGAAGCGGCACACCGGTGAAATCCTGCAGCACGACGCGGGCGACGACGAACGGGATCTCGTCGGTGCGGGCGGCAGTCGGCGACCAACTCGCGAGCTGGCGAACGTGCTCTTCGGTGACTTTCTTGCCGTCGCAGTTGCGCAGCACGCTTTCCAGCACGATGCGCAGGGAAACCGGCAGCCGAGAAACTTTGCCGAGGCCGGCCTCCTCGAGTGCCGGGAGCGCATAGTATTCGCCGGTCGCGCCAGAGGCGGTGTTGAATCGTTGCAGTGAGCCGAACAGGTTGTGCTTCATGGCGTGCCCCTCATTTGAGTTGCGCGGGTTCCTTCACCCTTTTCAAGCGAGCCACTATTTATTCATGAACGACTTGATGTTCACGGTCTGCCCGGTCTCGAGCGTCATGTCGCCTGCCTTCTGACCTGCCTTGCACGGGCCGGTCCATTTGGCGTCGACCGACATCTTGGATTCCGAGGTGCCCATCATCGGCGGATCGTAGTTCGCGGACACATCGGTGTGATAAGCGGTGTTGCCCTTGAACGTCATCACCAGTCGACTGCTGAGCGTCGTGGGACCCATCTGACACACCGAGCTGATGGTCATGCGCGTGCCGTCGAAGCTGCGATCATTCTTCGAGCACATGGTCTTGGCCATTCCCATCCCGAAGTCACGCATCTCAGCTTGCACCGAGTCGTCGAGACACATGGTCGTAACCCGCTTCTGGCCCGGCTGCTGGCTAGTCGCGCGCGCGACCTCCCACAGGCCCGACTTGAGCACCGGAGGTTCCGCGGCTGAAGCAAGGCAGCTGAAGAGAGCGATCGAGCTCGCGCAGACGATCATTGTCAAGCGCGCGGAATGCAAGGCTTTCATATGACAAGCATGTCGACGAAGGTGTTGACCGGCGTGGCTTCGAGGCGGCCGGCGTCGAGAGCGAGTGCGAGGACCGCCTGCTGCTGTTTGGCCGGAAAGCGGCGCGCCAGATTGGTCTTGAATTTTTCCACGAGCAGGGGAATGCCTTCCTTTCGCCGACGCCGGTGGCCGATCGGATATTCGACGACGACTTCCTTGAGCTTGCCGCCGTCCTTGAACTCGACGGTGATGGCGTTGGCGATGGAGCGCTTGTCGGGGTCGAGATAGTCGCGCGAGAACTTGCGGTCCTCGACGCAGCTCATTTTAGCTCGCAACGCGTCGATGCGGGGGTCCGCCGCGACGCTGTCCTCGTAGTCGGAGGCGGTGAGCCGCCCAAAGATCAGCGGCACCGCGACCATGTACTGAATGCAGTGATCGCGATCGGCCGGATTCGCCAGCGGCCCCTGCTTGTCGATGATCCGAATCGCCGATTCGTGGGTACGGATGGTAATTTTGCGGATGGCGTCGAGCTTGTCCTTTACTTGGGGATGCAGCGCCATTGCACATTCGACCGCAGTCTGGGCGTGGAATTCCGCCGGAAAGCTGATCTTGAACAGCACGTTCTCCATGACGTAGCTGCCGTAGGCGCGCTTGAAGCGAAATGCTTCGCCCTTGAACAGCACGTCGTAGAAGCCCCAGGTCTTGGCGCTGAGCACCGACGAGTAGCCCATCTCGCCCTTGGATGTCATGAGAGCCAAGCGAACCGCGCGCGAGGTTGCGTCACCCGCGGCCCAGCTCTTACGCGACCCTGTGTTGGGGGCGTGCCGGTAGGTGCGCAGGCTCTGTCCGTCGACCCAGGCGAGCGACAGCGCATCGATAATCTCGTCTCTCGAAAGCCCCAGCATCGCGGCCACGACCGCGGTCGAGGCGACCTTGACCAGCAAGACGTGATCGAGCCCGACGCGGTTAAAGCTGTTCTCGAGCGCGATGACGCCCTGGATCTCGTGCGCCTTGATCATCGCAGTCAGCACGTCTTTCATCGTGAGCGGCGCTTTGCCGGCCGCGACTGCGTTGCGTGACAGCCAGTCGGCGGTAGCGAGGATGCCGCCCAAATTGTCCGACGGGTGACCCCACTCCGCGGCAAGCCAGGTGTCGTTGAAGTCGAGCCAGCGGATCATCGCGCCGATGTTGAACGCGGCCTGCACAGGATCGAGCTGGAATTGCGTTCCCGGCACCCGTGAGCCGTTGGGGACGATGGTCCCCGCTACGATGGGCCCTAGGAGCTTGGTGCAGGCGGGATAGGACAGGGCCTCGAATCCGCAGCCCAGCGTGTCCATGAGGCAGTAGCGCGCCGTTTCGTAGGCTTCCTTGCTGGTGATCTTGTAGCTCGCAGCATAGTCGGCGATGTCGACGAGGACCTTGTCAGGCTTGGGACGAACATTGGAGATGGGAGCGGACATGATTATTCCTTTGACGGTGGCGCCGCTTTTTTCGCGGGCAGGTCGTTGCCGGATGGCACCGCGGGAGCCCTATTGATGTCGTAGCCAGCGACGCGCCACCGTCCGCTGTCGTCAAGCTGCAGCACGACCTTTTCCACGGTCAACGGCACGTTAGCGAACTCGGTAAGGTACACCACTGTTACGTATTGTCCCGACGGCGCGCCGCGCACCTGCGATGAAAACTCGGCCTGTTTTTGCTCGCGAATCAAGGAGCGACCAAGCGCTTCACGCGGACGGCCCACCTCGCGAACCCATTCTTCCTCGTTGAATCTCTGCTGGAGCACGGGAGCCATCTGCTCCCAGCTTTCGGCATAGCGCTGCGCATCGAGTTCGCCCAGCCACTGCGCAGCTTGCGCGGTTGCAGCGGCAATCGCAGCCGCGCGGTCAGCTGGCTGCTCGTCGGCCGACTCCGCACTGCCCATGAGCAAGGCAAACGCGCACACCAATGCCGTGGCGAGCACCCACAGCCCGCGTGCGGGCGGCTGCTTAATCATTTGCGCTTGGCAATCGGGACAAACTTCTGGTCTTCGGGGCCGATGTAGTTGGCGCTCGGGCGAATGATCTTGCCGTCGCTGCGCTGCTCGATCACGTGGGCCGCCCAGCCCGCGGTGCGCGAGATCACGAACAGCGGCGTGAACATGGCGGTGGGAACGCCCATCATGTGATAGCTCACCGCCGAGTACCAGTCGAGGTTGGCGAACATCTTCTTGGCGTTCGCCATCACGCTCTCGATGCGCTCGGCGATTGCGAACATTTTCATATTGGTCGCGTCCTGCGAGAGCTTGCGCGCGACGTCCTTGATGATGCGGTTGCGCGGATCGGCGACGGTGTACACCGGATGGCCGAAGCCGATGACCACTTCCTTGGCCTCGATCCTGCGGCGGATGTCGGCTTCAGCCTCGTCGAGGGTCTCGTAGCGCTTCTGCACTTCGAACGACACCTCGTTGGCGCCGCCGTGCTTCGGCCCCCGCAGCGCCCCGATGGCGCCGGTGATGGCGGAGTACATGTCGGAGCCGGTGCCGGCGATGACTCGCGCGGTAAAGGTCGACGCGTTGAACTCGTGCTCTGCATAGAGGTTGAGCGATGTGTGCATCGCCCGTGTCCACAGCGCCGAAGGCGGCTTGCCGTGCAGCAGGTTCAGGAAATGTCCGCCGATGGAGTCGTCGTCAGTTTCCACTTCGATGCGTCTGCCGCTGTGGCTCCAGTGATACCAGTAGAGCAGCATCGAACCCAGGGAAGCCATCAAACGATCGGCAATGTCGCGCGCGCCGGCAGCGCTGTGATCGTCGCGCTCGGGAAGGGCGCTGCCGAGCGTCGAGACGGCCGTGCGCATGACGTCCATGGGATGCGCCGCAGCTGGAAGCTGCTCCAGAACGACCTTGACGCGCGCCGGAATGCCTCTAAAGAACTTGAGCTTCGCTTTGTAAGCGACCAGCTCCGCCGTGTTGGGCAGCTTGCCGTGAACCAGAAGATAGGCGATTTCCTCGAACTCGCAGGTGTCGGCGATGTCGAGGATGTCGTAACCGCGATAGTGCAGATCATTGCCGGTGCGACCGACCGTGCACAGGGCAGTGTTGCCGGCGACCACGCCGGACAAGGCGACGGACTTCTTGGGTTTTGTCGTTACCGCAGTTGCTTCAGACATGGACCTCTCCCGCGGATCATCTTCAGGCAGACCAGCATCGGACGCCGTCGGAACATCCGTTTTGATCTGCGTCAGTCTCGCGCCGCTGCCGATGCCGAACGGTCATTTATCCCTGGCGAACAGCGCGTCGAGTTTGTTCTCGTAAGCATGGTAGCCGAGATAGTCGTACAGCTCGGCACGGGTCTGCATGGTGTCGACAGCCGCCTTCTGCGTTCCGTCGTGCCGCAGAACCTGGTAGACGTTGAGCGCCGCCTTGTTCATCGCGCGAAAAGCGGAAAGGGGGTAGAGCGCGATCGAGACTCCGGCGCTGCGCAACTCATCGACGGTGAACAGGGGCGTGGCTCCGAACTCGGTGATGTTGGCCAGCACCGGCACCTTGAGCGCTTCGACAAAACGCCGGTACATCGAAAGCTCGGTCATCGCTTCGGGGAAAATCATGTCGGCGCCGGCTTCGACGTACGCGGCGGCTCGCTCGATCGCTGCGTCGAGGCCTTCCACCGCAAGCGCGTCCGTACGTGCCATGACCACGAAGTCGGGATCGCTGCGGGCGTCGACCGCTGCCTTGACGCGATCGACCATCTCGCCTTGGGCGACCAGCTCCTTACCCGGGCGGTGGCCGCAGCGCTTGGCGCCGACCTGGTCTTCGATGTGCATCGCCGCCGCGCCGAACTTGATCAGGGACCTGATCGTTCTTGCGACGTTGAACGCCGAGGCACCGAAGCCGGTGTCGACATCGACCAACAGCGGCAACGTGCATACATCGGTGATTCGGCGCACGTCGGTCAGGACGTCGTCGAGTGTCGATATGCCCAGATCGGGCACGCCGAGGGAGCCGGCGGCCACACCGCCGCCGGAGAGATAGATTGCCTTGAACCCCGAGCGCTGCGCCAGGATGGCGTGATAGGCGCAAATCGCGCCGGGCACCTGCAATGGCTTTTCCGCGGCCAGCGCGGCGCGAAACGCTGCTCCCGAAGAGATCCGGCTCATAATCGCGAACTTTATTTGCGCTCAGCCGAGCAACGAAGCGACGCCGGCGCGCTCCTCCTGAAGCTCCTTGAGCGTCGCGTCCATCTTCTCCCGCGAAAAGGGATCGATCTCGAGGCCCTGCACGAGGGTGTATTCACCCGCTGCCGTGGTCACCGGGACGCCGTAGATTATGTCCTGTGGGATGCCGTAGCTGCCATCGGACGGAATACCCATGGTCACCCATTTGCCGCCGCTGCCCCGTATCCAGTCGCGCACGTGGTCGGTAGCCGCGTTGGCGGCCGAAGCGGCCGACGAGAGCCCTCGGGCTGCAATGACGGCGGCTCCGCGCTTGCCCACGGTCGGCAAAAAGACCGTCCGATTCCAGTTCTCGTCATTGATGATCGACTTGAGCGACTGGCTATCCGAAGTTGCGAAGCGGTAGTCGGGATACATCGTGGGGGAGTGATTGCCCCAGACGATGAGCTTTTCGATCGAACCGACCGACCTGCCGGACTTTGCGGCGAGTTGTGAAAGCGCCCGGTTGTGGTCGAGCCTGATCATCGCCGTGAAATTCTTCTTGGGCAGGCTAGGCGCCGACTTCATGGCGATGTAGGCGTTGGTGTTGGCTGGGTTGCCCACCACCAGCACCTTGACGTCGCGTCGCGCGACCTCGTTGAGCGCCTTGCCCTGCTCGATGAAGATCTTGGCGTTCTCGAGCAGCAGATCCTTGCGCTCCATGCCTGGGCCGCGCGGTTTGGCGCCCACCAGCATGGCGATTTCCGCATCCTTGAATGCCACCCTGGGGTCGGCGCTGCCGCTCATCCCTGCAAGCAGCGGAAACGCACAGTCTTCGAGTTCCATTATGACGCCATTCAGGGCCGCCTGCGCCTTGTCGATCGGCAGCTCCAGAAGCTGCAGCAGCACAGGCTGATCGGGCCCGAGCATTTCTCCGGCGGCGATCCTGAATAACAAGCTGTAGCCGATCTGTCCGGCGGCGCCGGTTACCGCAATACGTACGGGGGTTTTCATGGTTGACTCCTGGGACGTCGCGTGGAGCGCTCAAGCAGGGGCGGGCGGGCTCAAACAAGGACAACAGCGCGGCGCGACCCTGTGCCGGATGTTAAGGGCAGGGCCACGGCGGTGTCAACAAGTCCTATACATGATATATGATATAGGACAAGAAAAGCATTCCGCGCAGCGACGCTATGACTCGACCGCATCAGGCACGAACCGCGACGCCATCCTTTCAGCCGCTGTACGAGCAGCTCAAAGGGCTGCTGGTGGGCAGCTTGGAGGCCGGCGAGTGGCGTCCCGGTCAGGCAATTCCCGCCGAGACGGAGCTGGCCTCGCGCTTCGGCGTGTCCCACGGTACGGTGCGCAAGGCGCTGGCCGCGCTCGCAGCCGACAACCTTGTGGTACGCCGCCAGGGCAAAGGCACCTTCGTCGCTACCCATACCGAAGAAAGCGCGTCGATGTTCAGGTTTCTGCGCATACGCCGCAGCGATGGTCGCGACGAATATCCGGCGAGCAGGGTGATCGACGTCAAGCGAGGGAAAGTGCCCGCGGAGATTGCGCGACGGCTGGAGCTCAAGCCGGGCAGCGCGACCATTACGGTGCGTCGCGTGCTGGAGTATGCGAGTGAACCCGTCGTTCTTGATGAAATCATTCTTCCCGGCGCTCTCTTCCGCGGCCTCACTAAGGCGAAGATCGACGCGTACCGCGGCTCGATGTACAGCTTTTTCGAGACCCAATTCGGCGTCCGGATGCTCAAGGCGCAGGAACGGGTCACCGCCGTGGCGGCCGACGCGGCCAGCGCGCCCATTCTGAAGGTGCGACCCGGAGAGCCGCTACTCGCGGTCGAGCGTGTCACATTTACTTATGGTGAGCGCCCCGTCGAATGGCGACGTGGCTTGTGCACGACCCGGCGTCACTTCTATTCCAACGAGCTGGGCTAACGCGCACCTTAAGGCTGAGCTGCAGACTCGCGAGCGCAACGGCGGCACGGCTCGCGTCGAGCCGAATCGCTGTATAATTTACGTAGTCTTGCAGCATGCCGCGACCGCGGCTCGACCGGTCCGGCTGCCCGCCCTTGGTGTTCCACCGAAATCGTTGTGGTTAGCGAGTGAAGCTCGTGAGCAAGCCGCGCCCGATCTACCTCAATCTGGTGCAGATCAGACTGCCGCTTCCGGGCATCGTCTCCATTCTGCACAGGATAAGCGGCGCCGCGCTGTTCCTGATCGGAATCCCGGTCGCACTCTACGCGCTGCAGTCGAGTCTCGACTCGGCGGCCGCCTACGATCGCCTTGCGAGCTCGTTCTCGAACCCGGTCGCGAAGCTGGTGCTTATCGGATTGATCTGGGCCTATCTGCATCACCTTTGCGCAGGCATTCGGTTTCTGCTGCTCGACCTGCATAAAGGCATAGAACTCAAACCCGCGCGCCAGTCGAGTGCAGTCGTCATCCTCGCAAGCCTGGCGCTGACATTGATCGTCGGGGCGCGTCTATGGTGAAACGCGTCGTGGTCGGCGCCCACTACGGGTCCGGCGACTGGCTCGCACAGCGCATAACCGCCGTTGTGATGGCGGTCTACACACTGCTCATTCTCGGCATCGCCCTTTATAACGGCGGCCTCGACTACGCGCTATGGCAGCAGCTTTTTGCGGGAACGGCGTTTCGCATCGCGACGCTGCTGTTCGCTCTGGCGCTGTTCTGGCACGCCTGGATCGGCGTGCGCGACATCTGGATGGATTACATCAAGCCGGCGGGCCTTCGCCTGACCTTCGAAGTCCTTACGGTCGTTGTGCTGCTGGCGTACGCGGCGTGGCTGGTGCAGATCATGTGGGGGCGCGCGTGAGCCCGTTGCCGGTCCGCAAGTTCGACGCGATCGTGGTCGGCGCTGGAGGCGCCGGCATGCGCGCCGCCCTGCAGCTCGCCGAAGGGGGTCTCTCGGTCGCCGTGCTTTCCAAGGTGTTTCCGACCCGGTCGCACACCGTTGCCGCGCAGGGCGGCATCGGCGCAAGCCTGGGCAATATGTCGGAGGACAACTGGATCTGGCACATGTACGACACGGTCAAAGGGTCGGATTGGCTCGGCGACCAGAATGCCATCGAATACATGTGCAGGATGGCCGCACAGGTCGTGTACGAGCTGGAACACTTCGGAATGCCGTTCGACCGCAATCCCGACGGTACGCTGTATCAGCGGCCGTTCGGAGGGCATTCGATGAACTTTGGCGAGAAGCCTGTGCAGCGTGCCTGCGCCGCCGCCGACCGCACCGGGCATGCAATGCTGCACACGCTGTATCAACGCAACGTCCGGGCACGAACCCAGTTCTTTGTCGAGTGGATGGCGCTCGATCTGGTGCGCGACAGCGACGGGGACGTCTTGGGCGTGACTGCGCTGGAGATGGAAACCGGCGACGTGATGATCCTGCAGGCCAAGGCCACGCTGTTTGCCACCGGTGGAGCAGGGCGCATATTCGCCGCGAGCACCAACGCCTTTATCAATACTGGCGACGGTCTTGGAATGGCGGCGCGGGCGGGAATCCCGCTCGAAGACATGGAATTCTGGCAGTTTCACCCGACAGGGGTCGCCGGCGCCGGCGTCCTGATCACCGAGGGCGTGCGTGGCGAGGGCGGCATTCTGCTCAACTGCAACGGCGAGCGCTTCATGGAGCGCTACGCACCTAACCTGAAGGACCTTGCCTCGCGCGATGTCGTTTCGCGCTCGATGGACCAGGAAATCAAGGAAGGCCGCGGTTGCGGCGAGCACAAGGACCACGTGCTGCTCAAGCTGGACCATCTGGGGCCGGACGTGATCAACAAGCGGCTCCCCTCGATTCGAGAGATCGCCATCAAGTTCGCCAATGTGGATCCGATAAAGGAGCCCATCCCGGTGGTCCCGACCATCCATTATCAGATGGGCGGCATTCCGACCAACGTCCACGGCCAGGTCGTCGCGCCGCGCGATGGCGACCCGAACAGCGTAGTCGATGGCTTATACGCCATCGGCGAATGCGCCTGCGTCTCGGTCCATGGCGCAAACAGGCTCGGAACCAATTCATTGCTCGATCTCCTGGTGTTCGGCCGTGCCGCTGGCAATCACGTCGTCGAGCAGCGCCTTGAGCGTCGCGACCAGAAGCGGCTGCCGCGCGATGCTGGTGATGAAACACGTGCACGACTCGCTCGCATCGACGGAGCGACTTCGGGCGAGCAAGTCGCTGACGTCGCACATCAGTTGCGCAGGACCATGCAGGCGCATTGCGGCGTCTTTCGCAACCAGGACCTTCTGTCCGCAGGAGTGCGCAAGGTGATGGAGCTCGCCGAGCGCGCTTCGCGCGTCGCCATCAAGGATAAGAGCCGCGTCTTCAACACCGCGCGCGTCGAAGCGCTCGAGTTGGACAACCTGATCGAGACCGCCAAGGCATCGATTGTGTCGGCCGAGGCGCGCCGCGAATCGCGCGGCGCGCAGGCACGCAGCGACTATCCCGAACGCGACGACGCCAACTGGCTCAAGCACACGCTCTGGTATCGCGAAGGCAACCGACTGACCTACAAGCCGGTCAACATGAAGCCCTTGTCGGTCGATGCGTTCCCTCCCAAGGTGCGCACCTATTGACAGGAACGGGCAGGGAACCTGAGCGTCTTGGATATTCGGAGCAACGGATGAAATTTCGTGTATACCGCTACGACCCGGAAAAGGACTCCGAGCCGCGCATGCAGGATTACGATGTTGCTCTGGACCCGCACGACCGGATGCTTCTCGATGCGCTGGTGCGGTTGAAGGCGCAGGACGACACCGTTGCATTCCGCCGCTCCTGCCGCGAAGGAGTTTGCGGCTCCGACGCGATGAACATCAACGGCAAGAACGGGCTGGCCTGCATTACCAATCTGCGCGACGTCAAGGAGCCGGTCGAGCTACGCCCTTTGCCGGGCTTGCCGATCATCCGCGATCTGATCGTGGACATGAGCCAGTTCTTCAAACAGTACCATTCGATCAAGCCGTACCTGGTCAACGAAACACCTCCGCCCGAAAAGGAGCGGCTGCAGTCGCCGCAAGAGCGCGACGAGCTGGACGGACTGTACGAATGCATTCTGTGCGCGTGCTGCTCCACCGCGTGTCCTTCTTTCTGGTGGAACCCCGACAAGTTCGTGGGGCCGGCTGGCCTGCTCGCCGCTTACCGCTTCATTGCCGACTCGCGTGACCAGGCGACCAATGAGCGGCTGGACAATCTGGAAGACCCGTACCGGCTGTTCCGCTGTCACACGATCATGAATTGCGTCGACGTCTGTCCCAAAGGGCTCAACCCGACCCGGGCGATCGGGAAGATCCGCGAGCTCCTGGTCAGGCGTGCGGTATAGGCGCAGGGCTGGAGGATGGGGCGGCGCATGGTCGACGAGCGAAGGCTGGCCCGCCTGCGCTGGCGCTGCCGGCGCGGGCTGCTCGAGAACGATCTGATACTCGCCCGCTTTCTCGATGCTCGCGGCGACTCGATGAGCGAGAGCGAAGTTGCGGCGCTGGACAAGCTGCTCGATCTTGGCGACAACGACTTATGGGACCTGCTGTCCGGGCGTCGTGAGCCCGCCGATGAGACAGTCGCCCCTTTGATCCAGCGCATGAGGAGCGTTTGAGCAACGGAGTATAAGGACGCGGCACGCCACGCCTTAATTGCCCTGGAGCAAACAACATGACCGACACTACCGCCACCCTGACCTTCAGCGACGGCGCGCCCGCCGTCACGCTTCCCGTGCTGCCCGGGACCATCGGCCCCGCCGTCGTCGATATTCGTCCGCTCTACTCCAAGACGGGGCATTTCACCTACGATCCCGGCTTCCTGTCCACCGCGGCGTGCACGTCGACGATCACCTACATCGACGGTGACAAGGGCGAGCTTCTGTACCGCGGCTATCCCATCGAGCAGCTCGCCGTGCACTGCGACTTCCTCGAGGTCTGCTATCTGTTGCTCGCAGGCGAGCTGCCGAACGCTGAGCAGAAGAAGGAATTCGTCAACACCGTGACGCAGCACACCATGGTGCACGAGCAGATGAGCGCGTTTTTCCGGGGTTTCCGCCGCGATTCGCACCCGATGGCCATGCTGGTCGGCGTCGTCGGTTCGCTCTCCGCGTTCTACCACGACTCGTTGGACATCACCGACCCCTACCATCGCCACGTTTCGGCGATACGCCTGATCGCCAAGCTCCCGACGCTGGTGGCGATGTGCCACAAGTACACGGTCGGCCAGCCGTTTGTGTACCCGCGCAACGAGCTCTACTACACCGCGAACTTCATGCGCATGATGTTCTCGGTGCCGTGCGAGGAATACAAGGTCAACGACGTCCTGGTACGCGCGCTCGACCGCATCTTCATCCTGCACGCCGATCACGAGCAGAATGCCTCGACCTCGACAGTCCGGCTGTCAGGGTCTTCGGGCGCCAATCCGTTCGCATGCATTGCCGCCGGGATCGCCTGCCTGTGGGGGCCAGCGCACGGAGGCGCCAACGAAGCGGCGCTCAACATGCTCGAGGAGATCGGCGACGTCTCCAAGATCGGCGAGTTCATCAAGAAGGCCAAGGACAAGAATTCAGGCGTCAAGCTGATGGGCTTCGGCCACCGGGTGTACAAGAATTACGACCCGCGGGCGAAGCTCATGCGCGAGGCGTGCCACGCTGTGCTGGAGGATCTCGGCCTGCACGACGACCGACTGTTCAAGCTGGCGATGACGCTGGAAAAGATCGCGCTTGAAGACGATTACTTCGTGCAGCGCAAGCTCTATCCCAACGTCGACTTCTACTCGGGCATTGTGCAGCGGGCGATCGGCATTCCGGTGAGCCTCTTTACGGCGATATTCGCGCTGGCACGCACCATCGGCTGGATCGCCCAGTGGAACGAAATGATCTCCGATCCGGAGCAGAAGATCGGGCGCCCTCGCCAGCTCTACACCGGTGCCAAGCGCCGCGACGTCAAGCCGCTTGCGCAGCGTTAACAGACCCTGATCGCTTGGGTCGACCCGGCTGTGCCCCCATCTCACAGGTGATGCCATGACCATGATGCAAGAGTTTCAGCAAACCAGCACGCTGTTTGGGGGCAATGCGCCGTTCATCGAGGAGCTGTACGAGCTTTACCTCGGGGACCCGGCGTCGGTCAGCGCGGACTGGCGGGCGTATTTCGATTCGCTGCGCGATGGCGCCCAGGATGTCGCCCACGCGCCGGTGGTCGAGTCGTTCATCCAGCTCGCCAAGAGCCGGCGGCTCACCGGAGGCATGGTCGACGCGCAGGCGTTGCACAAGCAAGTTCTTGTCTTGAGGCTGATCAGCAAGTTCCGCACGCTCGGCATGTTTCACGCTGATCTCGATCCGCTGCAGCGGCAGGAGCGGCCGTACATCGCCGACCTCGACATTGCGACTTACGGCTTCAGCGGTGCTGACATGGACACCGAGTACGACATCGGCTCGTTCAAGGGCGCGCCGCAGGGTGCGACGCGTATGCGTCTCAAAGACCTGATCGCAGCGCTGCAGGAGACTTACTGCGGCACCTTCGGCGCCGAGTACATGTACATGGCCGACACGCCGCAGAAGCGTTTCATCCAGGAGCGACTCGAGCCGCTGCGCTCGCGTCCCAACTACACGGTTGAATTCCGCAAGCACATCCTCGAGCGACTCACCGCCGCCGAGACGCTGGAGAAATACCTGGGGACCAAGTACGTTGGCCAGAAGCGCTTCTCGGGCGAGGGCGGCGATACCATGATCCCGATGCTCGACCAGTTGATCCAGAAGGCGGGCGCGGCTGGCGTGCAGGAGATGGTCATCGGCATGGCGCATCGCGGCCGACTCAACGTTCTGGTCAATACGCTGGGCAAGATGCCAGAGAATCTGTTCGCCGAGTTCGAAGGCAAGCAGGCGATCGATCTGTCGGCCGGGGACGTCAAGTATCACCAGGGGTTCTCGTCGGATGTCGTCACCCCCGGTGGACCCATGCACCTGACGCTCGCCTTCAACCCGTCGCACCTGGAGATCGTCAACCCCGTGGTCGAGGGTTCGGTACGCGCCCGCCAGGACCGGCGCAACGATCCCACTTGGGATCAGGTCATGCCGGTGTTGATCCACGGCGACGCCGCTATCGCCGGTCAGGGCGTGGTGCAGGAGACGCTCAACCTCTCGCAGACGCGGGGTTTTCGCACCGGCGGCACCATCCACCTGGTCATCAACAACCAGATCGGCTTCACGACCTCTGACCCTCGCGACACGCGGGGGACGCTCTATTGCACCGACGTGGCGAAGATGGTCGAGGCGCCGATCTTTCACGTCAACGGCGACGACCCTGAAGCGTGCCTTCTCGCCGTTGAGGTGGCGATTGAATTTCGGCAGAAGTTCGACAAGGACGTGTTCATCGACCTGGTCTGCTTCCGCCGTCAGGGCCACAACGAGGCGGACGAGCCGATGATCACGCAGCCGCTGATGTACAAGAAAATCCATCAGCATCCGGGCACGCGCGCGCTCTATGCGCAACGGCTGGTGAAGGCCGGTGTCGTCACGGAGGAAGAGGCGGAAGGCATGATTGCCACCTACCGCGCGGCGATCGACAAGGGCAATGCCACCAATACGACGATCCTGTCGAACTACAAGCCGCCGTTCGCGGTCGACTGGAGCCGCTTCATAGGCAAGCACTGGACCGACGTCGCCGATACGCGGGTGCCGATGAAAAAACTCAAGGCATTGGCGCAGAAGGTCACCACCGTGCCGTCGAACTTCAAGCTCCACCCGCGGGTTGAAAAGGTCATCGCCGACCGTCGCGCCATGGGCGAGGGGGAGATGCCGCTCGACTGGGGCATGGGCGAGACGCTCGCCTATGCAAGCTTGGTCGATCAGGGATTTGGCGTGCGCCTTTCCGGCCAGGACTCGGGACGCGGCACGTTCTCGCACCGGCACGCCGTGCTGCACGACCAGAACCGCGAAAAATGGGATGCAGGCATCTGGGTTCCGCTGCAGCACATCGCCGAGGGGCAACCGTGCTTCGATGTCATCGATTCGGTGCTGTCGGAGGAGGCAGTCGTAGGCTTCGAATACGGCTACTCGACATCGGAACCGAACAAGCTGGTCGCCTGGGAAGCGCAGTTCGGCGACTTCGCCAACGGAGCGCAGGTCGTCATCGATCAGTTCATTGCCGCCGGCGAAGTCAAATGGGGCCGGGTATCCGGGCTCACGCTTCTGCTGCCGCACGGCTACGAAGGTCAGGGCCCGGAACATTCCTCGGCCCGTCCCGAGCGCTACCTGCAACTGTGCGCCGAGCACAATATGCAGGTGTGCGTGCCGACGACGCCGGCGCAGATCTTTCACCTGCTGCGGCGACAGATGGTGCGCGACTTCCGGAAGCCGCTGATCGTCATGAGCCCGAAAAGCCTGCTCCGGCACAAGGAAGCTGTATCGACGCTTGAACAGCTCGCCGACGGGCGTTTTCAGACCGTGATCGGCGAGACCGAGGAGCTGCAGGCGAAAAACATTCGCCGGGTGATCGTGTGCAGCGGCAAGGTGTACTACGATCTGATGGCCCACCGTCGCGAGGCGAAGATCGACGACGTTGCGATCATCAGGCTCGAGCAGCAGTACCCATTCCCGCACGCCGACTTCAAGGCGCAGATCGCGGCGTACCCGAACGCCAAGGAAATCGTCTGGTGCCAGGAGGAGCCGCAGAATCAGGGCGCCTGGTACAGGCTGCGCGCGTATCTGCGCTCCGACATCGCTGAGGAGCAGGTGCTCGCCTATGCGGGCAGACCGATCTCCGCCTCGCCGGCCGTCGGATACATGAGCAAGCACGTCGCGCAGCAGCGCGAGCTGGTGCTGCAAGCGTTCGCCTCCACGCTCACGCTCGGTGAAATGGTCACCGCACATTGATCGAGACGCCCATGCTCATCGAGGTCAAGGTGCCCGTGCTGCCGGAATCAATCACCGAGGCGACCCTCGTCAACTGGCACAAGAAGGCAGGCGAACCGGTCAAGCGCGACGAGAATCTGATCGACATCGAGACCGATAAGGTCGTGCTGGAGTTGCCGGCTCCCGATTCCGGTGTCATTGCCGAGATACGCAAGCCCGACGGCGCGACCGTGACGGCACAGGAAGTCATCGCCGTCATCGACACCGCCGCCAAAGCGACGCTCGCCGCAGGCGCAACGGCCGCAGCGACGCCCTCACCACCAGCCGCGGCGTCGCCTTCATCGCCACCACCAGTGGCGTCGTCGCAAGCCGCGCCTTCGGCCATGCCCTCGGCGCGAAAGCTCATGGCGGACGAGGGCGTCAGCGCGAAAGACATCACCGGCTCCGGCCGCGGCGGACGAATTACCAAGGGCGACGTGTTGGGCGCGGTGGAAGCAAAAAGCACGACGGCGAAGCCCACTCCGCCGCCGTCTGCACCGCAGCCGCTTGCCAAGGCTCCCGCCGCGCCACAGCCGCCGAGCCTCGGCGGGCGACCCGAGCAACGGGTCCCGATGTCGCGCCTGCGACAGCGTGTCGCAGAGCGCCTGGTGCAATCGCAATCGACCGCTGCGATCCTCACCACCTTCAACGAAGTGAACATGGCGCCGGTGATCGAGCTGCGCAACCGCTATAAGGAACGCTTTGAAAAAGAGCACGGCGTCAAGCTCGGTTTCATGGGCTTTTTCGTCAAGGCGGCGGTTCACGCGCTGAGGAAGTTTCCTGCGGTGAATGCTTCCATCGACGGCACCGACATCGTCTATCACGGCTACTTCGACATCGGCATTGCCGTGGGCAGTCCGCGCGGGCTCGTCGTGCCGATTCTGCGCGACGCCGACCAGCTCACCATCGCCGAAATCGAACAGCAGATCGCCGACTTCGGCCGCCGCGCCCAGGAGGGCAAGCTCACTGTGGAAGAGCTGACCGGCGGCACCTACACCATCTCCAATGGTGGAGTCTTCGGTTCCATGCTCTCCACACCGATCATCAATCCGCCCCAGTCGGCGATTCTGGGCGTGCATGCAACCAAGGAACGCGCGGTCGTCGAAAACAGCCAGATCGTTGTTCGGCCGATGAACTACCTCGCGCAGTCGTACGACCACCGCATCATCGACGGACGTGAGGCAGTGCTGTCGCTGGTTGCGATCAAGGAAGCGCTGGAGGATCCGGCGAGAATGCTTTTGGATCTGTAAGACCGCAGACCCACATCAATGTCGATACGAAGCGCTGAGCAAATCGTAACGAGCGCCGCCGGGCGCGCGAGGCGCGCCGAAATTGCAAAGCAATCGGGGCGCGCAGTAGCTTTGCATGGCTGAACAGTTCGACGTCGTCGTCATCGGCGGTGGCCCCGGCGGCTACGTCGCCGCGATCCGCGCTGCTCAGCTCGGGTTCTCCACTGCTTGCGTCGACGATTGGAAGAACGCCGAAGGCAAACCAGCACCGGGCGGCACCTGCACCAACGTCGGCTGCATTCCGTCCAAGGCGCTGTTGCAATCGTCAGAGAATTTCGAGCACGCCGGTCACGCCTTCGCCGAGCACGGTATCGAGGTGAAGGACGTTGCGATCGACGTCAAGCGCGTGCTGGCACGCAAGGACAAGGTGGTGCGCCAGAATAACGACGGCATTCTCTATCTGTTCAAGAAGAACAAGATTCGTTTTTTCCACGGTGTGGGAAGCTTCGCCGGTGGAAGCCCCGGAGCGTGGCAGGTAAGGGTGGCAGGTCCCGGGGCAGCGGACCTCGGGGCGAAGAACGTCATCATCGCCACCGGCTCGAAGCCTCGCGAGTTGCCCGGAGTGGCGTTCGACAACAAGCTGATTCTCGACAACGAGGGTGCTCTGGCGATTCCCGACGTGCCGAAGCGCCTGGGCGTCGTCGGCGCCGGGGTTATCGGCCTGGAGATGGGGAGCGTATGGCGGCGCCTGGGATCCGAGGTCGCGATTCTGGAGGCGCTTCCGGTGTTCCTGGGAGCCGCCGACGAACAGGTGGCCGGCGAGGCTTGGAAGCAATTCGCGAAACAGGGGCTCAAAATCGAGCTCGGCGTCAACATCACGCACGTCGTCACCGCAAAGGACGTGACGGTCGAATACGTCGACGCTTCGGGGAAACAGCAACGCGCACAGTTCGACAAGCTCGTCGTGTCGATCGGGCGCGTTCCCTACACCCAAAGCCTCGACGCGGATCGAGTGGGGCTGAAACTAGATGAGCGCGGCTTTGTTGCGGTCGATGGAGAATGCAGGACCAACCTCGCCGGTGTCTGGGCGATCGGCGATGTCGTGCGCGGTCCGATGCTTGCGCACAAGGCTGAGGACGAAGGCGTCGCTGTCGCCGAGCGGATCGCGGGCCAGCACGGTCACGTCGACTTCAACACCGTCCCATGGGTGATCTACACGTCACCGGAAATCGCCTGGGTCGGGCAAACCGAGCAGCAGCTGAAATCCGCTGGAGTCGCGTATCGCTCCGGCTCGTTTCCGTTCAGCGCCAACGGCCGCGCCCGAGCGCTCGGCGATGTGCGCGGCTTCGTCAAGATTCTCGCCGACGCCAAGACCGATCGCATTCTCGGCATGCACGCCATCGGTCCCATGGTTTCCGAGCTGATCGCCGAAGGTGTGGTCGCCATGGAATTCGGCGCGGCGAGCGAAGACATCGCGCGCATTTGTCACGCGCATCCGTCGCTGTCGGAGGCCGTCAAGGAGGCGGCTCTCGCAGTCGACAAGCGCACCCTCAACATCTGACGCCCCGGGGTCCGGTTGTGAACGACGCTATCCGGACCCCGTCTGCAGCGAGGGGTGGTGCGTTGCGCGACCACCTGGCGCCGGAACTCGCTCGTCGAGAAATCGTTCTGGACATCGCCCAGGAGCGCGCGCTTGATCGCCTGCAGGCACTCTACGACGAGCTGGTCGCGTTTCGCGATGCGCGGCGCTCGCTGCTGCGGCGCTGGCTCAATCCGCCAGTGCCTCCGCGTGGAGTGTATTTTTTCGGCGGAGTCGGGCGGGGAAAAACTTTTCTCATGGATGCGTTCTGCACCGCCGTGCCGCTACGGCGCAAGACCCGAGTGCATTTCCATGCCTTCATGAAGGGCGTGCATGAAGACCTTCGCGCGCATTCCAAGACCGTCGATCCCCTGGCTGCGGTGGCGGCGCGCATCGCGCACAGGCATCGCCTAATCTGCTTTGACGAGTTTCACGTTTCAGACGTCGCCGACGCGATGATTCTCGGCCGGCTATTGAGCGCATTGTTCGAGCGCGGCATCGTGTTCGTGATGACGTCCAACTACAAGCCCGAGGATCTCTATCCGGACGGACTGCAGCGCCAGAAGCTCTTGCCGACCATCGAGTTGATCAGGCGCTGGCTCGACGTGATCGAGGTGGACGGCGGCGTGGACTACCGTCTGCGCGAACTCGAGCACGGAGCGTGCTACTACACCGGTCCTCCCGGCTCGGCCGACACACAGCTCGCGGCGCTGTACGAGCGGATGCGTCCCGGCGGTGACGAGGACCAGCGGCTTAGCATCGAGTCGCGCACGTTCAAGGCGAAGCGGCGCGGCGGAAGCGTCGTCTGGTTCGACTTCGCCACCTTGTGCGAGGGACCGCGCTCACAGCTCGACTACCTGGAGCTGGCGCGCCGTTTTGCCGTTGTCATGGTCTCTGACGTGCCCAGGCTTACCCCAGATATGAGCAACGCAGCGAGGCGCTTCACCTGGCTCGTCGACGTGCTCTACGATCATCGGGTAAAGTTGCTCCTGTCGGCCTCCGTACCGGCCGAAGAGCTCTATCGCGAAGGGCCGAACAGCCAGGATTTCCCGCGCGTCGTCAGTCGACTGATGGAGATGCGCACCCACGATTACATGGCGCTGCCGCACATGGCGGGGGAGGCCGCCACGGCGCCGATTTGAACCCGACTCGAGGAGGAGGAAAAGCCCATGCAGCCCCTGCAGCACTTCAAGGCGTACCGGACCTTCCAGGAAGATGGGGTCATCCGCAGCCGTTTTGTCGAGATGGCCCCTGAGGAGTTGGATCCCGGCGACGTGCTGGTCCGCACCAAGTATTCCACGATCAACTATAAGGATGCCTTGTCGTATAACGGCGCCGGGAAGATCATGCGCAAGTATCCGACGGTCGCCGGCATCGACATGGCAGGAACGGTGGAGACTTCCGCCGATCCCCGCTTCAGGCACGGCGACAAAGTCATCGTTCATGCTTACGACATGGGCGTGGCGCACGACGGGGGCTACGCCGAATACGTCCGGGCGCCAGCGGACTGGATTGTGCGCCGGCCTTCCGACATGACCGCCTTTGAAGCCATGACGCTGGGCACCGCCGGCTACACGGCAGCGCTGGCGATCGAGCTCATGCAGCACAATGGCCTGACACCCGGCAGCGGCCCGGTGATCGTCGATGGCGCCACCGGCGGTGTCGGCAGCGTCGCCATCGACATCCTTTCGAGGCTGGGTTACCGCGTGGTCGCGTTGACCGGCAAGGCCGAGGAAGAGACTTACCTCAAGTCGATCGGCGCCAGCGAGATCCTTGCGCGGCAGAGTATCGACTTGGGCAAATTACGCGCGCTGGACAAGGCGACCTGGGCAGGCGCCGTCGACAATCTCGGCGGCGATCTGCTGGCGTGGCTGCTGTCGACCATGAAGGTAGGCGGCACGGTGGCAAGCGTCGGCCTGGCCGCAGACCCCAAGCTCAACACCACCGTGATGCCGTTCATTTTGCGCGGCGTGCACCTGCTGGGCGTCGATTCGGCAAACACACCCATGGCTCTGAGGCAGAAGCTGTGGGACAAGCTGGCCCGCGAATGGAGGCCATCGCGCGTCCAATCTAAGGTGCGGACGATCGATTTTGCCGAACTCCCGACTCACTTCGATGCTTTCCTCAAGGGGATGATCCGAGGGCGGACGGTGGTGCGCATCGGCGCTGATCCCGTTGGCAATTGAGGTTCCTTCGGCTCCCGGCGTGCCGCGGCGATTCGCGCGAGGGTTGATCCGGCGCAAGGTGACGGTCGAGGGGACGTTTTAGCCTTGGCCAGAGCTTAAGGAGAACGCGATGGCCACCTACGTCGAAACCCATAAACGCTCGCTGGCCGACGTCGACGAGTTCTGGCGCGAGCGCGCCGCGCTGATCGACTGGCAGACGCCGTTCTCGCGCGTGCTCGACTACGGCCGCCCGCCCTTCGCACGGTGGTTCGTCGGCGGACGCCTGAACCTCTGTCACAACGCGATCGACCGCCACCTTGCCAAGCGCGCGGACCAGCCCGCGCTGATTTTCATTTCCACTGAAACCGATCAGCGCAAGGTCTACACCTATCGCCAGCTTTTCGAGGAGGTGAACCGCCTCGCGGCCATGCTGCGCGCGCAAGGCGTGCACAAGGGCGATCGGGTATTGATCTACATGCCGATGATCCCGGAAGCGGTTTTCGCCATGCTCGCCACGGTGCGCATCGGAGCGGTTCACTCGGTGGTCTTCGGAGGTTTCGCCGCGGCGAGTCTGGCGACGCGCATCGACGACGCGACGCCGAAAGTCATGGTGACCGCCGACGCCGGCATGCGCGGCGGTAAAGCCGTGCCCTACAAGCATCTGGTCGATGAAGCGCTGCGCCTCGCCCAGTATCCGCCGGCGAAGGTGCTCATCGTCGATCGCGGCCTCGATAAAGCGATGAAACGCGACTCCGGCCGCGATCTGGACTACGCGACGCTCGCCGCCGAGCACAGAGGCGCAACCGTGCCGTGCGAGTGGCTCGAATCGTCCGAGCCTTCCTACATCCTCTATACCTCGGGTACCACGGGCAAGCCCAAGGGAGTGCAGCGCGACACCGGCGGCTATGCCGTTGCGCTGAACGCCTCGATGCGCGACATCTTCTGCGTCGCCCCGGGGGAAACGATGTTTACGACCAGCGACATCGGTTGGGTCGTCGGTCACTCCTACATCGTGTATGCGCCGCTGCTCAACGGCTCGACCACCATCATGTACGAGGGATTGCCCATACGACCCGATCCCGGGATCTGGTGGCAGATCGTCGCCGAGCACCGCGTGCGCACCATGTTCAGCTCGCCCACCGCCATCCGGGTGCTCAAAAAGCAGGATCCTGCGTACATGAGAAAGTACGACCTCAAATCGATGCGGTATTTGTTTCTCGCCGGCGAGCCGCTGGACGAACCGACCGCGCGCTGGGCGGCGGATTCACTGGGCGTACCCATTGTAGATCACTATTGGCAGACCGAGAGCGGCTGGCCGATTCTCACGGCTTCACCCGGAATCGACGACACTCCGCGCAAGTTTGGCAGCCCGTCGTTTCCCGCCTGCGGCTACGACGTGCTGCTGCTCGACGAGGCGACGGGCAAGGAAGTTGGCGTCGATCAGAAAGGCGTCCTCACCATCGTGCCGCCTCTTCCGCCGGGCTGCATGAGCACGGTCTGGGGAGACGATGCACGCTTTGTCAAGACATATTTCGAGACGGTTCCAGGCAAGCTGGTCTATTCGACCTTCGACTGGGCCACGCGTGACGCCGACGGCTACTACTTCGTTCTCGGCCGCACTGACGACGTGATCAACGTCGCCGGCCATCGTTTGGGCACGCGCGAAATCGAGGAGGCTGTACAAGCACATCCCGGGATCGCCGAGGTGGCTGTCGTCGGCGTAGCGGACCCGCTCAAGGGCCAGCTCCCGGTCGCATTCGCCGTGGTCAAGGACCCCGCGCGTGTTGCCGACTCAAGCGGCGTCGCTGCGATGCGCAAGGAAGTCATGGACACCGTCGACCGCGAGCTGGGCGCGATCGCGCGGCCGGGCGCGGTTCATTTCGTTACGCTTCTGCCTAAGACGCGATCGGGCAAGCTGCTGCGCCGCTCGATCCAGGCGCTCGCCGAAGGTCGCGACCCGGGCGATCTGACAACGATCGAGGATCCCGGAGCGCTGGAGCAGATCCGGCAGGCACTGGCGGCGCGGTAACTGAGGACTCCGCGCCGTAGCAATTGACGGCTCGCGACGGCTACAATGCGCGTCGACAACTCATCCCCGTGCCTCACTCTTCGTCCAGCGGCGCTCCGCCGCATGTGCCGCTCGCGCGCGCAACGCGCGGCGACGCTGTCGACAGCGTTCACTATGGTTCGGTTGCGGTCGTCGATGCCGAGGGAAGGCTTTTGTTCGCCGCCGGGCACGAGCGCTGTCTCACGACGACCCGCAGCGCGTTGAAGCCGCTGCAGGCGCTGCCGTTCGCGGCTGCCGGCGGCATCGAGCGCTTCGGCTATTCGCCGCGCCAGGTCGCACTCCTGTGCGCGAGTCACTCGGGCGAGCCGCGTCACGTCGAGGCGGTCGCAGACATGCTCAGACGGGCCGCGTGTACAGTGGACGATCTGCAGTGCGGTGTACACCCCCCGTTGTACTACACCGCGCACGAGGAACCGCCACCGGCGGGCGAAAGCTTCAACGCCCTGCATCACAATTGCTCGGGCAAGCATGCCGGCATGCTGGCTTACTGCCGTCTGTGCGAGCTTCCGCTCAAAACGTATCTAGCCTTAGATCACCCCTTGCAAGCGGCGATCCGGCAGGCCGTCGCCCATCTGACCGGAGTGCCGGAGTCTGAGCTGGTCGGGGGCATCGATGGCTGTTCGGCGCCCAACTACGCGGTACCGCTGGATCGCTTGGCGCTCGCCTATGCGCGCATGGCCGCCGGGCGCGAAGACGCGCGCTATGGCAGTGCGCCGACAAAGCTTTCCTCCGCCATGACCGCGCATCCGGAAATGGTCTCCGGCGACAAGCGCAATGATCTGATGCTCATGCAAACCGGCCGCGGGGACTGGGTTACCAAAGTAGGCGCCGAAGGCGTGCAGGCAGTCGGCGTGCGCAGCCGGGGCTGGGGCATAGCTATCAAAGTGGTTGACGGAAACGCTCGGGGATTACACCCGGCGACCGTCGCCGTGCTCGATCAGCTCGGCCTGCTCGACTCGGTGCAGCGGGCCGGGCTTTCAGCCTGGGGCTCTCCCGTTATCCGCAATAACCGCGGGATTGTCACCGGACGGATCGAACCCTTGGTCAAGTTGGAGGCGCGCGCGTAAAACGAACGCAAAGCCCTTGTCGTGACTGAACTTCCGATGCGCGCAGCGGTCTAGCGCTGCAGGCTGGCTCCTGTGCCGTCGGACAGGCTGCCGGACGGCTCGGCTATACTGCTGGCGGATGTCGCGTCGCACCTTCCGGTGCGGCGACAATAATGACTTCAGGGACCGCCCGCGGATGGCTGACCGCGAAGTAGATCAGCAGCTGGTCGAGCGTGCGCAGCGGGGTGACAAGCGCGCCTTCGAACTGCTGGTGTTGAAGTATCAGAGGAAGCTGGGTCGGTTGCTGGCGCGGCTGGTGCGCGACCCGGGCGAAGTGGAGGACGTGACGCAGGAGGCGTTCATCAAGGCCTACCGCGCGCTGCCTTCGTTTCGCGGCGACAGTGCGTTTTATACGTGGCTGTACAGGATTGCGATCAACACGGCGAAGAATTACCTGGTCGCAATGGGTCGACGGGCGCCGACGTCGACAGGCTTCGACCACGAGGAGGCGGAGAACTTCGAGGATGCAGAGCAGTTGCGCGATGCGGCGACGCCGGAGGACGAGCTGCACGGCAAGCAGATAGCGACCACCGTCAACAAGGCGATGGATGCGTTGCCCGACGATTTGCGAACGGCGATTACGCTGCGCGAGATCGAAGGGTTGAGTTATGAAGAGATTGCCAACGTGATGAATTGTCCGATTGGCACGGTGCGCTCCCGGATCTTTCGGGCGCGTGAAGCGATCGCAGCGGAATTGCGGCCGCTCTTGGGGACCGACAAGGACCGGAGATGGTGATGGACAAGTACCAAGCGGAACCAAAGCCGGAGGAAATCTCGCTGTTGATGGATGGCGAGCTTGACGCCGAGCGTTTCGACAGCGTTTGCACGGGTCTGCGTGACACCCGCTGCATGGCGACGTGGGTGTGCTATCACGTGATCGGCGACGCCCTGCGCGGAGGAGCGAGTGGCTCCATACGCGGCTTCGCCGAGCACTTTCACGCGACGCTCGAGGCCGAGCCGACCGTGCTCGCACCGCGACGAAGGCCCGCGCCTGCTGCAATCGCGCTGGCCGCGGCGGCGACGGTGGCCGCGGTCAGCCTGGTGAGCTGGGTCGCGCTAACTACCATGCCGGGCGGCGACAGCAAAGCCTTCGCCGCGCTGGCGACTGCGAAGCAAGCTTCGGCGGTTCGCGCCGCCGACGCGAGACCGGCCGTCGAGAACGAGTACGTGCTGGTGCACCAAGAGTACTCGCCGACGACCGCGCTCCAAGGCGTACGCCCGTACTTGCGCGCTGTGGCCGCCAGCGAGCCGGATGCGCGCCCTTAAGGCCAGGAACGACTCGAGCCGCCGGGAGCCTCGTGGCGCCGCCGGCTGTGTGATCGCCGCCCTGTTCGTCGCTCCGCTCGCGTTCGGCCAGATTCCTCCCGAACTGCAGCGTGCCGCCGACGCCGCTCGCAGCCTCAACTACACAGGCACGATCGTCTACCAGCACGGCAACCGGATCGAGACCTCGAGGCTGGTGCATCTGGCGGACGCGGGCGGCGACTACGCCAAGCTCATCAATCTCGAGGGGCCGGCGCGCGAGGTCATCCGCGATAACGACCAGGTCCGCTGCTACTACCCCGATGTGAAGCTCATGCGCATCGAGCCGCGCGCCTTCCACAACGTTTTTCCAGCGCTCTTACCGCAACAGCTCGCCACCCTCTCCGAGTACTACACTTTCCGCAAGGCCGAGACCGCGCGCATCGCCGGTTTGGACGCGCAAGCGTACATCTTCGAGCCCAAGGACAATCTGCGCTACGCGCACAAATTCTGGGTCGACGTCGGCACCGGACTGCTGCTCAAGGTACTCCTGCTCAATGAGCGCAACGACCCGGTCGAGCACTTCGCCTTCAGCGATATCCAGATCGGTGTAAAGCTCGAACGCGACATGCTCAAGCCCCCTTTTCCCGCACCGCCATCCGACTGGCAGGTGCGCGAGTCGCCGCCCGGAGAAGTCGTCACCAAGGACACCGGCTGGGTGGTGAAGGACATGCCGCCCGGGTTCGCCAAGATCATCGAAGGCTATCGCACCCTGCGCGGCAAGCAGGGTCAGGTCGCGCACCTGGTCTATTCCGATGGTCTGGTCGCCGTGTCGGTGTTCATCGAACCTTCGCCCTCCGCTCCGCAGCCGGTGGGGCTGTCGCAACAGGGCGGGCTCAACGTCTACAGTCGCCAGCTCAATGATTACCTGGTCACTGTGCTCGGCGAAGCGCCCGGGACCACCGTACGTCAGATCGCGTATTCCGTCGGTCGCCGGTAGCCCACCGGTTGCACCGCCCTCGCTAATAACGATAAAGGCAAGAAGCAATGAAACTCCGCTCGTGGGCTTTCGCCGCCACGTTTTTGACCGCGGTCTGGTTCACTCAGGGGGTCGCAGCTCAGGGCGCGCGTCTGCCCGATTTCACCGACCTTTACGAACAGCAGGCGCCTGCAGTGGTAAGCGTCGACGTCACACAGAAGGCACGGCGCTCGCAATTTCCCGATCTCTCCGAGGACGATCCGTTCTACGAGTTCTTTCGCCGCTTCGGCCCGATTCCTCGCGGCACGCCGCGGCCGCGCGAGTTCGAGCAGCAGGCCAGCGGGTCGGGATTCATACTCACCGGCGACGGCTATGTGCTCACCAACGCGCACGTAGTTGAAGACGCAAGCGAAGTTACAGTGAGGCTCTCCGACAAGCGCGAGTTCAAGGCCAAGGTGATCGGCGCCGACAAGCGCACCGATGTGGCGCTGCTCAAGATCGACGTGACCGGATTGCCCAAGGTAACAATAGGCGATTCTGAAAAGCTCAGGGTCGGCGAGTGGGTGGCGGCGATCGGCAAGCCATTCGGCCTCGAGAACACCATCACGGCCGGCATCGTCAGCGCCAAGGGACGCGATCTTCCCCAGGAGGGCGGCAACCTGGTGTCGTTCATCCAGACCGATGTGCCGATCAACCCTGGGAACTCCGGCGGACCGCTGTTCAATATGAAAGGCGAGGTGGTGGGCATCAACTCGATCATCTTCACCCGCACCGGCGGCTACATGGGTCTTGCCTTCGCCATCCCCATCGAGATGGCGATGAATGTGGTGAAACAGCTTCAGGAAAAGGGGCGCGTCACGCGCGGGCGCATTGGCGTGCAGATCCAGGAAGTAAGCAAGGAGACCGCCGACGCATTCGGGTTGTCCAAGCAGGGCGGAGCGCTGGTCAATTCGGTCGAGAAGGGTGGTCCCGCCGACAAGGCGGGTGTGGAATCGGGTGACATCATCCTCAAGGTCGAGGGCAAGACCGTGAACAGCTCGGCCGAACTGCCGCGGATCATCACCCAGGTCAAGCCCGGAACGAAGATCACGTTGCAAGTGTGGCGCAAGGGCGCGACCAAGGACATCCCCGTTACCGTGGTCGAGTTGAAGGAAGAGGAAGCTACGCGCCCGGTGCGCCGCACCGCACCCGGAAAAGAAAAAGCGAAGCCCAACCGCATCGGTCTGGTGCTGTCCGACTTGAGCGACGAGCAGAAAAAAGAGCTGGACATCAAGAATGGAGTGGTGGTCGAGGACATCACCGGCAATGCACGCGGGGACATTCAGCCCGGCGACATCATTCTTGCCATCATCAGTCGCGGCGCGAGCATCGATGCCAAAAACGCCGAGCAGGTGAACCAACTCATCGCCAAGCTGGAAAAGGGCACGTCGGTGACGCTGCTCCTGCGGCGCGGCGAGCAGCAGTTTTTTTCGACCATCAGGCTCAGCAACGGAAACTAGTTGCGAAGCGGTGCGGCTCACGCTGCTTTCGCGCGCGTACTGTCATCTGTGCGACGAGATGCGCGAGGCGCTGGAGCCGCTGCTTGCCGCGCACGCCGTCGCGCTCGATGTGATCGACGTCGATGCACACGGCGATCTTGAAGCGCGCTGGGGCGACAAAATTCCTGTTCTGCTCGCGGGTACGCGCGAGCTTTGCCACTACAGGCTTGATCGCGGCGCAGTCACGGCGTGGCTGGCCGGCATTGCCGGCTGATCTCAAGTCGGCGGGGCGCCGCCGCGGAGCATTTGCTCTGTAAGCATCTGTCCGCCATCACGAGCGAGGTCGCACTCAGGACCGGTTTCCGCTAAAATTCAGTATCTTCCGCCGCGGCGGCGCGGCGGCGCCCGAGGGCACCGTGAGTGCCCTCATATTTTGTGCAGAACATACGGAATTTCTCGATCATCGCGCACATCGACCACGGCAAGTCGACGCTTGCCGACAGGTTCATTCATCGTTGCGGGGGCTTAACCGACCGCGAGATGAGCGAGCAGGTGCTCGATACGATGGACCTGGAGCGCGAGCGCGGTATCACGATCAAGGCGCAGACCGCGGCGCTCTCCTACGCGGCGCGCGACGGATCCGTCTACAACCTTAACCTGATCGACACGCCGGGGCACGTCGACTTTGCCTACGAGGTCTCGCGATCGCTCGCCGCATGCGAAGGCGCGCTCCTGGTGGTCGACGCCTCGCAAGGCGTGGAAGCGCAAACCGTCGCCAACTGTTACACCGCCATCGAGCAGGGCGTCGAAGTGGTGCCGGTGCTCAACAAGATCGACCTGCCATCCGCAGATCCGCCGCGGGTGATCGAGGAGATCGAGGACATTATCGGCATTCCTGCGCACAGTGCGATTCGTGCCAGCGCCAAGACCGGCGAGGGTGTCGACGACATTCTCGAGGCGGTCATCGCGCGCATCCCCGCGCCCTCTGGTGATCCGGACGCGCCACTCTCCGCACTGATCATCGATTCGTGGTTCGACAACTACGTCGGTGTGGTGATGCTGGTGCGTCTCATGGATGGAACGCTCAAAGTCCGCGACCGTGTCCTGTTGATGGCATCCGGGGCCACGTACAACTGCGAACAGGTGGGCGTGTTCACGCCCAAGGCCGTGGATCGCGACCAACTCCGGGCGGGCGATGTCGGTTTTGTCATCGCCGGCATCAAGGAGCTGAAATCGGCGCGCGTCGGCGACACGCTGACGCTCGCAAACCGGCCGGCCAAGCATCCGCTGCCCGGATTCAAGGAAGTCAAGCCCCAGGTGTTTGCCGGGCTCTATCCGGTCGAGGCCAATCACTACGAGGCGCTTCGCGACGCGTTGGAGAAGCTCAAGTTGAACGACGCGTCGCTGCACTACGAGCCCGAAGTTTCGCAGGCGCTGGGCTTTGGGTTCCGCTGCGGCTTCCTGGGCCTGCTGCACATGGACATCGTCCAGGAGCGGCTCGAGCGCGAATACGACATGGCCCTCATTACCACCGCGCCGACGGTCGTCTACCAGGTCCTGCTGCGCGACGGAACGCTGGTAGACGTCGAGAATCCGTCGAAGCTTCCCGATCTTTCGCGGGTTGAGGAGATTCGCGAGCCCATTATCACCACCACCATCTTGACGCCGCAGGACTATGTCGGACCGGTCATGACGCTGTGCACGGAGAAGCGGGGCGTGCAGAAGAACATGCAATACCTCGGCCGGCAGGTGATGCTCAACTACGAGCTGCCGCTGGCCGAGGTCGTGATGGATTTCTTCGACCGCCTGAAATCGGTGTCGCGGGGTTACGCCTCTCTCGACTACGACTTCAAGGAATTTCGGGCGGCCGACGTGGTGAAGCTGGATATATTGATCAACGGCGAGCGGGTCGACGCGCTGTCGGTGATGGTCCATCGCGCCAACGCCCAATACAGGGGGCGCGAAGTGGTTGCCAAGATGCGCTCGCTCATACCCCGGCAGATGTTCGACGTGGCGATCCAGGCAGCGATCGGCGCGCAGATCATCGCTCGCGAATCAGTCAAGGCGTTGCGCAAGAACGTGCTCGCCAAGTGCTACGGCGGCGACGTGACGCGCAAGCGCAAGCTGCTGGAAAAGCAGAAAGCCGGCAAGAAGCGGATGAAGGCGGTGGGCAGCGTCGAGATTCCGCAGGAAGCTTTCCTCGCCATCCTCCAGGTCGGCGGCAAGTGATCCTCAACGGCGCAGCCCTACGAAGCTGATCCGCTTAAAACACGATGAACTTCGCACTCATATTGTTCCTGCTGACGGTCGTGACCGGAGTGATCGCGCTGGCCGATAAGCTGGTCTTCGCCAAGCGGCGCGCGGCGGACACGCCCGAGCCGTGGTGGATCGAGTATCCCAAGAGTTTTTTTCCTGTACTGCTCATTGTGTTTCTGCTGCGCTCGTTCGTGGCGGAGCCCTTCAAGATTCCAAGCTCTTCGATGCGACCGACCCTCGAGGTGGGCGATTTCATCCTGGTCAACAAGTTCGCATACGGCATCCGCCTGCCAATCGTCGAGAAAAAGATCATCCCCACCGGCGATCCGCAGCGCGGCGATGTCATCGTCTTCCGCTATCCCGTGAATCCGTCGCAGGATTTCATCAAAAGGGTAGTCGGATTGCCGGGGGATGAGGTCGTCTACCGCGACAAGAAAATCACCGTCAACGGCGAGCCGTGGCCACAGACACCGGACGGCAGCTACGGCTATCTCGAGGGGCTCTCCTACGTCACCACCGAGAGGCTTAGAGAGCGCTCCGATGGGCGCGAGCACGCCATTGCCGAAAACCCCGCTGCGCCGCCGGTATTTCCGCACAACGTTCGCATGTTCCCCGGCCGCGAGAACTGCGTTTACAATGAGCGCGGCTTTACCTGCAAGGTGCCCGCAGGCCACTATTTGATGATGGGAGACAACCGCGACAACAGCGACGACAGCCGGTACTGGGGGTTCGTGCCGGACGACCACATCCGGGGCAAGGCGTTTTTCATCTGGTTCAATTGGGACGATATCAGCAGCCTGGCGTTCAAGCGCATCGGTAGTGGCATACGTTGAGTGCTTCGGCTGACACGCTCCAGGGAGGCAGCATGAGCAACCGGCAACGACAGCGCGGCCTATCGATCATCGGCTTCATGTTCGTCGCCGCGGTGGTGGTCATCGCGGTCATGATCGGATTCCGCATGGTGCCCGCATACATCGAGTGGATGACCGTGCAGAAGGTGCTGGCCAAGACACTCCAGGACTCGAAGGAGGGCTTTACCCTTTATCAATTCCGCCGGGACTTCGATTTAAAGGCGGGAGCGGACTACATCGAGTCAGTGCGCGGTAACGACGTCGACGTGGTTAAGGAGGGCAACGACCTGGTCGCCAGCGCTTCCTGGACGCGGACCCTGCACCTCATAGGAAACGTGAGCCTGCTTCTCGAGTTCGACGCCACGGCCAAGAAGTAGGGGTCTTCCGCAGTCGATGTCTCCCTCACTCGGCGAATCGCTGGGTCACGTTTTTCGCCGGCCGGAGCTTTTTCGCCAGGCTCTCACGCACCGAAGCTTCGGCGCAGATCACAACGAGCGGCTCGAGTTCATCGGCGACGCGGTGCTCGACTGCGTCATTGCCATGACACTGTTCCACCGGTTTCCACAGATGCCCGAGGGGGAGTTGTCCCGCCTGCGCGCCAACCTGGTCAACAAAGATACCTTGCACCGGCTGGCGCTGTCCCTCGACCTAGGAGGATCGCTGCGCCTGGGCGAGGGAGAGCTCAAGAGCGGCGGCGCGACGCGACCGTCGATTCTTGCCGATGCCCTCGAGGCGCTGTTCGGCGCCGTCTTCATCGATGCCGGATTCGAAGCGGCGAGAGGCGCGATCGAGCGCGTCTATGCGGGCGAGATATCCGGCCTCGAACGAACCGGCGCGTCCAAGGATGCGAAGACGCGCCTTCAGGAATGGCTGCAGGGACGGCGCCTGCCTGTGCCGGAATACGCGATCGCTGGCGTCGGCGGAGAAGCTCATCAACAGACCTTCGAAGTCACGTGCCGCATACCGGCGCTTGGGATCACAGCGGCAGGCACCGGTCCGAATCGCCGCGCGGCCGAGCAGGCCGCCGCGGCTTCGGCTTATGAGCAAGTCGCCGGACGCTGAAAAAGAGTCGGCGCCTCCGTTTCGTTGCGGGCGCATCGCCGTTGTCGGGGCGCCCAACGTCGGCAAGTCGACACTGGTCAATGCGCTCATCGGTGCGCGCATCAGCATAACATCGAGCAAAGCGCAGACTACGCGCCACCGGGTAACCGCCATCCTCACTACGAAGGATGCGCAGTACGTCTTCGTCGACACACCAGGCTTCCAGACCGCGCACCGCTCGCCGCTGACCGAGCGCATGAACCACGCCGTCCGGACAAGTCTTGCCGACGTCGACGTGATCGTGATGGTGTTCGAGGCAAGGCGCATCGACGACGGCGATCGCGAGGTTCTCGCGATGCTGCCGAAAGGTGTGGCAACGATCGCCGCAGCCAACAAGGTCGATCGCATCCGCGAGAGGCGAACCGTGTTGCCGTACATCGAGAAGCTTACGACGCTGAGAGAATTTGCGGCCATCGTCCCCATCAGCGCGGAGAAGCGCTGGCAACTCGATGAGCTGCTCGAGGAGATCCGTCGCCGGCTTCCTGCGGGCAATCCGCTCTATGCGGCGGATGAGATGACCGATCGCGACGAACGCTTTCTCGCCGCCGAGTACGTGCGCGAAAAGATCTTTCGCAACCTGGGCGCCGAGATTCCCTACGCAACGTCTGTCAGCGTCGACAGCTTCGAGCATAAGGGCGAGCTGCGGCGGATTCACGCCACAGTGTGGGTCGACAAGGCGAGCCAACGAGGCATTCTGCTCGGACAAAACGGCGAGCGCATGAAGCGTATCGCTTCCACAGCACGGCGCGACATGGAACAACTTTTTGGCGGCAAGGTCTTTCTCGAGGTATGGATCAAGGTCGAGCCGGGTTGGGCGCGCGATCAGCGAAAGCTGACACGGCTCGGGTATTGAAGCGCGTTTCGTTCCCGATGAAGCATCCTCGCGACCGTAACGACCAACAGCCCGCGTTCGTTCTGCACACCTATCCTTACCGGGAGACCAGTCTGATCGTGGAAGCGCTCTCTGCCAATCACGGGCGCATCGCATTGGTGGCACGTGGCGCACGGCGCCCGCGGTCGGAGCTGCGAGGGGTGCTGCAGGGGTTCCAGCCGCTCGCGCTATCGTGGGCCGGAAGCGGAGAGCTCAAAACGCTGCTGCGCGCGGAGTGGCGCGGGGGACTTCCCCTGGTCGGCGGTTCGGCGCTGCTGTGCGGATTCTATGTCAACGAGCTCCTGCTCAAGCTTTTGCCGCGCGAGGACGCGCACCCCAAGCTTTTTCGCGAATACGAGGACACGCTGGCGAGACTGGCGGCGGGCGCCGATCAGGCGCTCGTGCTGCGGGGCTTCGAGCTCAAGCTTCTGGCCGAGCTCGGATATGCGCTGCCGCTCACCCACGAGGCGGACACCGGCGCTCCGGTCGATCCTTCGGCAAGGTACTATTACGCGTTCGAGCGCGGGCCGCGTCTCAAAGCAGCGGAGCCGGGACGACGCTATCCGCAGGTCCGCGGAGCAACGCTACTCGCCCTGGCCGGCCTCGACTTCGGCACCGCGGATGCGGCAGCCGAGGCAAAGCAGCTCATGCGCGACGTGCTCGATCACTATCTGGAGCAGCGCGCGATATTCAGCCGGCGCGTTGTGCGCGATTTGCAAACATTGGTCGACGAAGGTGACGATGGTTAGGCCCTACGTTCATGATTGAGCCAGGCTCATGATCGAGCTTGGCGTCAACATCGATCACGTGGCGACGCTTCGCCAGGCGCGCCGCACCCATGAGCCCGATCCTGTTTGGGCCGCCGTCGAAGCGCATTTGGGCGGCGCCGACGGCATTACGGTGCACCTGCGCGAGGACCGGCGGCACATCCAGGATGAAGACGTGCGCCGCCTGCGCGGGCTTGTGCACATCAAGCTCAATCTGGAAATGGCCGCCACCGAGGAAATGGTCAACATCGCTAGCGCGATCAAACCGGAGATGGCCATGCTCGTTCCCGAAGGGCGCGAGGAGGTCACGACGGAAGGCGGACTCGACGTCGCCGGCCAGCAATCGCGGCTGAGAGATGTCGTCGAGAGGCTTGCCGACGCCGGCATCGTGACTAGCGTGTTCATCGACGCGGAACTCGCTCAGGTCGAGGCCGCGGCGCGAATCGGCGCCCGCGTGTGCGAGATTCACACCGGCCCGTACGCCCATGCATTTCATGCCAAGGGGCGCGATCCGGAGGCTGAGGCAGTCGTCACTGAGCTGGCGAAAGTACGCGATGCCGGCGCGGCAATTCACGCGCTAGGCATGCGCTTCAACGCGGGCCATGCGCTCAACTACTTCAACGTGCAGCCGGTCGCCGCGCTTGCCGGCGTGCGCGAGCTGCACATTGGACACGCGATCGTCAGCCGCTCCCTGTTTGTCGGACTTCGAGAGGCGGTGCGGCAGATGAAGGCGCTAATTCGTGAGGCCGCGGCGTGAGCCGTGCGGCAGCGGCGAAGGAATGCTAAACCTCCCGCGCGGACCGGTGATGCTCGATGTTTCGGGCATCGAGCTCAGCTCCGAAGAACACGAGCGCATTGCGCATCCGCTAGTCGGCGGCGTGATATTGTTTGCGCGCAACTACGAATCTCCCGAGCAACTGAGCGCACTGGTCGCATCGATCCGGGCGGTGCGCGATCCGGCGCCGCTCATCGCGGTGGACCACGAAGGCGGCCGCGTGCAGCGCTTTCGCGAGGGCTTCACCGCCATCCCGCCGATGAGAAGCTTGGGTGAGCTCTGGGATCGCGATGTCGGTTCCGCCGATCGGGAAGCGCAACGTCTGGGCGAAATCGTCGCCACCGAATTGCGCGCCCACGGTGTCGACTTCAGCTTCGCACCCGTGCTCGACCTCGATTACGGAGCCAGCGGGGTCATCGGCGACCGCGCATTTCATCGCCAGCCGAACGCGGTGGCGCATCTGGCAGGCGCGTTCTGCCGCGGCTTGCGCGCCGGCGGCGCTGCCGCCGTCGGCAAGCATTTCCCCGGCCACGGTTTTATCACCGCCGACTCTCACTTCGAGACGCCGCGCGATTCGCGGCCGCTCGCAGCCCTCGAAACGGACGACCTGGTGCCGTTCGCCGCGCTGATTCGGCAGGGCATCGAAGGCATCATGCCAGCGCACGTTGTTTATCCGGCCGTAGACGCGCAGCCGGCGGGCTTCTCGCGCGTCTGGCTCAAGGATATTCTCCGCCGCCGCTTGGGCTTCGGAGGCCTCATTTTCAGCGACGATCTTTCCATGGCCGGGGCCGGCGGCGCCGGGGACATCGTGGAACGCGCGACAGCCGCGCATCAAGCCGGCTGCGATATGGTGCTGGCGTGCAACGATCCCGCCGGCGCGGACACACTGCTTTCCCGCTGGCGCTGCGAGCCGTCACCAGAGCTCGCACGTCGCGCCGACGCGCTTGCACGATCCGCTGCGCAGTGACGTCGGGAAGTGAATCCCCTCACATCGACGCGTGCGCTTCAGCGGCGAACCCCCGGCGCCTCGAGCGGCAATCCATTCGCGCGCCAGGCGAGATAGAACTCGAGCGCCGTAAGCTTCGGGTCGTCGGGCGCGAGCATCTGCGCCCTAATGCCGAACAGGCACGCCCGGATCCGCCGCGCCAGCGATCCAAGCGTCTGCCATTCGAGTCGATACGCGGGATAAGCCGTCGGATGGCCCTGGCTGATCGTTTCGGCGAGGAGGTGGCGACCCCAGTATCTATCGTGACAATCGGAGCAGGAGAGATCCATCTGGCCGTGGCGCGCATTGTAGAATTCGCGCCCCTGTTCGAGCGACGCCTTGGCATCAGCGCCGGCGGTCACAGCAAGCGGCGCGCCGCGCGATTGATACGCGACGAACGCGCTGAGCGCGAGCAGATCCTCGCTCTCAGGGGCAAGCGCGGGAGCCCGCTCCTGCGTCGTGCGGCACGCGTTGATCCGTCCCTCGAGATCGACGAAGCGCTTTGTCGTGACGTCAAAAACCGGATAGCGTGTCGCGACGCCCTTCATGGCCGCCGCGGCATCGGAATGACACGACGCGCACGCTCGCGCCGCCGCGCCCGCTGGCGTCTGCCACAGCTTCTGGCCGCGCTCGACCCAGAGCATGCCCGGGTTGGCGAAATCGTCGCCTTGCATCGCACGCAGCTCGGGACTGCCGAAGCTTGAGCCCGAGCGCAGCTCCGACGCTGGTATGGGACGGATCTGTGCCACGGCGCTGCCCGCGCACAATGCCACAAGGAGGCACGCTGCGCGCATCAACCGACGACGCGCAGCGGGGCGACGGCATCGCCGCGCTCACCAGCGTCGTCGATCCACTCGAACTTGAGCTCGCCGGATTCCGCTGCAGTGATGAAAAATCGCAGATACGGATTCGCGGCGATGCCTGATCCGAGACTCGCTGAAAATACAGGCGTCCCGTTGTAGCGGCAGCTGAACTGGCGGATGGTATTGCGCGGGATGCGCTTGCCCGTGTCGTCGACTCGAAAGCCGGTTTCCATCGGGTGCCGAACCGAGATCTTTACTTCGACGGCGTCGCCGCGGCGCACCTCCCCCGGAATCTGAACGCGTGAGGTAACCATCAGGGCCTCTAGGATCCGTCCAGGCAAGCCGCAAGCAAAACGACAACATCAGCGGTAGCGGCGTGCACTGTACCGTCGACCAGAACTGCAACCGCGGTGACGCGCTGCGAGCCGGCGAGGCGCACGCGCGATTCGATCTCCACTTTCGGCGGCGGCACCGGAAAGCCGAACTCGGCCATCTTCGGCACCGGGTTCTTTTCGGAGAACAAGGCGACGCTGCTGACGTCGGCGCCCTCCGCGAACGGACCCGCCATGCTGATGCGCATCGCAACTGCGTTGCCGTCGTCGGCAAGCGGCGGCAGAACAAGCGACAGGCGTCCGAACTGCGGCGTGCGACCGGCCAGATAGGCGTCCAGCTCGGGAATCGACGGCAGAGTTGCTTCGGCTTGAGCCGGAAGCGTCCGGCACGCGAGCAGAGCCCCTCCAGCCGCGAGCAAACGACGCCTTAACGCGGAGAAACGGCGCGAATGCTCGAAGCGAGTCATCGCAGCGTCGACAGGTAAGCCACGACATCCTCCACTTCCTGTGCGTTGAGGATTGGCTTGCCCCGGTAAGGTTCGGCGACCGCCGTTAATCCGTCGGTGCGGTAATAGCTCGGCATGATGGTTCGTGCTTCGACGCGTCGCATGTCAACTACCCGCAGACGCAATTGTGGCACGGTCAGGCGACCGCCGATGCCGTTGAGCGCCGGTCCCAGATCTCCGGCATGAGTGAGCGCAGGATCGGGTAGCACATGGCAGAGCACGCAGTTGGCTGACTCGCGGGCAACGATCAATGCCCGACCGCGTATAGCATCGCCGGCGGGGGCGAGGGGTAAGGGAATGGCATCGCCTTCGACGCGATACGTCGCGACCTGCGCCGACGCAGAGAGCGAGGCGATGGCAGCCAGTCCTGTCAGAAGCAGGGTGGCGATGTTGCCAAGGCCGTCTGCGCGCCGAGCTTTACCAGCGAACGAGCCTGCGGCAGAAACCGTTTTCGGCATCGAAGGTCGCTCTATCGGTTACCGTGTCATTGGAGCCTGGGGCGATTCTTCGGTTCCCGAAAGCCGCGGTCACGCTTCAGTAGGGGTGCGGCCACTTCCCGCCAAGTCTCTTGGTCAGCTCTTCTGCGGTGTGCGCGACCAGCGGCCCGAGCTGGCGTATTCGCTCATCTGTGAGTCTGGGCACCGGTCCGGCGATCGAAATTGCACCCAGCGGCTCGGCATGCTCGTCAAAAATCGCCGCGCCCACGCAGCGGGTGGCGCGAGCATGCTCCTCGTCGTCGAAAGAATAGCCACGCTGCCGAATGACGCGCAGCGCGGCCCACATGGTCTCAGGCGCGACGATCGTGTTGTCGGTGATGCGCGGCAGACCGACGACCTTGAGGATCGCATCGACCTGCTCGTCGGGCAGCGCCGCGAAAATCGCCTTGCCGACACCCGAGGCGTGCAGCGGCACCCTGCTACCGAGCTTGACCAGCGTGCGCATCATTTCGTGGCACTGCACCTGAGCGATAAACACCGCTTCCGTCCCGTCGAGAATGGCGAGATTTGCCGTCTCGCCGGCCTGCTCCATCAACCGTTTCATATAGGGATGGCTTTGATCGACGAAGTCGCGATTGGCGAGAAACGTGCTGCCAACGGTGAACGCCTGCAGTCCGACGAACCACAGCGCGAGATCGTCATCCTGATAGACGTAGCCCATCCGCTCCAGCGTCGAGAGCAGACGGTGGGTCGTCGATGGTGCGAGCTGAACCCGATGCGCGAGATCGGTAAGCGTAAGACCTCCCTCGGACTTCGCCAGCGCGTCCAGGATCGACAGTCCGCGAGTCAGGCTCTGCACCTGCCCGGTCGCAGTGCCGGGTTTGCTCGGCGCACGGCCGCGTTGCAGCGGCGCGCTGAAGCGATGCGGCATTGAGTTGAAACAATAGAATGGACGACCCTAGGCTAACCTAAGGTGCGGCGCGACTGCAAACAGCTCACCCGCGACATCGACAGCGTAAGTCGCCGCAAGCAGCGCGGCGTCGCTCAGTGGTTCGGTGCTGCGCGCGTAGCCCATGGCGATCATGCGGCCATGCTTGCGGCTGTAGCCGGTGGATGTGAGCTCCCCGACGTTTTTTCCGTCCATGAGTATGGGCTCGCCGCCCCATGCGAAGGCAGCGGGATCCACGAAGGAGAAAACGAGCAATCGCTTGGCGCAGCCGCGCGCGCGCTGGCGGACGAGGGCAGCCTTTCCGATAAAGTCTGCGGCCTTGTCCAGCTTGACAGCAAAGCCTAGCCCCGCCTCCCACGGCGTCTCGTCGGGGCCAAGTTCGGCGCCCCATGCGCGACGGCCGGCCTCGATGCGCAACGCATCGATGGTGTAATAGCCGGCGTCGCGAAGGCCCAGGTCAGCGCCAGCGGAGCAGAGCGCGTCGTAGAGCGCTACGCATTGATCCGCGGTGACCAGCAATTCGTAGCCAGGCCCGCCCACGTAGCTCATGAGCGCCGAGCGTACGCGAGCGTAGCCGACGTCGGAGTCGCGCGTCATCGAAAAAGGCAGGGCCTCCTTTGACCAGTCGTCGCTTGAGAGCCTTGCAAGCAACGCGGCCGACTTGGGGCCCATCACCGACACAACCGAATAGGCGCTGGTGACATCGACCAGCGCGGCGAACTCGGTCGCGCCGATATGGCGCTCGATCCAGTCGGCGTCGCGGACGGCCTGCGCCGAGCCGGTAAGAATGAAAAACTCGTCTGGAGACAAACGGGTGATAGTGAGGTCGCTCTCGAAGCCACCGCGCTCGTTGAGCATCGCCGTGTACACCATACGATGCACAGGCACGTCGATGTCGTTGGCGCAAAGGCGCTGCAGCACAGACAAGGCGTCGCGGCCCTTGAGCACGAATTTGGCGAACGAAGTCTGGTCGAACACGACCACGTCTTCGCGTGTCGCGCGCTGCTCGTCGATTACGTGCGGAAGCCAGAGAGGCGTGCCGAAGGTCGGTGGTGGTTCGTTCTCGCCGGCGGGCAAGAAATAGTTGGCGCGCTCCCAGTTGAGCTTGCTGCCGAACACTGCTCCCTTGGCCTTGAGCCGGTCGTAGAGCGGCGATCGCCGCAGCGGCCGGACCGTTGCCAGCTCCTCGCGCGGCCAGCGCATGGCGTAGTGCAGCCCCAGCGACTCCACAGTACGGTCGGCCAGGTGACGGCGGTTCGCGTGATACGACGCGAAGCGTCGGATGTCGACGTCCCACAGGTCGAGCGGCGCCTCGCCGTTGATGATCCATTCGGCGATCAGTTGTCCCGCGCCACCGGCATTGGCGATGCCCGCCGAGTTAAAACCGGCGCAGACGAAATAGCGGCGCACTCCGGGTGCTTCGCCGAGAATAAAGTTGCCGTCGGGTGTGAAGCTCTCCGGGCCGTTTAGGAGCGCGCGTATCTCGGCCGTCTCCAGACACGGCGTGCGATGGATCGCATTGCGCATCAGGATCTCGAACTGGTCCCAGTCTTCGGGCAGAAGCTGGAACTCGAAATGCTCGGGAATCGCCGGCACATTCCACGGCTTGGCCTTGGGCTCGAATCCGCCCATGACCAGCCCGCCGACTTCCTCCTTGTAATAGATGTAGCCGTCGGGGTCGCGCATTACCGGCAGGTCGGGATGAACGCCAGGAATCGGCTTGGTCACCATATAGAAGTGCTCGGCCGGGAACAGTGGAACGTTGACTCCCGCGTGGGCGCCGAACTCGCGCGCCCATTGCCCCGCGCAATTGACCAGCGTCTCACAGCCAAGCTCGGCTTCCTCGCCATCAGCGCGCCAGCGCACTCCAGCGACCGCACCCTTGACGAGGATCACTTCCTTGACCATGGTCTGCTCGAAGACCTTGACTCCGCGCATGCGCGCACCTCGCGCCAGCGACTGCGTGAGATCGGTGGGATTGGCCTTGCCATCGCCGGGGATCCACACCGCGCCCGAAAGGTCGTCGGTGCGCAAAAGGGGATAGATTTTCCCTGCTTCGGACGGAGTGATGAAATCGAAATCGATGCCGAAGCTCTTGGCGCGAGCCATTTGCCGCTTGAGCAATATCAGCCGCTCGGGCGTCTTGGCGACATTGAGGCTGCCGCACTGCTTCCATCCCGTCGCTAACCCGGTCTCCGCCTCCAGCGTCGAGTACAGCTCGATGCCATAGCGGCTCATCCGCGTTGCGTTGCGGCTCGAGCGCAGCTGGCCGACCAAACCCGCGGCGTGCCACGTCGTTCCGCAGGTGAGCCTGCCTTGCTCGAGCAGGACAACGTCGGTGCAACCCAGCTTGGCCAGGTGATAAGCGGTGCTCGCGCCGGCGATGCCTCCGCCGACGACGACGACCTGGGCGTGTTTGGGAAGTACTTGCATCGGACGGGCAGCGGCGCCGATCGACAGGCCTCTCAGCCCAGTTTGAGCGCCGCGATTCCCGCGACCACGCTCGCAGCTCCGGCGGCGCGGCGCCAGCTGAAACCTTCCTTGAGCCATAACGAGCCGATCAGCGCGGCGAACAGCACCGACGTTTCGCGCAATGCGGCGACTGCCGCAATCGGCGCGCGTGTCATTGCCCACAGCACGATCCCATACGCGGCCAGGCTGCAACCGCCGCCGATAAGAGCGTTGCGCGTTGATGCGCGCAGGTAGGAGAGCGCCGGACGACCGCGCTTGGCGACGACCCACACGACAAAGGGAATGCCCTCGAGAAAAATCAGCCACGCCACGTAAGCGAGTGGATTACCCGAAGCGCGAGCGCCGCTTCCATCGACCAGCGTATAAACGGCAATGAGGCTCGCATTGGCAAACGCCCAATAGGCTGCGCTCGGTGGATGTTTGTGACGGTGAAGGAAAGCGATACTGACGATGCCGAGCGAGATGAGCAGGATCCCGAGCAGCATCGGCAAACCAGGTAGTTCGCGCAAAAAAATGCTGCCCAGCACCGCGACCAGCAGCGGCGCGGTGCCGCGCATGAGCGGATAGGCGAACGACAGATCGCCGGTGCGATAGGCCTGTGCGAGTGTGATGTAGTAGCCGAAGTGAATCAACGAGGAGGCAGCGATATACGGCCACGCCGCAAGCGCGGGGACGCCCGTGAAGGGCAGGACGACCAGGCCCCACAACGACGAACCGGCGACGACGACTGCCGTGTCGAGAATGGGATCGCCACCGACGCAGGATTTGAGCAGCGCGTTCCAGCCTGCGTGCAGCAGCCCTGCGGCGAGCACAGCAAGCGTGACGCCCAGGGTGAGTTCCGTCACAAGCGTCCGGGCGAATGCTTCACGCCGTGTGCGGCTTGCGCTTTCGCCACCTGCCCTTTGCTGCGCTTTCGTCAGGCATCGCAGCAACTGGAACAGCTCCCGCCTGAGACACCGGCATCTCCATGAGGCGCGTCTTCGCTAGCACGCCGGCCTGCTCGAGAATCGGATAGGCGATGGAGCAGATGTGTGAGTTGATGCGCTTTAGATCGCTGATGAGATCGAGATGCTGGGACGAGGTCTCGATGCTCTGCATGGTGTTGCTGGTGAGCCTTTCGATGTGCGATTCGGCGTAGGCTCGTTCGAGGTCGCGGAACAGCACCTTTTCTGCGAGAAGCCGCTGCGCGCTGGCGAGATCGCCGTGCAGGAACACGCTCATTCCCAGACGCAGATTGGCGAGCAGCCGGCTGTGCAAATCGATGATCTCCTGCATGCCTGCCTCGGAGAACCGCCGGCCTTTGTCGATCATCTTCTCTTCGAGATCGGTGATGATTCGCTCGATGATGTCGCCAACCTGCTCCATATTGATGGTGAAGGAGACGATATCGGCCCAGCGGCGGCCTTCGCGGTCGTCCAGCGTTTCGCGGCCTACCTGAGTAAGATAGAGCTTGATCGCGGTATAGAGATCGTCGATCACATCGTCCATCTTGCGCAGCCTTTCGGAGAGCATGCGGTCGTTGGTCTTGAGCACGCTCAGCATGCCGATCAGCATCTGCTCGACGAAGTCGGCGAGCCTCAGCGCTTCGCGCGCCGCGTTGCCGATCGCCAGCGCAGGGGTATCGAGGGCAGAGGCGTCCAGGTAGCGCGCCTTGGCGGGATTGTCCGTTTCCGGCTTGGAAGGCAACATGCGTTCGGCGAAACGCGCGATCTTCTCGGTGAAAAAAAGGAAGCCCAGGGCGATAGCGATGTTGAACAGCAGATGGAAGTAAACGACCATCTGTCCGTCGGAAAGATTCGCGAGCCCCATCCATTCTTCGACGTAGGGCAAGAACGGCATCAGCACCACGCAGCCGATCAATCTGAACAGCAGGTTGCCCAGCGTGACCCGCCGCGTTTCCGGAGAGGACGCCAGCGTGTTGAGCAGGGCCAGCACGCCGCTGCCTAGGTTCGCGCCAAGCACCAAACCCATTGCGACGTGCAGCGAGATGACCTTCGAGGTCGCCAGAGTGGCGGTGAGCAGCACCACGGCGAGGCTCGAGTACGACAGCATGGTGAACAGAACCGCCACCAGCATGTCGAGCAGCACGTCCCCGGTGAGCGAGGCGAAGATCACTTTGACGCCGGCGGCCTGCGTCAACGGTCGCGCCGCAAGCACGATCAACTGCAGCGCCAGAATAATGAGCCCGAGTCCGATCAAGACGCGGCCGAAGCGGCCGATCTTGGTCGACTCCCGCCGCATGAACAGCGTCACGCCGACGACGATGAAAAAGGGCGACAACCAGGACAAGTCGAGCGAGAACACCACCGTCATCAGCGCCGTGCCGACATCCGCGCCGAGCATGACCGCGAGCGCCGGGGCGGTGGCAATCAAGCCCTGGCCGACGAAGGAGGCAACCATCATCGCCGTGGCCGTGCTGCTCTGGATGAGCGCGGTGATGCCCAATCCGGCAAAAAACGCCCTGTGCCGGCCGGAGACGCTCTGGCGCAGGAAGCGGCGCAGATCGCCTCCCCAGAGACGCAGGATGCCCGTCCGGACAATGTGCGTGCCCCACACAAGCAACGCGACGCCGGCGAGCAGGTTGAGAAGGATTTGCATTGCCCGCGGCTTTCCTAACCGTCACCAGCGACGCGCTTGGCAAGCACCTGTTCGGGAGCCGGCTCGCGGCGTGCGGTTGCCGCCTTAGTGCGGGCGCCGCTTCGATTGGTCGCGTCTCCTTCCACCACCTCCAGCGCGGCGTCGATGATGTCGAGCGCATGACTGAGATCGTCTTGGGCGATGATCAGCGGCGGCGACAAGGTCAGCACGTTGCCTTGGCCCACCTTGAACGACAGCCCCCGAGAAAGGCATTCGTACATCACCTGCTCGGCTTCGCGCGCTGCCGGCTGGCCGTCGCGCTCGAGCTCCAAACCCAAAAGGAGCCCGATGCCGCGTACATCGGCGACCAGCGGGTGTTGGCGCTGAATCGCCTGCAGCCGCTCCAGCGCCGCGAGTCCCAGCGCGCGAGAGCGCTCGACCAGCCGCTCTTGCTCGATCACCGTGAGCGTCGCCAGGCCAGCGGCGCATCCCACGGAGCTCTTCTCGTGGGTGTAATGCCCCAGTGCGCGATCGGCGGCGACGTCGAAGTCGCTGCGCGCGATCAGTGCGGCCATCGGGAAAACGCCGCCGCCCAAGCCTTTGCCGAGTACCACCATGTCGGGAACGATGCCGTAATGCTCGAAGGCGAACATGCGACCGGTGCGGCCGAGGCAGATCGGCACCTCGTCGAGGATGAGCAGCGCACCGTGACGGTCGCACGCGTCGCGCACGATGCGGTAGTACTCCGGCGGCGGGACCTGCACATCGGTCGAGCGCACGGTTTCGATGATCACCGCGCCGACGTCCTCCTCCTTGGAAAGCACATAGTCGAGATACTCCGCGCAACGCAGGCTGCAAGTCCCGCCGCAACCAAAGCGGCAATGGCGCGGATCGCAGGGCGCAGCGTGCTCCGCTCCAGGAAGCAAGGGGCCGATGCCCTTGCGGAATATCGCCTCGCCGCCGATGGAGATGGCATCGAGCGACGCCCCGTGAAAGGAATCCCACAGCGAAAGCGTCTTGTGGCGCCCGGTGACCATTCGGGCGAGCTTGAGCGCCATGCCGATCGCCAGCGTGCCGCCCGGCGCGAACAGAACCTTGCCCAGCGGATCGGGTGCGAGGCGCGCGAGTCGAGTGGCGAGGCCGATCGCCGCGTCATTGGTGAAACGGCGCGGCGAGAATGGCAGCGTATCGAGCATATGCTTGACCGCTTCCATCACCTGCGGATGCCGGTAGCCCACCTGGTGCACGCTGTTGCCATGAAAATCCATGATGCGCCGGCCCTCGACATCTTCGAGCCAGATGCCCTCGCAGGCTCTGAGCGCGTTCAAGCAAGGAGTCGACAGCGACTGGTGCAGAAAATATTCGCTGTCGGCGTCGAGCAAAGCGCGAGCCGCGGGCCCGATGTGCCGGCTTTCCCAGGCGCGGCGCAGCGGCGAGAGGTTGACATCGCCCTCGGCAGCGATGTCGGTGGGCGGTGGCGGCCGGCTCATGGCTCGCCCGTGTTATCCGCTCACCATGGCAGCGAATACGTCTTCAAGTTGGTGAAGCTCTTCATCGCTTCCTGAACGCCTTCTTTGTAGCCCAGACCCGAGTCCTTGATACCGCCAAAGGGCGTGAGCTCGAGTCGATATCCCGGTACTTCGCGCACGTTGACGCTGCCGACGTTGAGCTCGGAAACGAAGCGGGTGATCCAATCGAGGCGGTTGGTGCATACCGCCGAGGAAAGGCCGTATTCGGTAGAGTTTGAAATCGCGATGGCGTCGTCGATCGTCGCGAAACGCATCACCGGCGACACCGGACCGAAGGTTTCGTACTTCACCAGCGGCATGTCCGGCGTGACGTGGTCGACCACCGTGGGGGAGTAAAGCGCGCCCTGGCGAATGTTGCCGTAGAGAAGCTTCGCCCCGCGCTCGACCGCGTCGTTCACCTTACTCTCGAATGACTTCGCGGCGGTTTCGTCGATGACCGTTCCCATGTCGGTTTGCGGATCCATGGGATCGCCGTACTTGACCGCGCGAGTACGTTCTACAAGATTGGAGACGAATCGGTCCGCTACGCTCTGCTGGACCAGAATCCGCTTGATGGCGGTACAACGCTGGCCGGAATTCTTGTACGAGCCCGCGACGGCAAGCGCCGCCGCTTCGTCGAGATCGCAGTCCTCCATCACGATCAGGGGATCATTGCCGCCCATCTCCAGTACCTGGCGCTTGTAGACGGCCTTGGCGGCGATAGCCTTGCCCACCGCGATGCCGCCGGTGAACGTCACGAGATCGACATCGGGACTGGTCAGAAGCGCGTCGGCGATCGGCGCCGGATCACCGGTGACCACCGAAAACATCTCGGGCGGCAACCCGGCTTCGTAGAGGATGTCCGCCAGCAGCAGCGCTGTCAGCGGCGTCTTTTCGGTGGGCTTGAGCACCATCCGGTTGCCGGTGGCGATCGAAGGCGCGACCTTGTGCGCAACCTGATTTAGCGGATGGTTGAACGGCGTGATCGCGGCAATGACGCCGAGCAGCGGCTCGCGCAGGGTGTAGACCTTGCGCGACTTCCCGTGCGGCGTGAGATCGCAGGAAAAGATCTGGCCGTCGTCCTGCAACGCGGCATTGGCGGCAAAAACGAACACGTCGCAGGCGCGGCCGACTTCGTAGAGCGAGTCCTTTTTGCAGATGCCGCACTCGGCAGTGATCAAGTCGGAGACCTCAGCAGTGCGGCTCCGGATCAGGTCGGCGGCTCGGTGACAGATGCGGTAGCGGTCGTGACGGGTGAGCCTGGACCTGAAGCGTTTGGCGGTCGCGAGCGCGCGACGGATATCCTCGGCCGTTGCCTTGGGCACGGTGCCCACCATTGCGCCGGTGTAAGGATTGAATACCTCGATCACCGGTTCGCCGCCTACCAGCTCGCCGCCGATGCGCATTTTCTCGTGCAGAACGATGCCGGAACGTACGCGCGCAAGCTCGGCCATCATGTTCATGGTTGAGCGAACCCCGCGATGTTGATCAATTGGTTCATGCGCGCTATTGCAAATAGTTGAGCGCCAGGTCGAAGGCGTCGAAATTACGCCAGCGGCGACCGGCAGGCAGAGCAGGGGCAGGGCGGTTGGCAATCAACGGGACGCGCTGCTCCGAGATGCCGCCGTGCGATCGCAGGGGCACGTCAAGCCCGGAAAGATCATGACGCGACACGCTCGAGCCCAGCACGGTGAGGCGCTCCGAAACGATGATCAAATCTCCGACGCGATCGGCCGGCAGCTCGAAGCGCCGGCAGGCTTGCTCGCGCGACAATACCAGGTCGACTCCAGGCAGAGCGCGGAGACGCCGCACAGCATCCTCGATGCGCTCGGACGGCAAGTAAACCGTGGCGAACGATCCCAGCGCGCCATGGTGCGCCACGTATGGATCGGTAATCGGCAGGATCACTCGCGCGACGCCGCTTCCAAGCCACTCATCGAGCAAATCCTGCAGGTAGATGATGTTGGGCCGGCCGAACGCATCGGTCTTGGCGTTCATCCCATGGTCGGCGGTTACGACGACGATCGCGCCGGCGTGGTCGAGATCGCGCAAATATCGATCCATCATCGCGTAGAAGGCGTTGGCCGATGGTGTACCCGGCGCGGCCTTGTGCTGCACGTAGTCGGTGGTCGACAGATACATGAGATCCGGCTTTTCCTTCGCCATGAGCTTCACACCAGCGGCGAAGACGAATTCGGACAGCGCCGCGCTGTACACCGAAGGCAACGGCATGCCCACCATGCCCAGCGCATCCTCGACACCATTATCGGCACGGGTGACCTGATCGGCCTTTTCCGAGGAGAAGCAGACCCCCTGCATGCGATGCCCGAGCAAGCTGCGCAACTTGTCCTTGGCGGTGACGACGGCGAGCTTGGCGCCGGCTGCGGAGAATGCGGCGAGGATCGTGCCCGCGCGCAAATAGCGCGCGTCGTTCATCATCACTTCGGCTTGGGCTTCGCGGTCCCAGAAGTAGTTACCGCAGATGCCGTGCACCGATGGGGGAACACCGGTGACGATGGACAAATTGTTGGGGTTGGTGAATGAAGGCACCACGCAATCCGCTGTCAGACAGGTGCCGCTGCCGCTGAGCCCCTGCAGAAATGGCGCCGCTCCTGTTTCGATTGCCTGACTGATGTAATCGGGTTCGCAACCGTCGACGCAGACGACGACGACCGGACGCTTCGGCCAGCGATACGCGCGGCCATTGACGGTGATCGACTCGGCGGCCATGAGCTTGCTAGCGCGCCTTTCGTGACGCGATCATCGCGACGCGACGCGTGGTGCTTCCGCCCGCCGCGGCGTGGGTTCGGTGCATGCGCTGGCGGCTCGCCATCACATGATCATGCAGGGCCTTGCCTGCGGCAGCAGCATTGCCGGAAGCGATCTTGTCGACGATGTCGCGATGCTCGCGCGTCGATACCGGCAGCGTACCGCCGAGTGCCAGCGTCTGCCGCCGGAACAGCGACAGCTCGTTGACCAGCCTGCGGTAGGTGGCGAGCAGCTTGCTGTTGCCAGCGAATGTGACCAGCCGGTCGTGAAACTCGAGGTTGAGCGGCCAGTAAGCGTCGACATCGTTCTTCGCCGCCGCGCGGTCCATCCGCTCGCACAAGTTGCGAAGCTCCTTGATCTGCTCGGACGTCGCGCTCTGCGCAACTCGGCGACCGGCCCACTCATCCAGCGCCGCGCGCACCTCGTAAAGCTCGTCGGCCTCCGCGACGCCGATCTGACGCACAAAAACGCCGCGATTCTTTTCCAGCCTGACGAGCCCGGATTCCTCGAGCGCGCGAAACGCCTCGCGTACCGGGCCGCGCGACACGCCAAGAAGCTCGGCGACACCGGCCTCGTTGAGCTTGGCGCCGGCGGCGAGGTCTCCCGCGAGGATCATCCGCTCGAGCTCGCGCTGCACCAGCATTGGCAGCGAGCTCGATTGCACCAGCGCGATGGTGGTCGCGGGGGCCGGGAGCGACGGTGAAGGGTTCAGAGCGGTCTGTGGCATCTTGCGATTAGACCGCGCCAGGTGTAGATTGTCAACAATCTGCAATCAGCGGCCGGGCGCTGATCTCTTCATCGCAGCGTCACAGAAATCCGGCCATTATTTGCTTTGGGGCGTGCGGGGGGCGTAGCATTTTTTGGTTCCGCCATCGTCTGGCGGATCAACTCTTGGGAGGCAACATGCAAGTCGCGGGTAGCAGATCGTGGGTTCAACGCATCGCCGTAGCTTTCGCGTTTGCCGCGCTGTGGGCAGCGTCGGCATCCGCACAAAAGACCGAGCTGCTGGTCTACACGGCGCTAGAAACCGATCAAATCAAGGCATACGAGGAAGCGTTCTACAAGGCGTATCCCGACGTTGCGATCAAATGGGTGCGCGATTCCACCGGGATCATCACGGCCAAGGTGCTCGCCGAGAAGGCGAATCCCCAGGCGGATCTGGTAGTCGGGACGTCGGCATCGAGCATGGCAGTGTTCGCCAACGAAGGCCTGCTCCAAGGCTATGCACCCAAGGGCCTGGACAAGATTCTGCCGCAATATCGCGACCCCAAGAATCCACCGGAGTGGGTTGGCATGGACGTCTACGGCGCGGCGATCTGTTTCAACACGGTCGAAGCGCAGAAGCTCAACCTGCCCAAGCCCGAGACGTGGAAGGATCTGACCAAGCCCGTGTACAAGGGCAAGATCGTTATGCCCAATCCCGCTTCGTCCGGAACCGGCTATCTCGACGTCGCCGGCTGGATTCAAATGTGGGGCGACGCGGATGCGTGGAAGTTCATGGACGGCTTGCACGACAACGTTGCCCATTACACCCACTCGGGATCCAAGCCTTGCCGGGAGGCCGGCTCGGGTGAGTTTCCCATCGGCATTTCTTTCGAATACCGGGCCGTGACGACCAAGAAGGGCGGCGCGCCCATCGACATCATCTTCCCCAAGGAGGGGCTCGGCTGGGACCTCGAGGCTTCGGGCATCATGAAGTCGACCAAGAAGCTCGACGCTGCGCGCAAGCTCATGGACTGGCTGGCAACTCCGGAAGCCATGGCGCTGTTCGCCAAGAATTTCGCGGTACTGGCAATGCCGGGCGTGGCCAAGCCGCTCGACTTCGTTCCGGCGGACTACGAGCAGCGCCTGGTGAAAAACGATTTCTCCTGGTCGGCCAAGAACCGCGACAAGATTCTCGCCGAGTGGACCAAGCGCTACGACGGCAAATCGGAGCCGAAATAACCTCGTGACAACGCGCCCCGACCGGGGCGCGGTTCCGTTTGACGGACGTCGGAGAGCCAGTGTCGCAACCGGCCGCATCTCAGGAGCCGTATCTCAAGCTCGAGAGCATTCGTAAAACCTTCGGCAAATTCGTCGCCTTGAAAGGCGTCTCGCTGGCGATCAATCGCGGCGAGCTGGTGACCTTTCTGGGTCCGTCCGGTTGCGGCAAGACGACTCTGTTGCGAATCATCGCCGGGCTCGAGACGCAGGACTCGGGAAGCATCGTTCAGGGCGGGCGCAATATTTCGCGTCTGCCGGCGATGCGGCGCGATTACGGCATCGTGTTTCAGTCGTATGCGCTTTTCCCCAACTTGAGCATTTTCGACAATGTCGCGTACGGCCTGGTCAATCGGCGCAAGGATCGCGACGAGATCCGGCGCCGCGTGGAGGAGCTGCTCAAGCTCATCGGCCTGCCCGATGCCGCCCGCAAGTATCCGGGGCAGCTCTCCGGTGGCCAGCAGCAGCGCATCGCCCTGGCGCGAGCCCTGGCGACTTCGCCGGGACTGCTGCTGCTCGACGAGCCGCTTTCCGCGCTCGACGCGATCGAGCGGCTTCGGCTTCGCGGCGAAATCCGCGCGCTGCAGCAGCGCCTGGGCGTGACCACGATCATGGTCACCCACGATCAGGAAGAGGCGTTGTCCATGGCCGACCGGGTGGTCGTGATGAACCATGGACTCATCGAACAGATCGGCACGCCACAGCGAATCTATCGCGAGCCCTCGTCGGCGTTCGTCGCCGATTTCGTGGGCAAGGTCAACGTTCTCTCGGCGGTCGCTGAAGACGACGGCCGGCTGCGCGTGGGTCGTCTGCTGCTCTCGCGCATGCCTGGCAGCGGCGCGCTTGCACCGGGCGCCAAGGTGAGTCTCTACCTTCGGCCTGAGGACGTGGTGATCGACGGCGCCGCCGCTGGAACGCCGAACGCTGCACAGGCCAAGGTGACCAAGGTCGAGTTCCTCGGTGCCTTCTGTCACGTGACGGTAGAGCTGGCCGGTGCTGAAGGTCAGCCGTTGCTCATCAACATCTCCCGGCACACCATCGACGAGCTCAACCTCGCCGAGGGCTCGGCGCTGTCCGTCGGCCTGCCTCCGCAATGCATGCGCGTTCTCGGCTGAGCGTTACCACCGACGGAATGCGATGACCACCGCGACCGTCGACGCGCTTGGGCTTCCCACCCGGGGACGCGTCAAGCAGATCGCGCATTGGCAGGATCACCTGGCGCAGGCGATGCTCCTCGCGGTGTGCCTCGCGCTGGTTCTGTTCCTGCTTGCTCCGCTGTTCATGATTCTGGTGAAGAGCGTGCAGGACCGCAATGGGGCTTTCGTCGGACTGCAACAGTTTCGTGATTACTTCGACACCCCGGCGCTGCGACAGTCGATACTGCACACGCTTTCGATTGCCGGCACGGTCACCGCCATTACCGTTCCGCTGGCGTTCACTTTCGCCTATGCGCTCACCCGCAGCTGCATGCCGTTCAAGGGGACGTTGCGCCTGATCGCGCTTACCCCGATCCTCGCGCCGTCACTGCTTCCCGCGATCTCGTTCATCCAGTGGTTCGGGACCCAGGGCGTCCTCAAATGGATGCTCGGCGGCGCCAAGGTCTACGGGCCGATCGGCATCATCATGAGCTCGGTCTACGCGACCTTTCCGCACGCGCTGATGATCGTGCTCACCGCGCTGCTGCTCGCCGATGGGCGCCTGTACGAAGCGGCAGAGTCGCTAGGCACGCCGACGCTGCGCAGGTTCTTCACCATCACCTTGCCCGGGGCGAAATACGGCCTGATCAGCGCAGCCATGGTGGTGTTCTCGTACACCGTGAGCGAGTTCGGTATTCCCAAGGTGATCGGCGGTAACTTCAACGTGCTCGCCCTCGATATTTTCAAGCAGGTCATCGGCCAGCAGAACTTCAACAAGGGCGCGGTGGTCAGCCTGGTCTTGCTGGTGCCTGTTCTGGTGGCGTTCGTCATCGACTGGATGATGCAGGGGCGCTTGCAGGCGCAATTCTCGTCGCGCGCAGTGCCGTACGCCCCCAAGCCGAAAAAGGCATTCGATCTCGTCATGCTCGGTTTCTGCGTCACCGTCTGCCTGTTGCTGCTCGCCGTGCTCGGGATGGCGGTCTATACCTCCTTCATCAAGCTCTGGCCTTACGACAGGTCGTTCAGCCTGCGCCATTACACCTTCGGTCTGATCGATGGCCGCGTCATTTCGGCATTTTTCAACAGTCTGGAAATGGCGATCTCCACCGCGCTGGTAGGCACCACGCTGATTTTCGGCGGCGCGTACCTGATCGAGAAGACGCGCGGGATGAATGCGTTGCGTGCGTTGATCCGCCTGCTCGCGGCGATCCCGATGGGGGTCCCAGGCATGGTGCTGGGCCTAGGATACATCTTCTTCTTCAACCATCCCGACAATCCGCTCAACTTTCTGTACCACGGGATGGCCATCCTCGTGGTATCGACCATCATTCACTATTACACCTCGAGCCACCTGACCGCCGTTACCGCGCTGAAGGCGCTCGACAACGAGTTCGAATCGGTTTCCGCCAGCCTCAAGGTGCCGTTCTTCAAGACGTTCTTCAGAGTGACCGTCCCGGTGTGCCTGCCGGCGATTCTCGACATCGGACGCTATCTGTTCGTCAACGCCATGACCACCATCTCGGCGGTGGTGTTCCTCTATTCGCCCGACACCAAACTTGCGTCGCTGGCCATACTCGACTTGGACGATGCTGGAGAAATCGGTGCGGCTGCTGCGATGGCCACTCTGATCGTCGCCGCATCGACTACTGTATGCCTAATCTATGCCGTGACGACGCGCTTTCTGCTGACGCGGACCCAGGCCTGGCGCAGGTCTGCCGTTGTATAACCACTTGTTGAATCCGACCATGAGCCACTTCGACCGTGATCCAATCCTCCTGACCCCGGGGCCGCTGACCACATCGCTCGCGACCAAGGCCGCAATGTTGCGCGATTGGGGATCCTGGGACAGCAACTTCAACGCGGTGACCGCGCGGGTGCGCGAGCGGCTGAACGCCATCATCAATGGCGCCGCAACTCACGTCTGCGTGCCGATGCAGGGGAGCGGAACGTTCTCGGTGGAGGCAGCGGTCAATACGATCGTTCCACGCGACGGACACGTTTTGGTGATGGTGAACGGTGCTTACGGCAAGCGCATGGCACGGCTCACCGAAATGATGGGGCGCAAGCTGTCGGTTATCGAGGTTGCCGACGACGTGGCCTTCGGCGTCTCCGATGTCGCCCGGGCGCTCGATGCGGATCCCACCATCACCCACATTGGTCTTATTCATTGCGAGACCTCCACCGGCATCCTCAATCCATTGGCCGAGATCGCTGCCGCAGTTGCGGCTCGCGGGCGCAGTCTGATCGTGGATGCTATGAGCTCCTTCGGCGCGCTTCCCATCGACGCGACCCGGATTCCGTTCGACGCGCTCATCGCGGCCTCAGGCAAGTGCATGGAAGGACCTCCCGGGATGGGTTTCGTGTTCGCGCGCAAGGCGGTCCTCGAGAAGAGGGCGGGGAATTCGACTTCGCTTTCGCTCGATCTCCACGATCAGTGGCAGTACATGGAAAAGACCACGCAATGGCGCTATACGCCGCCGACCCATGTGGTGGTCGCGCTCGACGCAGCGATCGAGCAGTACCGCGCCGCGGGCGGGCAGCCGGCGCGGCTCGCTCGCTACACGGCCAACTGCGAGACGCTGATCGCGGGCATGACCGAGTTGGGTTTTCGTGTCTTCCTGGACGCGAAGGTGCAGGCACCGATCATCGTCACCTTTCATGCGCCGGCCGATGCCAAGTACGCTTTCAAGGCGTTTTACGACCGCGTGCGCGACAAGGGCTTTATCCTCTACCCCGGAAAGCTCACTCAGGTCGAGACCTTCCGCGTCGGCTGCATCGGCGCCATCGGGCCGGAGGAAATACGCCACGCCGTCAATGTGGTTCGCGACACGCTCGCTGAGCTCGGTATCAAGCAGATCGCGCCGCGCGCAGTCAGAGCGGCTTGAGGCGGCGCGAGAGCCCTTGAAGGAGAACCTGGAACCTCTGAATAGGCTCCCTAGCTCGAAGCAGCGACCTCCAGCGCAGGGTATCTCAGTGCCGAAAGCGCTACGAAATCGGGCGAATCGGCCGAGATCAGTCCGTGACGTATCAGGCAGTCGACGATCACAAGGCTCGCATCCGCCGTGACAACGTCGGGCCCGTCGCGATTTGCCGCGAGCTTCGCCGCCTCGACAAGCGCTACCAGTCGGTGATCCACCGCTTCACCGTCCTGGCATGCCGGGACGAAATCGGCGTCGAGCCACAGGTCGTGCACTAAAATCGTTTCGCGCTGCAGGCCATCAGGTTGGGCGCGACAAACGTGAACGGCCCCTCCCGACTGCGCGGTTCCCGCGACAGCAGCGGCGATGCCGGCTTCCTCCCACGCCTCCTTGACCAGCGTCGCTTCCACGCTGCTCTCGGCAGCAATGCCGCCGCCGACCAGGTTGTCGAGCAGCCCCGGATCGATCGCCTTGCGTGGGCTGCGCCGTGCGAGCCACATGCGCATACCGTTCGCGGCGCGCACCAGTCCGTTGACATGGGCAGCGAAAGTGTGGACTCCAAAATAGCGCGCCGCCGCCCGCTCGATCTCGAACAGCGCCGGTCCGCCGGGCTTTGCCGCCACCGTATAGTGCTCGTTGCGCCACGCCGTGAGCAGACCTTCCCGGGCGAGCGTGCGGGCAACGCGCTCGAGATCAAGCGTACGCTGTGCCGGTGTGGCCAATGCCGGAACGAAGCTGAGCTGTCGTTCATCGGCCCTGAAAACATCGGTGAAACCGGCCAGCCGCCTCGCCCGGCGGTCGTCGAGCCACCCGACAGCCTCGGCATCGACGACCAGAGGCCGGTAGCAGCCGCGAGGCGAGGCCAGCACCGACTCTAACCGTTCGCGCAGGGCGGCTACAATAACGCCAGTGTCCACGCACCGATTGTAGCTTCGCGCTGCACCGCATGCCTCAAGACGTCCTGGCCCTGTTCGATCTCGATCGCACCCTGCTTTCCAACGACTGCGACGAAGCCTGGATCGAATTCCTGATCGAGCGGAATGTGCTCGACCGTGCCGAATTCGAAGCGCGTACCGCCGCCGTCGTCGATCGCTACCGGCGCGGAGTCGTCGGCACCCTGGAATACACCGAATTCTACGTGTCGACGCTCGCGTCGCATCCGATGGGGCGGCTCGAGGCTTGGCGCGCCGAGTACCTGCGGACCAAGATCCTGCCGGCCATTACTGCCGCGGCGCGGGAGTTGGTCGGACGGCATCGGTACGCAGATGATCTGACGGTCATGACAACCGCGGCGAGCCGGTTCCTGACCGAACCGATCGCTCGGGAGTTCGGCTTCGAGCATCTGATCTGCACCGAGCCGGAGATTCGCAACGAAGTCTATACAGGCAAAGTAAGCGGGACGCCGAACATGCGCGAAGGGAAGCTTGAACGGCTCGACGCATGGCTCGAAGCGCGGGGCAGTCCGTTCTCGATGTTTCGGCGGACATGGTTCTACAGCGACTCGCGCAATGACATTCCGCTGCTTTCCCGCGTCAGCGATCCAGTCGCGGTCAACCCCGACCCGACGCTCGCAGCGCTTGCTGCAGAACGAGGTTGGCAGGTGCTGCGGCTGGAGTGAGGAGCCACAGGTGGGGTCAAGTGTGCGTTTATAATCCGCGCTTTTTCGAAGAGGCGCGATGAGTGCTTGCATCATCGACGGCAAGGCCTGCGCCGCGCGCGTCACTGCCGAAGTTTCGAAACAGGCCGCGCTGCGCTCGGCTTCGGGTAAGGCGATGCCGGGGCTCGCAGTCATCCTGGTCGGCGACAATGCAGCTTCGCAGGTCTACGTGCGCAATAAGCGTGCGACCACCGAGGCGGTAGGAATGCGGTCGCTTTCCTTCGACCTGCCGGCCACGGTGTCGCAGAATGAACTTCTGGCGCTGATCGACAAGCTCAACGCCGACTCATCCGTCCACGGGATCCTGGTCCAGCTTCCGCTGCCCAAGCACATCGACGCCGACGCCGTCACCGAGCGCATTGATCCACGCAAGGACGTCGACGGACTGACGCCCTACAACATGGGCCGCCTTCTGCTCAAGCGCCCGGTGCTGCGCCCATGCACGCCTCAGGGTTGCATGGTGCTGCTGCGGGAAACCGGCGAGAACCTGGTCGGCAAACATGCCGTCATCATCGGTCAGTCGAACATCGTCGGCCGGCCGATGATGCTGGAACTGCTGATGGCGCGCTGTACGGTGACCGTCTGTCACACCGGAACCTGCGATCTTCCCGGCGTCGTCCGCGGCGCGGACATCGTCGTTGCCGCGATGGGCAAGCTTCGGTTCGTACAGGGCAACTGGATCAAGCCGGGCGCGATCGTCATCGATGTCGGCACGAATCGCACGCCCGACGGCAAGCTACGCGGCGACGTCGACTTCGACAGCGCCAAGGAGCGTGCTTCGTGGATTACTCCCGTGCCGGGCGGTGTCGGACCAATGACCATCGCCATGCTGCTCGCCAACTCGCTCAGGGCGGCAGAGTTGCAGGATGCGAAGGGCGAGCCGGGAAGCTGAAACCTCTCAGCCGGCGGCGGGTGCGCGCAAATGCCACGCTTTTGGGCGCGTGAATGTTTGAATGCCGTAGGTCGACAGGGTGAGCCCGATTCCCGAATGGCCGACGCCGGACCAGGGAAGGCGGGGACTGACGCGATCGCAGCAGTTCCAGTACACCGAACCTGAATTCACCTGGGCCAGGATTTTGCGCGCGCGCTTTCGGTCCGGCGTGTACACGCCCGCCGTCAATCCATACTCGGTATCGTTCATCAGAGCTACGGCCTCGGCATCGGTGGAGACCTTCTGAATGCCGATGACCGGACCGAAGCTCTCTTCTCTCATGAGATCCATGCGATGGCCGGCGTCGGCAAAGACGGTGGGTTCGAACCAGTTGCCCTTGCCTTTGATCGCGTGCCCACCCGCCAGCAGCTTGCCCCCCTTTTTGCGGGCATCGGCGACCTGGCGCTTGAGCACTTCGATCTGCGGTCGCCGGGTAAGGGGACCGATGTACGTCGACTCGTCGAGCGGGTCGCCAGTCTTGTAGCCCTTCACTTCGGCGACGAATGCGGCGACGAAAGCGTCGTGGACTTTCTCGTGGACGTAGATGCGCTCGACCGAGCAGCACGATTGTCCCGTGTTGTAGAAAGCTCCGTCGGCAATCGACGCGGCAGCAGTGGCGATATCTACGTCGTCGCAGACGTATACCGGGTCCTTGCCTCCGAGCTCGAGCTGGACCTTGATCATTTTGCGCCCGCCCGCGGCACCGACCTTGGCGCCCGTCGCATAGGAGCCGGTGAAGAACACACCGTCAACTGGCTGGCGCAGGAGCGCCGAGCCAGTCGCAGCACCGCCGATGACGGGGATGAACACGTTCGTGGGGATGCCCGCTTGGTCGAACATCTCGGCGATGTGCAAGCCAGTCAGCGTTGCGTATTCGGACGGCTTGTAGAGCACGGCGTTGCCAGCGATCAACGCCGGCACGAAGACGTTGCTGCCGACGAAATAGGGATAGTTCCACGCCGAAATGTTGGCGATCACGCCTAGAGGCTCGTGCGAAATGCGCTCCTCGAGCTTATCGCCGCCATCGACGTACACCTTCTGCTCGCGCAGCACGCGTGCCGCCTGATCGAGAAAGAAATCGATGCGTAGCAAGAGCCCGTCCAGCTCGTTGCGCGACTGCTTGATCGGTTTGCCGACTTCCTGTGTGAGCGTTCGCGCCAGCGTGTCGCGCATGGCAACAATCCGCTCGCGAAACGCTCTCAGGACATCGAGCCGCTCGCCGATGGGTGTAGCCGCCCAGGCGGGTTGCGCCGCCCGCGCACGCAGGTACTTGGCTCGAACCGCGGCGCTCGCATCCTCGGCAACTTCCGCAACCACGGCGCCAGTAGCGGGATTCGATATCTTCACGCTGGCCTCTTGGCGTGACCGAGAAAGTCGACGAGCAGCGGCGTATCGTCGATGAACGATCGGTCCGCGGAACCGTGGAATTCGGGGTGCCACTGCACGGCAAAAACGTACGAGGGTCCGGTCCAGCGCAGCGCTTCGACGATGCGATCCGGCTCGGACCACGCCTCGACCTTGAGGTCGCGACCGAGGTCCTTGACTGCCTGATGGTGGACAGAGTTGGTCTTGGTCAGCGTAAGTCCGGGGTAGAGTGCGGCCAACTTCGATCCGGCAACGATCGACGTCGCGTGACAATTCTCGGAATAGATGTCCCAGTTGCGGTGATTGAGCGAGCCGCATAGCTGAGTCGGAAGATCCTGGTAGAGCGTCCCGCCGAAGGCGACGTTGATTAGCTGCGCCCCGCGACAGACTCCTAGGACCGGCTTACCTTCGGCCATGAATGCTCGAAGCAGTGCAATCTCGTAATCGTCGCGGACACGGTCTCCGTTCCATTCCGGTTTTAGCGGACGCTCTCCATAGGTCTCCGGACAGACATCGGAGCCGCCCATGAGAACGAGCGCATCCAACTCGTGGGCGTAATCGCCGACGCCGATCTCGCTCGAGCCTCGGCGGGTGGGGCCGTCCGGCGATGGAATCATCAGTGCCATGGCGTTCTTCTGCATCACCCAATGCGCCATGTTCTGCTCGATGTATTGCAGCGTCATGCCCTTGAAAATGGGACGCTCGGGGTCGGCGTGGAAGAAGCACGCGGAGATACCGACTTTAATCATGCATCAGCCTTGGGCCTCTTAACGCTATGGGCACAAACGCGTTGCGTCGCCGAAAACGCCTAGCGCAAGGCGCAAAGGCGAAGTCGGGCAGCCACCCGTTCGCGTATGCGCCCATAGCGTTAATAGGCCCTAGATAGCCGCGGCGAAGATCCGCTCGAAGTCGGCGCGCGTGCATTTGCGCGGGTTGGTCTGGTGACAGGTGTCGTTGATCGCAACCTCGACCAGCGCCGGAATGTCGGCGCGAGTCACCGGCCGCTTGGACTGGCAAACGGCCAGAGTAGAAGGTATGGAAAGATCGGCCTTGAGCACGGCGAGCCAGTCGATGAACGCTTCGGCGCCCGCCTCGGACCGTGCGCCAGGCGCTCCCGCGCCGACCACGTGCGCGAGCTCCGCCATTTTGTCGATCGCCGACGGCAGATTGAAGCGCATCACGTGGTCGATCATGATTCCGTTGGCCAGGCCGTGATGGAGATCGGCGATGGTGGATAGCGCGTGTGCGCACGAATGCACCGCGCCCAGATCCTTCTGGAAAGCTATGGCGCCCATCATCGACGCCATGAGCATGTTGGAGCGCGCCTCGAGGTTGTCCGGCTCGCGCACGGCCTTGCGCAGCGATCGCGCCGCGATGCGCGCGCCCTCCAGAGCGATGCCGTCGCAAAGCGGATGGTACGCGGGCGACAGATACGATTCGACATTATGAGTGAGCGCGTCCATTCCTGTTGCCGCGGTGATGCCGGGCGGAAGGTCGAGGGTGAGTTCGGGATCGGCGAATACCGCCTTCGCCAGCAGCGCGGGCGAGAAGATGATCTTCTTGATGTGGGTTCGGTCATCGGAAATGACGCTCGACCGGCCGACCTCTGAGCCGGTGCCGGCGGTGGTCGGAAGTGCGATGAAATGCGGCAGCTCTCGGTCGATGGGACGGACCTGCGGATGGTCCCACGCATACTCGAGCACGTCGCCGGGGTGAGTCGCCATCAGCGCCACGGCCTTGGCCACGTCGAGGGCGGCACCTCCGCCAAAACCCACGACCGCATCAGCGCGATGCGCGCGGAACGCCGCGACACCTTGCTCGACCTGGGCTCTCACCGGATTGCCCCAGATGTCCGAGTACACAGCGGCGCTTAAACCGGCGAGCCCTTCGGCGAATTCGCGCAACATCGGCAGGGGGGCGATGCCGCGATCGGTCACAATGAGCGGGCGCCCAAGGCCATGCTCAGTGAGGTGGCCGGCGACCAGACGCCGCGCTCCGGCACCGAAATGAATCGTGGTCGGAAAAGCAAACCGCGACAGCGTCATTTGGGCTCGCGTCCCGCGAGAGGCCCTTGACCCATCTGCACAAAGCGCAGCTCGAGAATGTCGTTGGGCCATTGCGCTACGCTGATATCTGGGCGCATCACCCACGTCAGCGTGCGCCTGTAGAGCGGGATCAGCGGGATGTCCGCGTTCATGATGCGCAGCGCGTCGCCAACGAGCAGGCGGCGATGGTTGATGTCGGGGTCGACGCGGATGGCGTCGATGATCTGGTCGAGCCGCGGATTGGAATAGCGGCCGCCATTGAAGGTGCCGAGCCCGTCGGGCGCATTGCTGCGCACGATGGCGTTGAGCGTGGGCCAGGAATCGGTTCCTGGAGACCAGCCGAACTCGAAAAAGCTGGTGGTGGCCTGGTTGAGCTTGGGGAAGAACGTCGCCGTCGGCCATGCCTGGAAGAATGTACGGATCCCGACCTGAGCGAGCATCCCGGCGATCGCCTGACAGACCGCCGCACGGAACGACGCGTTGACGCAGTCGAGCGTCACGGAAAAACCGTCGGGATAGCCGGCCTCCTTGAGCAGTTTCCGTGCCGCAGCAGGATCGTAGGGAAGGCGCTTGTCCAGATCCGGCAGGTAACCATCGAGCAGCTTGGAAACGTACGAGCCTGTCGCGGTCGCTTGTCCTCGGAGCACCTTGGCGACGATTACGTCGATGTCGATCGCCTGGTAGACCGCTTGCCGCACGCGCAGATCCTTGAACGGATTGCGTCCCTTGACATCGCTGCCTTCGAGCTCGTTACGGGCCTGATCGAAGCCGAGGTACTGCGTGCCTATGTCGGTCATCTCGGCGAGCTTGAAGCGGCCTTCCTGCTTGAGCCTTGCGATGTCCTGGAAGGGTGGATCGATCACGAAATCGACCTGTCCAGACACCAGCGCGGCGAGCCGGGTCGCGTCGGACTGGATCACGACATAAATCGCCTCGTCGACATTGCCGCGACGTCCCCACCAATTCGGATTGGCGACGAGCACGGTGCGTGCGTCGGATTCGAAGGACTTGAGAATGTACGGCCCGGTACCGTTAGTGTTGCGCACCGCATAGGTTTCCTGCTTGGCGTTGTAGTTCTGAGGTTCCAGTACGCTGTGCGCCGCGCACCATGCCTTGCTCATGATGGCGATGTAGATGAGTTTCTCCGGCAGGACAGCATCGGGTGCCGAGAGAAGCACATCGATGGTCATGTCGTCGACCTTGCGCGCTTCGACCACGCCGCGCATCTGGAATGCGCGTTGCGAGTTCTTGGCAAGCGCGCGCCCGATGGAAAACACCGCGTCGTCGGCGGTAAAGGGTGTTCCATCGTGGAACTTGACTCCCGGCCGGAGCTTGAACCTCCAGCGCGTCGGCTCGATCTGCTGCCACGATACTGCAAGCGCCGGCTCGATCGCGAAATTACGGTCGCGAAAAACCAGCGATTCGTAGATCTGGCTCCATACGCGAGTCTGGTATTGCAGAGCCAGCGCGTGCGGATCGAGCGACTGTGGATCGAATCCGCTGGCAAAGCGCAGCGTTGCGGCCGATAGGGGGTCGACGACGAGCAGGCTCGCCAGCAGGAACGAGCCGAAAAGTGCGACGAGAGAGCGATTGCGACGACAGCGGTCGGCGTTCTTCATATGATCTCGAAATATCGCTTGAGCTCCCAATCGGTCACCGCATCGAGCCACTGGCGCCATTCCCATTCGCGCGTCGCCGCGAAGTGATCGACGAAGTCGTCGCCGAACCAGTCGCGGGCGAGCTTGGAATTGCGGAACGCGCGCGTGGTCTCGATCAGCGTGCGTGGCGCGCGCGGGACGTCTTCGGCGCCGACGTTCGTACCTTCGATGGGCTTGGTCGTGAGCTTAAGATTTTTCTCGATGCCGTGAAGCCCTGCGGCGATGCACGCCGCGGTCGCGAGATACGGATTCATGTCGGCTCCGGGACAGCGCGTTTCGAGCCGAGTCGACTTGGGCGACGCGGCGATCACGCGGAAGCTCGCCGTGCGATTGTCCAGACCCCAGGTCGGCTTGACCGGCGCCCAGAAGCCGTCGACCAGCCGCTTGTAGCTGTTGATCGTCGGCCAGAACATCGGAGCGAATTCCATCAGACACGCGAGCTGCCCTGCGAGATAGCTCTCGAAGAGCTTGCTCATCCCGTGCTTGTTCGCCGGATCGTGGAACAGGTTCTTCTTGCCATCGGAAAGCGACTGATGGATGTGGCCGGAGCAGCCCGGATACTGCGGGCTCCACTTGGCCATGAAGCTGGGCATGATGCCGAAGCGCGAGCCAATCTCCTTGGCGCCGGTCTTGAACAGAATCGCCCGGTCTGCGGCCTCCAGTGCTTCCGAGAACAGGATTGCCGCTTCGTAGACTCCGGGGCCGGTTTCGGTATGCAGTCCCTCGATGGGCACGCCGAACGCCGCCATCTCCACCATCAGCGCCTTGAAGAAATCGCGATTCGCGTTGGCGCGCAATAGCGAGTAGCCGAACATGCCAGGGGTGATCGGCTGCGGGCGGACGTGCCCTTTGTCGGCCCAGGATTGCGGGGTCTCGGCGAAGTTGAACCATTCGAATTCCGAGCCGCACATCGGCTGCAATCCCAAGGCTTCGGCGCGCCTCAGCACCCGTTTCAACGTCTGTCTGGGACAGATCGGATGCGGGAGCTCCTTTCCGTTGTTCTGAGTGACGAATTCGCCCAGGAAGAACGGAACTCCGTCGTCCCACGGCACGTTGCGATGCGTGCCGAGGTCGATCCTGGCGACTGCGTCGGGGAATCCCTTGTGCCAGCCAGTCAAGGTGGTGTTGTCGTAGCACTGGTCGTTAATGTCCCAGCCGAAGACTACGTCGCAGAATCCGAAGCCGCCTTCGGCCGCAGAAAAGAATTTGTCCTTGTGCAGATACTTGCCGCGCAGAACGCCGTCGATGTCGGACACTGCGACCTTGACGCGCTGTCCAGGCGCGTCGCGGACTGCGTCAAGCACCTTATTGGCGGCGATGTTTTGCGGCATGCTCCCCCTCCGTTGCCGGCGAAGCCACGCGGCTCAAGCGCCGGTCAGGGCGATTGTAACCCGCCACGACCCTCCCGCCGACTGAAACCGAAGCACGAGTGGCACAATGCTCCGCATGCGTGAGGCTCCTTCGCAGGCGTCACAGGAGAACGGATCGCGAACGGGAGCGATCGCGTCATTGCATGTCGCGGTCCTGCTGTTCGGCTTCGCCGGGCTGTTCGGCAAGTGGATTGCATTGCCGCCGGCGGCCATCGTTTTCGGCCGGACGACGATCGCCGCACTTGCGCTCGGAATGCTGCTCGCGTTGCGACGCTCTCCGCGCGATCGCTTCGAGTGGCGCCTCGCCGCGAACGGCGCATTGCTCGCCGTGCACTGGGTGGCCTTCTTCCAGGCGGTGCAGACGGCGAGCGTAGCCATCGGTCTTCTGGGCTACGCCAGCTTTCCCTTGTTCGTTCTTCCCATGGAGGCGCTTTTGCTGCGGCGGCGCACTCGGCCCAGCGAGTGGGCGTGCGCGGCGATCGTCGCGCTCGGTCTTTCGCTGCTGGTTCCCCAATTCGACATCGACAATCGCATTGTGCACGGCGTTCTGTGGGGCGTGCTCTCCGGATTCACCTTTGCGCTGCTGGCGCTTAACAACCGAACGATCGCGAGACGGCGAAACGCCGAAGAAATCGCCTTCTGGCAGAATGCGTGCGCCGCCGCCTGCCTGTTGCCCGCGCTTGCGCTCGCTCCGGCGCTGCCCAGCGCACGCGAGATTGCGCTGCTCGCGATACTCGGTCTGTTCTGCACTGCGCTGGCCCATACGCTGTTCATCCGCAGCCTGCGCACGATCTCGACGCATGCGGCGAGCGTCGTGGCCACGCTGGAGCCGGTCTATGGAATCGCCCTCGCAGCACTGCTGCTGGGCGAGTTCCCTGACGGAAGAACGCTTGCCGGCGCGGTGTTGATCGTGGGTGCGACGCTGTGGACGACGGCGCAGGCTCGTGCAGTGGTCGCTTAAGCAATGGCGCTCGCGCACGCGGTTGTGTAGCATCGACCTGCACTGCCAGCGTACAAGCGAAACTTGCGCTTTGAAATTTGACCATCGATGGAGCAAGCGGATGCAGAGGACGGTACGGTGATTGTGGTTCTGATGGGCGTGTCGGGAAGCGGCAAGACGACGGTCGGGCGTACGCTCGCCGACGATCTGGGCTGGACGTTTCTCGACGCCGACGATTTTCACCCGCCTGCGAATGTCGCCAAGATGGCAGCAGGCGTTGCGTTGAGCGACGAGGATCGCTGGCCGTGGCTCGATCGGTTGGTCGAGGAATTGCGAGCGTTCGAGCAAAATGGCCGCCATGTGATACTCGCCTGCTCGGCGCTCAAGCAGTCCTACCGCGACCGGCTGGCGCCTGCAGGCGATGTGCGCTGGGTGTATCTCAAGGGCGAGAAGTCGACCATCGAACCGCGCATCGCCTCGCGCGAGAGCCACTACATGCCGGCCTCGTTGTTGACGAGCCAGTTCGCCGCGCTGGAAGAGCCTGCAGGCGCGATGGTGGTCGACATCCGCCAAAGCCCCGACGCACAGGCAGCGCAGATCGCGGCGAGCCTGCGTTCCAAGGTATGAGCGTCGCCGGGCCGCCCCAAGGCGCGAATTGCTCCCCCTCTGGGGGCAGCGCAGCGGCGCAAGCCGCAAGCGTGGGGGCTCACCGATGAGCGACAAGACTGATCGCAAGCCTGCGACAAAAGTCGCCCACCTCGGTCGCGATCCGCGCAAGCACATCGGTGCCGTCAACACGCCGGTCTATCGCGCCACCACCATTCTGTTCGATACCGTGGCCGACCTCGAGGCCGCGGAGCGCGGCGAGTTCCGCGGAGTGACCTACGGTTTGCACGGTCTGCCGACGGTCACCGACCTGCAGTCTGCCTACGCGACGCTCGAAGGCGCGCATGCCGCGCTGGCGGTACCGTCCGGGCTTGCGGCGATAACGCTTGCTCTGCTCGGCACGCTGCGTTCGGGCGATCATCTCCTGGTTACCGACTCGGCGTACGGACCGACGCGCCGCTTTTGCGAAAACCAGCTCAGGCGCCTCGGTGTGGCGGTCGACTACTACGATCCGTGTATCGGGGAGCGTATCGAACGCGCGCTCAAACCGAACACCCGCGTCGTGTTCACCGAGTCGCCAGGCTCGCTATCGTTCGAAGTGCAGGACATTCCGGCGATCGCCGCAGTCGCACATCGCCACGGGGCCTTGGTCCTCATGGACAACACCTGGGCGACTCCGCTGGGTTTCTCCGCATTCGCCCATGGCGTCGACGTTTCGATCCATGCGGGCACTAAGTATCTCGGCGGCCACTCGGACGTACTGATCGGACTCATAGGCAGCAGCGAAGTGGTCTACCCACGCCTGCACCGGCTGTGGACCGACATGGGCGTGGCGGCCTCCAGCGACGATTGCTTTCTGGGGTTACGCGGCTTGCGCACGCTCGCCGTACGCTTGGAGCGGCATACGCAAAGCGCGATCGCGCTTGCCCAGTGGTTGCGCGAGCAGCCCGAAGTGGACGAGGTCATATTTCCCGCGCTCCCCGGTTCACGTGGTCACGAGTTGTGGAAGCGCGACTTCAGGGGCGCATGCGGCCTCTTTACCATCGTGTTGAAGCCGGTGGCCAAGGCGCGCGTCGACGCGCTGCTCAACGGCATGCGCCTGTTCAAGATGGGTTACAGCTGGGGCGGGTTTGAAAGTCTTATTCTTCCGGTCGAGCCCGGCCGAAATCGTACCGCGATCCCATGGCGGGCCACAGGGCCTTGTCTGCGCCTGCATGTGGGACTCGAAGATTGCGAGGACCTCAAGGCCGATCTTGCGGACGGGCTTTCGCGCCTGCGAGGCTGATCCGAGTCCGAAGCAAGCTCGAAGCTTGAGCTCAAATGCCGAGGTAACGCGCCTTGGCATCGGCATCGCGCTCAAACTGCGCGAGCGTTCCGTCGAAGCGCACATGTCCGCTTTCCAGGACGCAGGCGCGATCGGCGACGCCTTCCGCAAAACGCAGGTTCTGCTCGCAAAGCAGCATCGAAACGCCTTCGCGCTTGAGCTTGGAGAGTGCGACGGAAAGCTGCTCGATCAGCACCGGAGCAAGGCCTTCGCTCGGCTCGTCGAGCAGAAGGAGCGTCGGATTGCCCATGAGTGTGCGTGCGATGGCGAGCATCTGCTGCTCGCCCCCGGAGATGCGTCCCCCCGGACGATCCCGCAGCTCGCGCAGGTTGGGAAAGAGAGCGTGCACGCGCTCCAGCGTCCATGCGGATTGCCGACCGGGAGCGATTCGTCTGCCGACTTCGAGGTTCTCGGCGACGCTAAGGTCGGTGAAAATTCGCCGGGTGTCGGGGACGTAGCCGACTCCCGCGCGTGCGATGCGATAAGACGACAGGCGATCGATGCGCTCGCCGGAGAACCGTACCTCTCCCCGCCATGGCGACAAAAGACCGACGATCGCTTTGAGCGTAGTCGACTTGCCCGCCCCATTACGCCCGAACAGCGCCACCGCTTCACCGTCGCCAACACTTAATGACACATCGAACAGGATCTGCGCCTGGCCATAGCCGGCGCACAGCGCCTCAAGCTCAAGCGCCATGGAAGTCTCCCGGCTGGGTTGGCGGCCCCAGATAGACTCGCCTCACGTGCGGATCAGTGCGCACCGCCGCCGGCGGTCCGACCGAAATGAGGCGGCCGCGATTGAGAACAAGCACGCGATCGGCGTGCGCGAACACGACGTCCATGTCGTGCTCGGTGAATAGCAGTGCCACGCCGCTGCTCGCGACGAGATCGACCACCAGCGCCATCAACCGGGCGCGCTCGGTCGGCGCCAGTCCGGCGGTCGGTTCGTCCATGAGCAGCAGGCGAGGCCTGCAGGCAAGCGCTATGGCCAGCTCGACTCGCTTCAAGTCTCCGTAAGCGAGCGTCGCACAGGTTCGATTGGCCAACGCGGAGATACCCACGCGCTCCAGTACCGCGAGCGACTCTTGGTCGTCGAGGCTGCCCACGTCGGTGAACGGCGAGCCAAGCAGACGCTCTCGCGCGAGGAGCGCGACCTTGAGATTCTCCTGCACGGTCATCGACGCGAACGTCGCTGGCACCTGGAAGGTGCGGCCGACGCCGCTGCGAGCAATCAGGTGCGTCGCCAGTCCGCTGATCGCCACGGCATCGAACACTACGCTCCCTGCATCGGGAGAGAGCTGACCGTTGAGAACGTTGAACAGCGTGGTCTTGCCAGCGCCATTGGGCCCGATCACCGCGATCTTTTCGCCTGCAAGCACGGAGAAGCTCAATTCGCGCAGCGCGTGCACGCCACCGTACGACTTGGACAGCCTCTCGACGACCAGGACCGGCGCTTTCATGTCGCGTTGCGCGTCAGCGCGACACGCTTCAGCACGCCGGCGAGCCCATTCGGGAAGAGGAGCACCAGCGCGATCACGGTTATGCCAATGACCGCTCGCCAATACTCGGTGTGGCGGATGATCGAGTCCTGCAGCGCAGTGAGCGTAGCGGCACCGACAACGGGCCCGACAAGACTCTGCAGCCCGCCCAGCAATACCATGACCAGTACATCGATAGAGCGCGGAATCGCAAGCGTCTCAGGGGAAATGCTGCCCTTGGAGAACGCGTAGAGCGCGCCCCCGAGTCCGGCGAAAAGGCCGGCAACGCTGAATCCCGCCCACTGGACCGTGCGCGGATCGATGCCGATGGCCGAGGCCCGCAAAAGCGAGTCGCGCGAAGCGCGCAATGCATAGCCGAAGGGCGAGAAAATCATGCGCCACAAGGCGATAATCGCCATCGCGCTTACCGACAGCGTGAGCCAATAGTAAGCGCGCCGGCTCGAGAGCCACTGAGCAGGCCAGACGCCGGTCAACCCGTTGCTGCCGCCGGTCACCGCATCCCACTCGAAGACGATGGACCAGGTGATTTGGGCAAAGGCGAGCGTCAACATGGCCAGATACACGCCGGAGAGGCGCACACAGAACCATCCATAGAGCAGGGCGGCAACGCCGGCAGCCAAGGGGGCCGCGAGCAGCGCGAGCTCCATCGGAACGCCCTTGGCGAGCAGGGCAGCAGCGTAGGCTGCGAGGCCGAAGTAGGCGGCATGGCCGAAGGAAGCCATGCCGCCGGGCCCCATCATGAAATGCAGGCTCGCGGCGAAAAGCGCAAAGATCGCGACGTCGGTCATCAGCACCACCGTGTATTCGTCGGAGAACAGCGGCAGCGCCGCCAGGACGACGAATGAAGCCGCAACCGCGATAGCGAATCGGCGTCCCGGCGGTTGCAGGCGATCGCGCCCAACCGACGACTGCAGCGCAAGCGGGCGGCCGAAGAGTCCCCAAGGCCGGATCGCCAGCACGATGGCCATGACGATGAATTCCGCGACTAGGGTGAGCTTGGGAAACGAAACCACGACGCCAAAAACGCTCACCGCACCCGCTGCAACGCATAGTGCCTTGGCCACACCAATGATCAATGCGGCAATGAATGCACCCGGGATGCTTCCCAGCCCGCCGACGACGGTGACGACGAACACCTCGGCGATCACCGACAGATCCATGTTGAGATTGGCGGGCTCGCGCGGCAGCTGAAGCGCCCCGGCGAGACCGGCGAGCGTCGCACCCAGAAAAAACACGCCGGAGAACAGCAACGCCTGGTTCACGCCCAAGAGCGCCGTCATCTCGCGGTCCTCGCTTGCGGCGCGCACCAGAACGCCCCAGCGCGTTCGTTTGAGCATCCAGGTGAGCAACAGCAGAATGAGCGGACTCAAGACAATGAGCAGCAGATCGTACTGGGGGATCGCTCTGCCTAAGACCGACACAGCTCCACCTAGTCCCGGTGCGCGCCGACCGAGCAGATCCTCGGGCCCCCATGTCGCGAGCACGACATCCTTGACGATCAACACTACTCCGAAGGTCGCTGTGAGCTGCAGGAGCTCCGGCGCAACGTACAGTCTTCGCAACAACAAGCGCTCGACAGCCACACCGACCCCGCCCACGATCAACGCGGCGATGACAATGGCTGTCCAGTAGCCCGCGGCGCCGCCACCGAGGCGAGCGATCAGGCTGTACGCAAGATAGGCGCCGAGCATCATCAGCGAGCCGTGCGCAAAGTTGACGATGCGAGTTACGCCGAAGATCAGCGACAGGCCGGCGGAAACCAGGAACAGCGACGACGCGCCGGCCAGGCCGTTGAGCAGCTGAATGAGGAAGGCGGAAAGAGTCACGTCGGCGATGATTCGCGACGAACTACGCTAAGGAACCTCTGAACAAGTCCCACATGAGCCGCGTTTCCGACGCAATGGCCTCAGATGCTAGGCCTCACTTGCCAAATACTCCCGGAAAGCCTCCGTCGCGGCCACGCGGGGCTTGTTCAGAGGTTCCCCCCTTGGAGTCCCCTCACTCCCGGCTACAGCGATACCGCCGGCGGATCGCAAAAGTCTAACAGCCCACTGGCCGTCAGATGGGAACCGCGTCTTTGCTTGTCGTTGCTTGCGCCGGCGAGCGGCTTAGCCGTCAATCCGGCGGACGATGCGCGCGTACCCACTCGTCCGAGGGAAGATAATCCGCGCCGTTGGCATACTTCCAGTCGACCATGACGCCCTTGCCGTCCTTTACGGCGATGCGTCCGACGTAGGCGCCCATGGTCGATTGATGGTCGGTCGCGCGGTAGCTGATGCGTCCGAAGGGCGTGTCGACCACCAGTCCCTGCATGGCGGCAACGAGTTTCTCGGTATCGGTGGAACGAGCCTTGCGGATCGCCGCCGCTGCGGTCATCACTACGCTGTAGCCGACGACCGATCCCTGCCGCGGATAATCCTTGTACTTGGCAGTGTAGGCGTCGAGAAACCGCTTGTGCTCGGGCGTGCCGATGGCCGACCATGGATAGCCAGTGACGTACCAGCCGACGGGTGCCTCGTCCTTGAGCGGGTCCAGATATTCGGGCTCGCCCCCCAGTAGATTGAATACGGGTCGATCGCGAAACAACCCGCGCAGCTCGCCTTCGCGCACGAACTTGGCGAGATCGGCGGCAAAAAGCGATGAAAAAATCGCGTCGGGGCGGGCATCGGCCATCGCCTGCACCACGGGACCCGCGTCGAGCTTCCCCAGCGGTACGGGAAATTCGACGAACTCGATCGAAGACGGCTGCAGGGCGATCATCTGCTGCTTGAACGCCGCGGTGGCCGACTTTCCGTACTCATAATCCGGATAGATGATCGCCCAGCGGCGTTTGCCGAGCTTCGCCGCCTCGGGCACCAGCATGGCAGTCTGCATGTAGGTCGACGGACGCAGCCGAAAGGTGTAGCGGTTCCCGTTGTCCCACACGATCTTGTCGGTGAGCGGCTCGGACGCGAGAAACAGGAACCGGCGCTGCCGCGCGAAATCCGCGACCGCAAGACCCACGGCTGAGGAAAAAGTGCCCATCAGCACGTCGACTTTTTCGCGCGCGACCAGCTCCTCCGCGACTCGCAGTGCATCGCCGGCATTGCCGTTGTCGTCACGCACGATGAGCTCGACACGCCGCCCGAGCAGCCCACCCCCGGCGTTGATCTCATCGACGGCGAGCTCCATGCCTTTTTTATAGGGCTCGAGAAATGCTGGAAAGGTCTTGTAGCTGTTGAGCTCGCCCAGCTTGATGGGCTGAGCGCCGGCGAACGGCCCAAAAAGCACTGCGGCGATTGCGGTTACGAGAACCGCGAGGTGGCGGAGCATCGTTTTCTGTTGGTTGTCTAAGATTGGTTCGGAATTTCAGTCGGCATCATAACTGCATGGGGCTTGCGCGGGAATGACCAAACACGTCCCAGAGCCGTTCGCCGGATTCTATGCATATGCGATCAAGCGCATGACGTGCACTCGCACCGGCGGGTAAAATTATACGTTTGTCCGCAATGGGAATCGCCCGCGGTGCCATACGCATGTCAATGCTCAAACTCGGACTCGGCCTGAGCTTCGGCGATCTGTACTCGATCGCCGGGCTGGCGCACGTCGATGCCGGGTTCGTAGCCCAACTCGGCGAAGCCGATCCGTCGTTGCTTGCACGTCTCCAAGCGGCGCGCAGACAACCCGATTCGCTGGGCCGCGCGGGCGAATCCGACCTGCTTATGGCGATCGCGCCGTTTGTTGAGGATTTTGTCGGTCGCCTGTTTGCCATCGAGTCCGAAGTCGCCGCGCTACAAGAGGCGCAGCACGAGCTCGCTCCGCTGTTCGCGTGCAAGCGCCAGGTCGTCCAGCGCAAGGCGCTCAACCGCTACAAGGCCGACATCGCGGAGAGCTTCGACGGCGCCGCATTGCGTTCGCAGCTCGAGGCGAAGATCGGTGCAACGCTCACCGGCATCGCAGGCGAGCTCGCCTACGCGCGGGCGGTGGGCGAATGGGGACGCGATGAAGCAGCTCATGCACCCGACATCGATCTCGCGCTGCGCTACGCTGCTTGGGCGGTGCACACAGCCGAGGGCAAATCGCTGCACAAGGCAGGCGTGCTGTTCAAGGCGCCGCGCAAGCTCGATTTCATGCGCTTGATACCGGTCGAGCACGAGCATCGCCATGGGGTGGACATGTGGCGGCTTCCGCCGAGCCACCTGCGGCGCCGCGAAGGCTTTGCCCTGACAGATCCGGGCACCGACTTGGCCGGTGGTCTCGACCAGGCGCACTACTGCATCTGGTGCCACGAACAGCAGAAGGATTCGTGCTCATCGGGCATGCGTGAAAAGAAACCGGCCGATGGCTCTGCCGCCGCCTTCAAGAAGTCGCCTTTCGGCGTGATCCTCGCCGGCTGCCCGCTCGAGGAAAAAATCTCCGAGTTTCACAAGCTGCGCGCGGACGGCCTGGCGCTCGCGGCGCTGGCGATGATCTGCGTCGACAACCCGCTCGTCGCCGCCACCGGGCACCGCATCTGCAACGACTGCATGAAGGCCTGCATCTATCAGAAGCAGGACCCGGTCGACATCCCACAGTCGGAGACGCGCGTACTCAAGGACGTACTGGCTCTGCCATGGGGCTTCGAGATATATGCCCTGCTTACACGCTGGAATCCGCTCAATCTTCGCCGCCCGCTGCCGCTTGAGCCGACCGGAAAGCGCGTGCTCGTTGTCGGCATGGGGCCGGCGGGGTTCACGCTCGCGCACCATCTCTTAAACGACGGCCATACCGTGGTGGGCATCGACGGGCTGAAGATCGAGCCGCTGGCCCCGAGCCTTTCCGGCGTGACTGCGTCTGGAGAGCGCGTTGCGTTTGCGCCGGTGCACGACATCGCCACGCTGCGCGAATCTCTCGACGATCGCGTCATGGCGGGGTTCGGCGGCGTTGCCGAATATGGCATCACCGTCCGCTGGGACAAGAACTTTCTCAAGCTCATTCGACTGCTGCTCGAGCGGCGCGAGCGCTTTGCACTCTTCGGCGGAGTGCGCTTCGGCGGCACCATCGACGCGGCAGGGGGCTTGGCGCTCGGCTTCGACCACATCGCGCTGTGCGCGGGTGCCGGTAAGCCGACGGTGCTCGAGCTTCCGAACGGCCTCGCCAACGGCGTGCGTACGGCGTCCGACTTCCTCATGGCGCTTCAGCTCACTGGCGCGGCCAAGCTCGGCTCTCTGGCGAACATGCAGCTGCGCCTGCCCGTGGTGGTCGTCGGTGGCGGGCTCACCGCGATCGACACGGCGACGGAATCGCTCGCCTACTATCCGGTGCAGGTCGAGAAATTCCTGGCGCGCCATGAGCAGCTGGTGGCGGAGGAGGGTATAGGCGCAGTCGAGGCGGGATGGACGACAGCCGAGCGTGAGATCGCGCTGGAGTACCTGTCCCATGCCCGCGCCATACGCGCGGAGCGAGCAACAGCGCAGCGCGAGGGGAGGCCCGCCCGCATTTTCGAGTTGCTCGACGGTTGGGGTGGCGTGACCATCGCCTATCGCCGCCGCCTGATCGACAGCCCTTCGTACACACTCAACCACGAAGAGGTGGAGAAGGCGCTGGAGGAGGGCGTGCGCTTCGCAGAAGGCCTGACTCCGCTCGCGGTGGAGACCGATGCAAGCGGCCGTGCCTGTGCGCTCGCGGTGTCGGTGCAGCACGACGACGGCGACGCCGTCTGGCACGAGGTGGGGCGGGCTCGTCTGCCCGCGCGCACGATTCTCGTCGCCGCTGGAACGCATCCGAACACGATTGCCGCGCGCGAAGACCCGCTGCACTTTCATCTCGACGGCCGCCACTTCCAGGCCCTCGATGAGAAGGGGCAGCCGGTCAAACTGGAGCGCGGCCTCGCGAAGCCGCCGGCGGTGCATGTGTTGACGTCGCTCGAGCCCGATGGTCGCGCGGTCAGCTTTTTCGGCGATCTGCATCCCTCGTTCTTCGGCAACGTGGTTAAGGCCATGGCGAGCGCCACGGCGGGCTATCGCATCGTGAGCCGGATGCTCGCCCGGCGCACCGCCGCATCCCGGGTCTCCGACGATGCATTCCTCGCTGCACTCAACGATCAATTGCGCGCCCGGGTCGAGCGCGTCGAGCGATTGACGCCCACCATCGTCGAGGTTGTGGTACGCGCGCCGGCGGCAGCGCGCCGCTTCGCGCCCGGCCAGTTCTACCGTCTGCAGAACTTCGAGACGTTCGCGGCAAAGCATGACGGCACACGGCTCGCCATGGAAGGCATCGCGCTCACCGGGGCATGGGTCGATCGGGAGCAGGGACTGGTGTCGACCATCGTTCTGGAGATGGGCGGCTCGTCGGATCTTTGTGCACAACTCGAGCCCGGGGAACCCGTAGTGTTGATGGGGCCGACGGGCACGCCGAGCGAGATCCGGCCGAACGAGACCGTGATCCTCGCCGGCGGCGGCCTTGGCAACGCGGTGCTGTTCTCCATCGGCCAGGCATTCCGTCAAGCCGGCTCGCGCGTTCTGTATTTCGCCGGCTACCGGAAAATGGTCGACCGCTACAAGGTCGCCGACATCGAAGCGGCGGCCGACGCCGTCGTATGGTGCTGCGATGAAGGGCCCGGATTCACGGCCGACCGCGCGCAGGACAGGAGCTTCGTGGGCAACATCGTGCAAGCGATGACCGCGTATGCGGAAGGCAAACTCGGCGAGCAAGCCATTCGCTTCGCCGACGCAGACCGGCTGATCGCCATCGGCTCCGATCGCATGATGGCGGCGGTCGCAGCAGCGAGGAGTGGCATTCTCGCTGCGCATCTCAAACCACAGTGCCGCGCGATTGCATCGATCAATTCTCCGATGCAATGCATGATGAAGGAGATCTGCGCGCAGTGCCTGCAGCCACATCGCGACCCGGTGACCGGCAAGGTCTCCTATGTGTTTTCGTGTTTCAACCAGGATCAGGCCATGGACGTGGTCGACTTCTCCGGTCTCGCCGTGCGCCTGGAGCAGAACACCGTCCAGGAAAAACTGACCGCGCGATGGATCGAGCATTGCCTGAGAGTGCCGCAACCGATTCGGGACACGACGGGAATGTAAAATTTGCAGTACTTCGAGCGTTGTCAAATAGAGAGTCGATCGTAAGATTTACTTACAAAATACGTCCCCCAAACTACGAAACTCACCGAGTCAGGCGTAGTCGCAACGGGGTCATCGTTTGCTGCGCGCTTGAATGCCGCCATTCGATCGGGCGTCGTCGCAGGAGGGCACGACAACGGGCCAGAGTCGGACCGACGTCGTCCATCTGGTCAATCCACTCTGGGACCGCAACGGTGGCGGGGACTGGCGGACATTCGAAATGTATCGGATGCTCGCGCAGCAGTGTAGGGTGGATGTATGGAGCCGTTTTTTCCCCGCTAAAGAGTTCGCACAACGCTGTCCGGTGCGCCTCATTCGGCCGTGGCTTGGCAGAATTCCGATCGGCGGCACCTTCATTTTTGTCGGCGCCTATTTCCGCGTTGGCCACTGGTTCAAGGCATCGTTGCCGCGACGCGTCATACTGATCTACAACACTTTGCAGCCCGACCGGCTCGAAAAAGTATTGCAGCGGCTTAAGGCCTGGCATCAGACGCCGGTCGAGCTCGTCTACACGTCGCCGCTGTTGCGAAAACTCTCGCCGTATCCCGGGCGAGTGATCGAAAGCCCTATCGACATCGCACGCTTCGTTCCACGCGCCACGGCACTCTCGGCGCAGCGCTTTTGCGTTGGCCGGCTCTCGCGCGACATCGCGACCAAACATCACCATGAGGACGTGCTCGTCTATTCCGCGCTGGCCTCCGCAGGCGTCGACGTTCGCATCATGGGCGGTACCTGCTTGAGCGAGAGCGCTCGCGGCAAGGTGATGGCAGCACTTCTGGCGGCAGGGTCTGTGCCGGCGGTCGAGTTCCTGCATGGCCTCGATTGCTTCTACTATCGAACCAGCGAGCGGTGGCTGGAGGCCTACGGCAGGGTCGTGTTCGAAGCGATGGCATGCGGGCTGCCAGTGGTCTGCGGACGGCGTGGCGGCTACGCCGACTACATCGCGCACGGCGTCAATGGATTCCTCTTCGACACGACCGATGAAGCGATTGCGCTGATCCTCAAGCTCAAGGACGACCCGGTGCTGCGCTCACGCATCGGCCGCGCAGCGCGCCTGACCGTCGAGAACATGTATCGCGGTCGTGCCTGGCAGCAAAAGCAGGCGTTCTTTCTTCATTCCACTTAAGGCGCAACACGCGTAGCAGTTTGTAGGTCGCGGGCTGACGCGCTCGCCACTCGTCGCCATTCAATTCGACGGCGCGCAACGCCCGCTGTCATCGCGCCTGCCTTGTCAAACGTTAGTTTTTTGCGAGCGCTCAAGCGGCACGGATTCTGCATCCGTGTAATGCAGTAGCTCATCGCGGCGGGATGTTCGCGCACGCATCGCTATGCACTTGCATTTTTTGCGCGAGCGAGGTGCCGCATATTTAACATCGGAAACCATCATGGACTCCAGGAACATTTATCGAATACTCGCATGTGCGACAGCGACGATCGCGACGCTCATGCTGCTCACCACTACCAGCGCGCTCGCCGATCCGCCGACGCGTGCTGCACGGCTGGCTTACATCGATGGCGCGGTCAGTTTTTCCCCCGCCGGCGAAGACGAATGGGCGTTGGCTCAGGTGAACCGACCATTCTCCACCGGCGATCGGATCTGGTCCGACACCGGATCGCGCGCAGAACTACAAATCGGAGACGCGTGGGTTCGTCTCGGCGCGTCGACGAGTGCCAGCATTCTCAACCTCGACGATCGCGTCGCCCAGGTTCAGCTCGCGCAAGGCACGCTCAATCTACGCGTGCGTCAAGCCTACGGCGGACAAGTCTATGAAGTAGACACGCCGAATCTCGCGTTCACGGTGCGCCAGCCGGGCGAGTACCGCATCGAAGTCGATCCCGACGGTAACGCGACGACGGTGACTTCTTTTAACGGCGAAGCCGAAGTGTATGGCGAGAGCACCTCATACATCATCGGTGCACGCCAGAGCTACCGTTTCACTGGCACCGACCTGCGCGATTACGAGTCTCTGGCACTCGCTCTGCCCGACGAATTCGACCGCTGGGCGTTCGACCGCGACCGTCGGACCGACCGCTCCGTATCCGCGCGCTACGTTGCACCCGAAGTCGTCGGTTATTCCGATCTCGACGACTACGGAACTTGGTCTACCGTTGCGGACTACGGGCCGGTATGGTTCCCCACTCGAGTCGATCCCGGTTGGGTTCCTTACCGCTATGGACATTGGGCGTGGATCGATCCGTGGGGGTGGACGTGGGTCGACAACGAGCCGTGGGGCTTTGCGCCCTTCCACTACGGACGCTGGGCGTTTGTGCGTGAGCGCTGGTGCTGGGTGCCAGGTCCGCGCACTGTCCGACCGGTCTACGCTCCGGCGCTGGTCGCCTTTGTCGGCGGAAACAATTTCAGTTTGTCGGTTGCTTCGGGACCTGCTGCGGGAGTTGCATGGTTTCCTCTCGGACCGGGCGAGGTTTACCGGCCGGCATATCAGGTCAGCCGCAATTACTTCACCAATGTCAACGTGACCAATACCAGTGTCAACGTCACTACTGTCACGAACGTCTACAACAATCCCAGTACGAATGTCGTCTACCGGAACCGGGAGCTGGCGCGTGCAGTGACGGCGGTGCCTGCGGCCGCCTTTGCGGATGGGCGGCAGGTTGCGCAATCTGCAGTGCCGGTCTCGCGTGAGGTCGTCGCCAGAGCACCGGTGACCGATGTCGCTGCCGTTGCGCCAACCCGCGCAAGCCTCGCGCCCGGCAATGGCGCGCGCGGGGGACGAGAGGCAGGCAGGCCCCCGGTGAATACGCTGACTCGCCAGGTGGTGGCCAAGAATGCGCCGCCCCCGCCCGTTGCGTCTTTCTCTTCAAGAGAGTCGCAGCTCGCGGCACGGCCTGGCAAGCCCGTCGAAGCCGAACCGGCGCCGGCGGCGAAGGCGGCGCCGGCCACGCCGGGACGCAACGTGAAGGTGGTCGCCCCGAGCACGCCGGCTAACGCTCCAACACGTGCCGAAAACGTGCCAGGCGCGCGTACTCAACCTATCCCCCGCACGAACGCTACTGCCGCGGCACCCGGAAAGGCCGGCGAGGCCGCCAGCGGGCCTTCCCCGCAGAATGTCCCGCAACCGCCCGAACGCGGGAAGGGAGTGGCGCAGGAACCACAGCGCGGCGCACCTCCGCAGGCCGACGTTCCGCGGCCGCCCGAACGCGGAGCACCCCAGGAAGCGCTCAGGCGTGCGCCTTCGCAAGCGAATGTGCCACGGCCTCCTGAGGCGCAACGGGGAGCGCCGCAGGAGGCGCCGCGAGCGCAGCCTCCCCAGGCGAACGTCCCCCGACCGCCAGAAACCCAAAAGGGTGCTCCGCAACAGGCGCTTCGGCCTCCGCCCCCGCAAGCCAATGTGCCGCGTGCGGCCGAGCCACCCAAAGGGCCACCGCAGGAAGCGACCAGGCGACCTCCGCCACAGGCAAGTGCTCCCAGACCGCCTGAGGCAGCGAGGGTAGCGCCGCCAGAGCCAAGAGCGCCGGCACAAGCCAACGTTGGCCGGCCTCCGGAGAGAGCGATACGCGAGGAGCCGCGTGCTGCTCAACCTCAGGCACAGATGCGGCAGCCTGAAGCGCCGCGGGCGCCGCCTCAGCAGTCGATGCGTCCGTCACCGTCTCAGGCGAATGTCACCAGAGCACCCGAGCCGCCAAGGGCTGCGCCGCAGGAACGGCCGCACACCCCGCCACCGCAGGCACAAGCCCGGCCGCAGGAGCCGCCGAGGGCACCGCCGCCGCAGGCGGTGCGGGCTGCACCACCGCAGCCGAGTGCACAGAGAGCTCCTGAAGCTCCCAAACCACCGCCACAAGCCGCCGCCCACCCGCCTCCTCCTCAAGCAAACGTCGCCAGGGCGCCGGAGCCGCAACGCGCCGCGCCGCCGCGCCGCGAGGACGGCAAGGGTGGAGAAGAGAAAAAGCAGGAGCAGAAACAGTAGCGAGCGGCGTGGGACGAGGGTGAGCCGCGATCGCGTCCGCCGGGGGACTCCCGGCGGCCACGGCGACCGCCCGTTCCTAAGCCGGACCGCCGAGGCACGCTTTCTGCTCTATTCGCGGCACCGCAGGGATTCCGGCGTGGCGGGAATGCCGGAGCGGCAAGACTTACCACGCTGCTGTAATTCTTGCCCGCGAGAACACCGTCCCGCTGGGGCTGTGGCTCGCCGCTGGCAGCGATGGTCGTTCGCCGGGAGCAGGAAGGAGAAGATATGTCACCGATAATTGCCGGACGTTTCGCTCTGGAGCGGGATGCACAGCGAGCGCTCGAAGGCCTGAGGCATCAAGGCTTCGCCCCGGATGATGTAACGACCTTTTTCGTTGAACCGCAGGCGCCTCGTGCCAAGCACTCGGTCCGCAACGAGCGCGAGCCGGTCGGGGTCGAAGTGCATGTCGGCGCATTCGGCCAACCGATCGAGGCCGCGAGGCGCAACGATACCGCGCCGGAAGCGGCACAGCGCTCGAACCAGGTCCGCACTCTGAGACCGCTCCGTCAGGCGGGGATGCTCGTCGCCGTTCGAGCCGCGGAGTACGCGAAGCGTCTGGTCGCCGTCAATGTCTTGCAGGCGTACGGTGCGCGCGATGTCGAGCGTGCGGACGGTACCTGGATCGCCGGCAAATGGATCGATTTCGATCCGCTCATTCCGCCGCGGTTGGTGGACCCACCGGCGGCATGCGAGCGGTGGATATCGCGGCGCGAGCCACGCTAGGCCGGGGTTGCCATGAATATTACCCTGAGCCTCGGGCCCTTGATTTCGCTGATCGCCGGCATCCTGATTCTGATCGTGCCCAGGCTTCTCAACTACATCGTCGCGCTGTATCTGATCGTGATTGGCGGGCTTGGGCTGTTCGGGCACGTCAACACGCACGTGGCAACCACGCCACCTGCCGCCGCGGCCAAGGCGGCCCCGCCGATCTGGTTGGGACCGCCCCGTCTCAACCGCACTTGAAGTCCATGTACATGTCGTGCGCGCCGCTCAGACGACGCGCGCACGATTGATGCGCGGCAGTCCGTCGATGTGCCCTTCTATTTCGTCCCCGGGGAACCGCGGGAGCGCCGTTTTATGCGTCCCGGGCTAGCGACCTTTGGGGCTTGCTTTGGTCCTCGGCATGATGCGCGGCACCGAGGGCGGCATTGGCCGCTTGACTTGTGGAAACTGACCGGGCTGCCCGCCTTTGGCGTTCTTGCCTTGAAACCCGCCTTTGCCTTTAGCCATGCCGTGCCCCGCGAAATGATCCTGGCTGGCGACAATCGTACTCGTCCGGTAGCGCGCTGCAAGCGTCTGTCTCATCCATCGGGCACGAGCAGCGAAACGCCCAGCCGCGCTCGTCGCGAGAGCCAGATACTCGGGCGGTAGCGCGGATCGCCATAAGCGCGATGAAGCTCCTGCAGAATCTGCAGCACTCTCGATGGACCGAGTGTGTCGCCCCATTCCAGCGGCCCCCGCGGATAGGCAAGCCCCAGCTTGACCGCAAGGTCGATGTCGGGCGGTGTCGCAATGCGCTGCTGAGCGATATCGCAGGCGACGTTGACAATGTGTGCGAGCACGCGTTGAGCGACGAAGCCGGGGCTGTCGTGAATCACGTCGACGGTCGAGCCTCCGGACTCGAACAGCGCCCGCGCCGCTTCGCGATGCCTGGGTTCGGTGAGCGGCGTCGTCATCAAGGTCCAGTGCTTGGCAAAGCCGAAGAAGGTGTCGAGCGCCACGGTGCGCCGCGGATCGAGTCCTTCGTCCAATGCCGAGGTGGTCGCGTCGCGCCCGAGCGGCAGCACCAGACAGAGCGAATCGGCGGCAGCCGTCGCGCCCGGGTCGACGCGGCACCCCTGCTCGAGAATCCGGGAGACAACCCCTTCTCGCACGTCGGGGCGCTCCCTGCTGATCCATACCGACCGAGGTGGATCGTAACGCGGCGCGGTCGCCTCGGGCGGCGCCGGCGCTTCGCCGGTGTAATCGTAGAATCCGCGTCCAGACTTGCGCCCGAGCACGCCTGCCGCCAGACGCTGGCCGGTGAGAGGCGACGGACGAAAGCGCGGCTCCTCGTAGAACTGGCGATAGATCGACTCCATCGCCGGATGCGATACGTCGAGACCGGTCAGGTCGAACAACTCGAACGGGCCCATGCGGAACCCGGCCGAGAACTTGAGAATGCGGTCGATGGTGGCGTAGTCGGCGATGCCCTCGCCGGCGATGCGCAACGCCTCCGTTCCATAGCCGCGTCCCGCATGATTGACAATGAACCCGGGCGTGTCCTTGGCGCGTACCGGCGTGTGACCCAGCGCGCCCACGAACTCGACCAGTCGCGTCACGATTTCCGGAGCAGTCTTGAGTCCGCCGATCGCTTCCGCAATTCTCATCAGCGGCACCGGACTGAAGAAATGCAGACCTGCGACTCGTTCTGGACGAAGGCAAGCGCTGGCGATCGCCGTGACCGACAGCGACGACGTATTGGTCGCCAGAATGCACGCATCGCCGACGATGGATTCGAGCGACGCGAACAGTGCCTGCTTGGCGTCGAGCCGCTCGACGATCGCTTCGATGACGATGCTGCAGCCGGCAAGCTCGCCAGGCGCCGAGGGCAGCAGAATGCGACCGGCCGCGGCCTCGGCAGCGTCGGCGGTGATCTTTCCCTTCGCCGCCAGCGATGCGAGCATCTCGGCGACGGCGCGCTTCGCTTGCGCCGCGGCGTCCGCCTTGACGTCAATGAGACGCACTTCGAAACCAGCCTGCGCGGTTATTTGCGCGATGCCGCGTCCCATCAGTCCGGCGCCGACGACGCCGATCACATCATTGCGCGAAGATTGCATCGATCGCTTCTGTGCAAAGAGATTGGCGCGGCGGTATTATGTTCGAAAGCACCGAGCCGCGCGACAGCGATCGCAGGCAAGGTCCATAGGCCGCGCGCGCTCCTGTATACCATGATCCGCGACCGCGACACGCTCGCTCTGCTTCTCGCCAGCATCGGCCGCTTCGTCCACGAGCGGCTCGTTCCCAACGAAGCGCTGGTCGCCGAAACCGACGCGGTACCAGCGCCGATCATCGCCGAGATGAAGTCGCTCGGCCTGTTCGGCTTGTCCATTCCCGAGACCTACGGTGGGTTGGGCCTTACCATGGAAGAAGAGGTCGAAGTCGCGTTCGTGCTGGGAGGCACCTCGCCCGCGTTCCGTTCGCTCATCGGGACCAACAACGGCATCGGCTCCCAAGGGATCATTCTCGACGGTACCGACGAGCAGAGGAAGCGCTACCTTCCCAAGCTCGCCTCGGGTGAGTTGGTGGCGTCGTTTGCGCTCACCGAGCCAGGCTCCGGATCAGACGCGGCTTCGCTTACGACCAGCGCAGTGCACAGGGACGGCTTCTACGCACTCAACGGCACCAAGCGCTACATCACCAACGCGCCGGAAGCGGGAATCTTTACCGTGATGGCTCGCACCGATCCGGCGGACAGGAGTTCGCGGGGCATTTCCGCTTTTATCGTCGAACGTGGCACGCCGGGTCTTTCGTTGGGCAAGGTCGACAAAAAGATGGGGCAGCGAGGGGTGCACACCTGCGACGTGATCTTCGAGGATTGTCGCGTCCCCGCGACCCAGCTCCTCGGCGGCCGTGAAGGTGTTGGCTTCAGAACCGCCATGAAGGTGCTGGACAAGGGCAGATTGCACATTGCGGCGGTCTGCGTTGGCGTGGCGGAGCGCATGCTCGCCGACGCTCTGACGTATGCGCTCGAGCGCAAGCAGTTCGGCCAGCCGATCGCCGAATTCCAGCTCGTCCAAGCGATGCTTGCCGACAGCAAGACCGAGATCTACGCGGCGCGCTCGATGGTCCTCGATGCGGCGCGCCGTCGCGACGATGGATGCGATGTCTCGACCGAAGCCGCATGCGCCAAGCTCTTTGCCTCGGAAATGTGCGGGCGCGTGGCCGATCGAGCGGTGCAGATCCACGGCGGCGCCGGTTATGTCAGCGATTACGCCATCGAGCGCTTTTATCGCGACGTGCGCCTGTTCCGCATCTACGAGGGGACCAGCCAGATCCAGCAGCTGGTGATCGCGCGCAACATGATTCGCGGAGCGAAAGCGTGAGTGAAGTCGCTCCCTGGCATCCATGCAACTCTCGTTTGTTCCGCCAAAACGGATGAGAGACTTTCCTGGGATCATTCTCACGGCGACCATCTGGGCTTACTGGCTCGGCATCGGCGCTATGATCATTCGCGTTCGGAGAAAGGCGCGTCGCTCGGCCGGCGTGGTACCGCACCAGCGCATCGAGCGTCTGATGTGGATCGTCTGGGTGCCGCTGGTCGCGGCGTGGAATGTGCTTCCGTACCTCGCGCTTGTGCGGCGTCATTCGCCGCTGCTCTATCCGCCCGCCTTCGCGCTGGAGGATCCCCTTTACGCAACCCTTCGCTGGCTGGCCGCGTTGTGCGCAGTGGTCTGTCTCGTGCTCACGGCATGGTGCTGGGCGCGGATGGGCACGAACTGGAGCATGGCCATTCGCGAGCGTGACAGCGGTGAGCTGATCACCGACGGATTGTTCGCCCGCGTGCGCCATCCCATTTATGCGCTGTCGATGATATTGATGCTGTGCTCGGTGGTGGTCGTGCCGACGCTGCCCATGGCGCTGCTGGGCGTGGCCCATTTCGGGCTCAATCATCTCAAGGCGCGCAACGAGGAGCGTCACCTGCTGAAAATGCACGGTACGGCCTACGCTACCTACGTGCAGCGCACCGGTCGCTTTCTGCCGCGGCTCAGTGCCTAGACGGCCGACGCGAGACGAGCCAATGCGCGGCCTGCTTAACGACTGGCGACTGGCGGTTTGCGCGGGGTTTGTTGCCAGCATTGCCACGTGGCCGGCCGCAGCGGTGACGCCTGAGTCCACATCGACGCGGGCACCGGCGCTGTCGCTGGACCCGGCAACCGAAACTCGGATCCTGGCGCTGTCGCCGGAACGTATCACGGAGGCCGAAGTTCGCGACGTGCTTTCGCATGCACCGGCACCGCGGATCATCTGCCTGCAGGGCAGCATCGCGCTGGTCACCATGCGACCGTTTGCTGAGTTCCTCATCGCCATGGGATACCCTGCGTCCCGCCTGCGCCACCCCGTCGATGGTAGCCTGTCCCAATCGAGCTTCACCGACAGCGACAAGCTTGCCGGGATGCTCGCCTGGTATTACGAAAACGAAGGCATGATGCCCATGCTCATCGGCCACAGCCAGGGAGGAATGCTGACGATCAAGGTGCTCTATGAGCTCTCCGGCGAGTTCGAGGACAAGCTCAACGTGTGGAATCCGCTGAACGGTGAAAAGGAAAATCGCACGACCATCATCGATCCGCTCGATGGTGTGGAGCGGCCCGTAGTCGGGCTGAAGGTTCCCTACGCCGCGTCGCTCGCAACCGGGCGGTTGCTGCGAGTCCTGTTTGGCCAATGGGAGATGGTGAGCCGGCTGCGAGCGATCCCCGACAGCGTCGACGAGTTCACCGGGTTCATCATCGAGTGGGATCCGATCGCGATGTTCGGTAGCGAGCCGTACCACGCCACGGGTACCGCCCAAGTTCGCACCGTTGTGTTGCCGGCTTCGACCAGCCATATCGCCATGCCCAAGGCGAAAGCGCTCGCCGATAACGCGCTCACGCGTGCATGGATCGACCAGTATCGCCCCGGTGACGGCACGGCTCCACCCGAGGACGCCGGGATCGACACGTCCAACATCGTGCATGCGGCGGATATCTGGTACAGCGTCAAGAAGCACTGGTGCATCGAAGCGCAAAAGCTTATCCGTGCACGCCACGCGCGCGACGAGGCGAAGAGCAGGGGCGGATGATGCATCGGTTCAATCTTTTCCAGGCGATGATGCTGCGCTGGCGCGAGCTCTATCCGTACAGCGCCGTGCATGCGCTTCGCGTCGACGAAGCGCTCGCCGCTGCGCGCCTGGAGGACGTGATCGCGGCCACGCTGGAGGAGCGCGGCCTGATTGGTCTCGAGCTCGACTGCCGCCGCGGCCGTTACGTCTGGGGCGGAGGCGCGGCTCGGGCTCAGCTCCACGTGATCGGCCGAGGTGCGAATGCCGCCGCAGCGCTCGACCAGGAGATGGAGCGGCAGCTTAACATCGCTTTCGCAGCCGATGGCAAATTCGATCCATTCCGGTTTTTTGCTGTCGACGCTGGCACCTACTTTCATCTTGGCGTCGCGTACGATCATGTGGTTGCAGGCGGTGACTCCATTGCTCGCTTGCTGATGGACATCGCCTACCGCTATCGGTCGCGCAGCCAAGCGACGCGAGCAGGGCGAAGCACCTATGCACCTCTGTACGCCAAGCTCTTTTGGCGCGAAAGGGTCGGACTCGTCGCGGGACTGTCGACGCTGCACAGACTCGTCAGCGACTGTCGCCACACGGCGCGCCCTCGCTATAGCTCGCCTGAGGACGGTTACAACGCTTTCACCCGATTCCGGATCGACGCGGCAGGATACACAGCGCTCGCGGAAACGGCCGCAACGTGGGGAGTAACCCGGCAAGACGTGATTATGGCGACGACGCTGCTCGCTCTTTCGCCACTCGCGCCAGCTCGACGCAACGCGCCGCGCCGCCGCGACCTCGCCCTGGCATCGATCGTTAACATCCGGCGCGAGCTGGGAACCGAGGCGAGCGACGCGTTCGGACCTTGCCTTGCGTCGTTTCGCGTTGCGCATCCGGTTCCGCTCGACATCGGGTTGCGAGAGCTGGCGATCGCGGTTCACGAACAGACCGAGCGCGTGAAGCGCCGGAAGTTGTACTTGCAGACACTATTGGCGATGTCGCTTGCCGGGTTGGAGTGGCGTTTTCTTTCGCGCTCCCGGCGTCTAAGGTTCTTTGCCAAGCACTATCCCGTGTGGGCCGGAGTGACCCCGCTCAATGTCGCAGCGTTGAGCGAGGGCGCCGGCAAGAACAGCGCACCTCAATATGTGCGCGCGGTTTCCACCGGACCGCTCGCTCCGATGATCCTCGCGCTGACCACCTCGGGTTCGGGCGTCGAAGTGGGCATCTCTTTCCGCACGACCGTCTATGGCCGCGAGGCCGTCCAGCGGCTTGCAACCGATATGCTCGATTCCATCGACCGCTTGGCGCATGGCGCCTCGCGCGACGCACGTCTCGATGCCGACACCCTCGTCACTTCTTAGGGCAGTCGCGCTCGGCGCATCGCTCCTCGCGGTCGGATGCGCGACCACGCCAGGCGTTCCCGGTGAGGCAGCGCGTTTGTCGAGCGTCCAGCCGGGCTTGGTCCTTCGTTCCGTCACCGCCGACCGCTCCGCCGAAGATCGATTGCTCGCGCTGGATCCGAAGCACATCACCGAGCACGACGTGAGGACTACGCTGGCGCTCTTTCCGGCGCCGAGGATCTTTCTCATTCACGGCGGCGTCTATGGAACGCATCTGGTCATGGCGACGTTCGCCCGATTTCTCGTCGACCTGGGATACCCGGAGGCAAAGATTAAAGATCCCGTCGATGGCGAATACTCGGTCAGTCCGTACGCAAACAGCTGGGAAACCGCCGGCATGATTGCTTGGTATTACGAGCACGACGGGGTGCGACCGATGTTGATCGGACACAGTCAGGGGGGCATTCAGGCGATCAAGATCCTCTATGAGCTTGCTGGCTCGTACCGCGAGAGGATTGCGATATGGAACCCGCTGACCGGTACCGCAGAGGACCGCTACTCCTACGTCGATCCGTTAAGCCGCGAAGAACGCCCGGTGGTCGGCAGCGTCCTCGTGTCGTACGCCTCGGTCGTCGGCGCGGGCGGTGCCGCGTTGCTCCTGCCCAACCAGTGGAGCATGGTGAACCGCCTGCACACCATCCCCAATTCGGTCGAGGACTTCACCGGCTTCTACATCAGGGTCGACTTGGTCGCCTGGGATTTCGGTACTGACCCCGAGGCGCCTTATCGGCACAACGGGACTGCTCAGGTGCGAAACGTGCAGCTCCCCGGTACCTACAACCACGTGTTCGTTCCTCTCACCGAGCGCGTCAAGGACGATCAGGCGATGCGCAACTGGCTCAACGGCTTCGTAGCCGGCGCCGACAATCCCGAGCCGCCTGGACAGACCGAAGGCCGGGCCTATAACGCACTGTGGACCGCGGACGTGTGGTTCAGCGTGAAAAAGCACTGGTGCATGGAAGCGCAGCGGCTGGTCCGCGCCAAGAGGGCGTTGCAAGCCAAGCAGTAATCTCGCTTGAGATCGGCGTTTGCCGCGAAGCGGGAAGCATGCGAAAATTCACGTTTGTCCGAAGCGCCGCACGGGCCATCGGGCCCGACGGGCCGCCCATTCCGGCGCACGCGGCTTAAAACCCTTTAACGATCGATGTCAGGCGCTCTCGCCGGAAAAGTTGCGCTCGTCACCGGCGCATCGCGCGGCATCGGCCGCGCCATCGCGCGCAAGCTCGCCTCGGCAGGCTGCGACCTCGCGGTCAATTACTACAACAGCCATGACGAAGCACAGGCGCTGTGCGCCGAGTTGCGCAGCATGGGCCGACGTGCTCACGCTGTTCAAGGAAGCGTCGGCGTGCCCGACAGCGTCGACGAGATGTTCGCCGAGTTTGGCAGGCATTTCGACCGCGTCGATATCGTCGTCAGTAACGCCGCGTCGGGAGTGCTCAAGCCGGCGATGGACATGTCGTTGAAGCATTGGCGCTGGTGTCTGGAAACCAACGCCTTCGCCCTCGACCTTCTCGCGCAGCACGCGGTGCCGCTGATGAAGGACGGCGGACGGCTCATCGCCATGTCGAGTCTGGGAGCACAGCGCGCGATGCCCGATTATGGTTTCATCGGAGCGTCCAAGGCGGCGCTGGAATCGCTGGCGCGCACGCTGGCACAGGAACTGGGTCCGAAGAACATCCGCGTCAACGTCGTGAGCGCAGGCGTGGTCGACACCGATGCGCTCGCCTATTTTCCCAACCGCGAGCAGCTACTGGCTAATTTTGCGCAACGCACGCCCGCCGGACCGGTGCTCACACCCGACGATGTTGCCGGCGCTGTCTATCTGCTTTGTCTGCCGGAGGCCGCAATGATCAACGGCCACACGCTGGTGGTCGACGGCGGCTTCTGCATTTCCGGATGATTGCGCCGATGTTCTCGGGGTCGGAGCTCGCGGGCAAAGTCGCCATCGTCACCGGGGGGGGTCGCGGCATCGGCCGCGCCATCGTCGAGTTGCTCGCGCAAGAAGGCGCCGACGTAACCTTTTTCTACCGTGACAACGCGAGCGCCGCAGCCGAAGTTGTCGACGCGGGGAAAACGACAGGGCGCAACATTGCTTCCGAACGCGTCGACGTGTGCGACATCAAGGCGTGTACCGAGGCGGTCGAGCGCGTGGCCGATCGTGGCGGTCGCGTCGACATCCTGGTCAACAACGCCGGGCTCATCCGCGACAACCAGCTTGCCGCGATGGACGACGAGGACGTCGATCTCGTGCTCGACACCAACATCGGCGGCGTGTTCAATATGACGCGTGCGGTAGTGCCGCACATGATCGTGCAGCGGTCCGGCAAGATCATCAACATCTCATCGGTGGCTGGCGAAAAGGGCGGACGCGGTCAGACCAACTACGCAGCGAGCAAGGGAGCCATCAATGCTTTCACGCGCTCGCTCGCGGTGGAGCTCGCGTCGCGCAAAGTGACCGTGAACTGCGTGGCTCCCGGCGTGATCGACACGGAAATGTCGCAGGCGGTGCGCGACATGGCGGGAGAGCAGGTGACCTCACGCATCCTACTCAAGCGCTACGGCAAGCCCGAGGAAGTGGCCTATGCGGTCTGCTTCCTCGCCTCGCGCTATGCCGACTACATAACAGGTCAGATTTTTGCCGTCGACGGCGGCTTCAAGATGGAGTGAACGAAATGGGGCAAAACGAAATCACCAAAGAAGAGATCCTGGCGGTCTATCCCAAGGTCGCCGAAACCATGGCCGACGCGCTGGGCTGCGATGTCGAGGACGTCAAGCTCGACGTGTCGCTGATCGAGGGATTGGATGCCGAGTCGATCGACTTCCTGGACATGGTGTTCCGGCTGGAGCGCGCTTTCAAGATCAAAATCCCGCGCGGCAAGATTGTCGAGAACGCGCGCGGCGATCTTCCCGAGGCCGAGTTTGAGCAGAAAGGCATCGTCACCGAGAAGGGTCTGGCGCAGCTCAAGGCCTATCTGTCCGAGATTCCAGCCGATCGCTTCAAGACTCCGATGAAGGTCGCCGACATTCCGCGGCTGTTCACGCCGGAGACTTTTTGCAAGCTGGTGGTTCGCGCGCAGAAGGAAGCTAGTGTAGGCGCCTGACTGCTTTGGCGCATCGCCCTGCATGGATGAGCACTTCGCTGCTTTCTCATTTGTCGATCGCATCACCGAGCTCGACCCCGCGAGGCATGCGCGCGGCGTGTTCGCAGTTCCGTCGTTCGTCGCCGAATTCCCCCGCTGCCTCATCGCCGAGGCGGTGGGCCAGCTCGCGGCGTGGGTGTCGATGAGCGCCATCGAGTATCGCGGTCGTCCGGTGGCTGCGCTCGCCGCCGAGACACGTTTTCACGGTGATGTTCGCCCCGGCGAGACGATCTCGCTCGAGGTCGACATCGACAGCTGCGATGACGACGCGGTCTCGTACGGTGGCCGCGCCAGGATTGGCGAGAGGCTTCTGCTCGAGCTCGAGCATTGTCTCGGCCCTATGCTGCCGGCCACGGACTTCGATGCTCCGGAAGCGCTGCGGGAGCGCTTCGAGCTTCTATGTGGCGCAGGCGCGCCGCCAGGGCGCTTTCACGGCGTCGACGTCGGTCGGCCCGAAGTCACCGCGCACGAGGCAGGGCGCTCCATCGCCGCCAGCCTTCACGTGCCCGCGCAGGCGCCGTTTTTCGCCGATCACTTTCCGCGCAGGCCGGTGTTTCCGGCGACGCTCTTGCTTGACGCGCAAATTCGACTCGCGACCCGGCTCGTGCGCGAGTCGGAGCAAGGCCGCGATGAGTTGACTCTGCGACGCATGAACAACGTCAAGGTACGATCCTTTACCAGTCCAGGCCAGACCCTCGAGCTTGGCGCTTCTGCTACTGCACACGAGCGCGGCATACGCGTCGCGCTCTCCGCCCGGGCCGGCGGCAAGTCGGTTGCAACGGCGCGGGTCGAGTTCGGCGATATCGACGGGGGTGCCGCATGACTTCCCATCGACGCCGCGTTGCAATCACCGGGCTTGGGCTGGTAACGCCGGTTGGCAACGACGTCGCGACCGCGTGGCAGGCCCTGCTCCATGGCAAGAGCGGGGTAGCGCCGATCACACTCTTTGACGCGAGCGGCTTTTCAACGCGCATTGCAGCGGAGGTCAAAGGCTTCAGCGATGCGGCGATCACGGCCGACCGCAAGCTGCTCAAATTCGCCAATCGCTCGCACCGCTTCGCGCTCGCGGCGGCGGAACAGGCTTTTCGCGATGCCGGCATCGAACCAACGCCGCAGAACGCGCATCGCTGGGGTTGTTCCGTGGGCACTGGGATGATGGGCGTGGCGTACGATGATCTTGCAGCGATCCAGCAACACTCGGCGGCTGACGGCGAGCTGCATGCCGATCAACTGGTGGAGGACGACGTCGCCAACGATCCGCTGGTCTTCTGCCGCAGCCAGTCGACCGCGGGTGTTTCGCTGCTGACACGGCGCTTCGGCATTTGCGGCTACTCGACCTCGGTGCACACTGCATGCGCCTCGGGCGGACAGGCGATAGGCACGGCATTGAAGCTCATCCGCCGCGGCAGCGTCGACTACGCGCTCGCCGGCGGATTCGATTCCATGATCAGTCCCGTCGGTCTCGCCGGTTTTTGCCTGCTTTCCGCTGTTTCGGCGGACAACGACACGCCCGAGCGGGCGAGCCGTCCTTTCGACCTGACGCGCAACGGCTTCGTGCTGGGCGAGGGCTCGGGCTTTGTAGTGCTCGAGGAGTGGGAGTCCGCGCGGCGTCGGGGCGCGCGCATCTACGCGGAGCTTGCCGGCGACGGCAACTCGCTGTCTTCCTACCGCATCACCGATTCGCCGCCCGATGGCGACGGTCCCATCCAATCGATGCGCGCGGCGCTAACCGATGCCGGTGCATCGCCCGACAACGTCGATTACATCAACGCCCATGGCACATCGACGTTCATGAACGACAAGAGCGAATCGGCAGCTATTCACGTCGTCTTCGGGGACAAGACCGATCGCGTTTCGGTGAGTTCGACCAAAAGCACCATGGGCCACCTCATCGCGGCGGCAGGAGCGGTCGAGATCGTGGCTTGCGCCCTGGCGATTCATCATGGGGAGATGCCGATCAACGCCAATCTCCGGGAGCGCGACCCGGACTGCGATCTCAACCTGGTCGTCGGCGGGCCACAGAAGCGGCGTGTGCGCATGACGCTTTCCAATTCTTTCGGCTTCGGTGGATCGAACAGCTGCGTCGCCTTGCGCAGCCCCGAGGAAGTCGACGGCCGCGCCGGTCGCGGGTGAAAGCAAGCTGCATGAAGAGCCGAGTTCTGATTACCGGTACCGGCGCAGTTTGCGCTGGGGGAATGTCGCCCGATGAAATTCTCTCGGCGGTACGGGAAGGCCGCTCCGCCATCGGCCCGATCAAGCAATGGGATACCACCGGATGGCCGGTGACCATCGCCGCCGAGGTGAGCGATTTCAATCCGCGAGCGCTGGTCGAGGATCGCAAGCTTCACAAGCTGATCCGGCGCACCGACATGTTCGGGATTTACGCCGGCGGCCAGGCAGTCGCGGCTGCAGCTTTCACCGCACACCGCGAGTCGCTCGACAGCGGCGCATCCGCCGCATTTTCTGACCGGAGCGGTTGCTATGTTGGCTCCGGCGGCGGTGCGTACAACACCCAGTACGAGTACTTCCCGCTGATGAGCGAGGCGCATGGCGACATGGTGGCATTCGGACGCGATCTCGCCAGCGTCGTGAATCCGATGTGGCTCCTGCGCACGCTGCCTAACAACGTGCTCTGTCACGTCGGGATCAAATACAACTTGAAGGGCTCCAATGCTTGCATTACCAATCACAGTTGCGGAGGCACGCTCGCTGTGATCGAAGCGGCGGAGGCGCTGCGTCAGGGCGAAGCCGATCGTGCTGTCGCTATCGGTCACGACGCGCTGATAGAGCCACAGATGGTGCTCTACTATCACCAGTGCGGGTTGCTCGCCCAGGACACGATCCGGCCCTTCGATGCCAAGCGCACCGGGAGCGTGTTTGGCGAAGGTGCCGGAGCGTTGACACTGGAGACGGAGCGCGCTGCGAAAGAGCGTGATGCCAAGGTGATAGGAGAAGTGCTCGGCGGCGGCCACGCTGCCGAAGCCATGGGGTTGCTTGCCATACGCGACGATGGCGAAGGCCTCGAGCGAGCAATCCGCGAGGCGCTCGTCGACGCAAAGCTCGAGCCGCGCGACATCGGCATGATTGTCACGCACGGCAACGGCACGCCACAATCGGACGCGTCCGAAGCCGCGGCGATCCGCAGAGTCTTCGGCAATGGCGACAACGCCCCGCCGGCAACGGCTTTCAAGTGGTCGATCGGACACTTGATCGCCGGGGCCGGAATCGTGGAAACAGTGCTCGCGCTCGGCTGCCTGCGTCAGGGCGTTGTTCCGGGCGTCGCGACCCTGGCGGATCCGGATCCCGAGTGCAGCGGAGTGCGCGTCATGCCCGGTGAGCAGAAGCCGCGCAGCGCCACGGCGTTGATTCTCTGCCGTGGCTTTGCCGGAACCAACGCTGCGCTCATCGTGCGTTCGCTCTAGCAGGCTAGGCCATGGCGGACGCCGCCGACGCGACGCGTTGCGGCATCGACACCGTCGAAATCGCGCGCATCGAGCGGTTGCTGGCTGACACTCCGGCCGGTGATCTGACGCGGATTTTTTCGCCTCAGGAAATTCACGACAGCGGCGACGGGCTGGCGCGGGCCGCGAGCCTAGCTGCACGCTTCGCCGCGAAGGAAGCCTGTGCCAAGCTTTTTCCCCGCGAGTTGGCACTGGGGCAAATCGAGCCCACCGATTTCTCCGTGGCGCGAGACGCCTACGGCGCCCCGCAAGTGGTCTTCGGACCAAAGGCGCAGGCGCTGATCGACCGGCAGCGCATTCGAACGATCACCGTATCGCTGACCCACGACCGCCTGAGCGCCTCGGCGGTGGCGCTGGCGCTGCCGGCAAGCGCCGAGGTGCCGCTCGCTGGCGTGCTGCTGTACTACTTTCTTCCGGCGCGGCGTCGGGTGATCCTCGAGAACCTGCGGAGGGTTTTCGGCGCTGGTGTCCCGGAAAGCGAAATCCGGCGCTTGGCACAGGCGCATTACGCGCACCTGTGGCGGCTGTTCTGCGAATTCTTAAGGTTTCGCTGGCTCTCGGCCAGGCGCCAAGCCGCGATTGTACGTACCGAGTTCGAGCCGCTTGCAAAGGCTCTCGCACAAGGGAAGGGGGTGCTCGTTCTCACCGGGCATTTCGGCAATTTCGAGGTGGCGACGATTGCAGGCCTCGCCAATTTTCCGGAAATGCGCGAGCGTATCCACTTTGTGCGCCGGGCGATCAAACCGCGCTGGCTGGATTCCATGGTCAATCGACGCTTCAAACGCGCTGGCTTCGGCGTGATGTCCAAGCGCGGCTCGCTCGATGCGATTCTGGAGCGGCTCACCGCGGGGGACGTGGTCGTCTTTCCCTTCGATCAGCACGCGAGTCCGCCCGACGGTATCGAAGTGGACTTCTTCGGGCATCCCGCCTGGACCTTCAAGAGCCTCGCCATCATCGCGCTCGCCACCGGAGCGCCGGTGATTCCTGCAGCGTCCTGGCGCGAGAATGATGGCCGCCACGTGCTGCGCTTCGAGGAAGCGCTGCCTCTGCTCGAAGGCGGGTCAGCCAACGAGGAGATTCGACGGAACACGCGCGCATACAACGCTGCACTGGAGCGGCTGATACTGCGCCATCCCGAACAATGGTTCTGGGTGCATCGGCGGTGGAAGCGTGTTGCGGACAGGGCAGCACGTACAAAATCGACACGCACGTAGGGTCGTTATTCGACAGCCCAGCAATCGGGAAGAACAGCATGCAGTTCTGGAATATGATGGGAAGACTTGCAGCGCGTCACGCGGAAGGAGCGTCGCGATGAAATGGGAAGACATGCGCGAAAGCCAGAATGTTGAAGAGCGCTCGGGCGGCGGCGGTGCACCCTTCGGATTCGGTGGTGGCGGCATGCGCCTCGGTGGCGGCGCGATTCTCATCATCGTGGTGGTGAGCCTGCTCCTCGGCAAGAATCCTCTGGAGATGCTCGCGTTGCTCGGTGGCGGTGGCGGGCCACCGGTTCAGACGCAGTCCGTGACTCCTGGGCCTTCGGCCCCGACTCCGCGGCCAGTGGAAGATCCGCAACGCCGGTTCGTCGCCAAGGTGCTGGGTGACACCGAAGACTTCTGGACCGCAACCTTCCAGCAGATGGGCGGCACGTATCAACCGCCGAGGCTAGCGCTGTTCCATGGACAGGTCGATTCGGCGTGCGGGTTTGCAAGCGCGGCGATGGGACCGTTTTACTGCCCTGGCGACCGCTACGTCTATCTCGACATGAGCTTCTTTCAGGAGCTCTCGCAACGTTTCGGCGCGCCCGGTGATTTTGCTCGCGCCTACGTGATCGCTCATGAGGTGGGACATCACGTACAGAATCAGCTCGGACTGATGGACAAAGTCGACCGCAGGATGGCAAGCTCCTCCGAGCGGGTGCGCAACGAACTGTCGGTGCGCCAGGAGCTGCAGGCTGATTGTCTCGCCGGTGTATGGGGGAACTCGGCGGCGAAGCGTGGCCTAATCGATGCTCGCGACGTAGAGTCGGGCATCGGCGCGGCCATGGCGGTTGGCGACGACCGTATTCAGCAGCAGACCAGAGGCTATGTTGTCCCCGAGGCGTTCACCCACGGCTCGTCGGAACAGCGCGCCAAGTGGTTCAAGGTCGGGCTCAATTCGGGCGAGATCCGCCAGTGCAACACATTTGCGTCGCGCGAGATGCAGGCTGCATCTGGACGTGGCGGACAATAGCGTCCCAAGTCTCGCTAACGCCGCTTTCCCCCGAGCAGGGACCCCAGCACGCCGCGCACGATCTCGCGCCCGACGGTCGAGCCGATGGTGCGCGCGGCGCTCTTGGCCATGGATTCGACCAGGCTGTCCTTTCGGCCGCTGCCGGTCGCCAGCCCGCCGAGCGTTCCCTTAAGCGAGTCCATCCATCCGCCACTCGCTGCCGCGCCGGCGTTGCCCGTGGCCGGCGCCTGTTGCACAGCGCGGCCTTTGAGTCGCTCGTAGGCCGACTCGCGGTCGACCGCTTTTTCGTACACGCCGGCGACCGGCGAGGCTGATATCACCGCGCTACGCTCAGCGCTGGTAATCGGGCCGATGCGGCTCGCCGGGGGCAGGATGTAAGCGCGTTCGACGACGTTGGGGCGCCCCTTCTCGTCGAGAAACGACACCAGCGCTTCACCTACGGCCAGCTCAGTGATGACCTTTTCTGTGTTGAGCTTGGGATTCGCGCGCATTGTTTCGCCCGCCGTCTTGACCGCCTTTTGATCGCGGGGTGTGAACGCACGCAGCGCATGCTGCACGCGGTTGCCAAGCTGGCCCAGGACGGGATCGGGCACGTCGAGGGGATTCTGGGTGACGAAATACACCCCGACGCCCTTGGAGCGAATAAGACGCACGACCTGCTCGATCTTGTCGAGAAGAATCTTCGGCGCGTCGGTGGAAAGTAGATGCGCTTCGTCGAAGAAGAACACCAGCGTCGGTTTGTCGCGGTCACCTACCTCCGGCAATCTCTCGTAGAGCTCCGAGAGCAGCCACAGCAGCAGCGTCGAGTAAAGAGCAGGGGCGTTGAGCAGCTTGTCGGCGGCAAGGACGTTGATATTGCCGCGCCCTCCTTCTGCGGTCTGCAGCAGATCGTCGACGTTGAGCATAGGCTCGCCGATGAACTTGTCACCTCCCTGCTGCTCCAGGGAAAGCAACCCGCGCTGGATGGCGCCGACGCTCGCCGCCGACACGTTGCCGTAATTGGTCGTGAACTGCTGCGCGTTGTCGCCGACGTGTTGCAACATGGCGCGCAAGTCCTTCAAGTCGAGCAGTAGCAGACCATTGTCGTCGGCGATCTTGAATACCAGCGTGAGAACGCCGGACTGGGTCTCGTTCAGGTTGAAAATGCGCGAAAGCAGCAACGGTCCCAGATCTGAGACGGTCGCGCGTACCGGGTGTCCTTGCTCCCCGAAAACGTCCCAGAAGACCGTCGGGAAGCCAGTGAACTTGGGCTCTTCTGCACCGATGAGCTTGAGTCTTTCCGCGAACTTGGGGGACGTCGCACCGGGCTGGCTCGTGCCCGCCAGGTCTCCTTTGACGTCGGCCATGAACACGGGCACGCCGATGCTGCTGAAGCGCTCAGCCATCACCTGCAAGCTCACCGTCTTCCCGGTTCCCGTGGCCCCGGTGATCAGACCGTGACGATTGGCGAGCGCCGGCAGAAGCAAGAGCTCGCTCGATGCGTTCCGCGCTATCAGAAGTGGCTCGGGCAAGGGGGTCCTCCGACAATCGACTGAACATGGGTGCGAGTGGCATGTCCCTGCAGGCCCTGCGGGACTCCACCACTCCGGTAGTCTATGCCTCAGGTAGCCGCGCTTGGTGACTCGCATCGAGCTATAATTGCGAGCCAAGATGCTCGAGAATCTGCCCAATCTTCTGGCTCCGAAGTTTTTCATCCTCTACGCGTTCATCGCGTCGGCGGTGTTCGTGCATTACCGGGGGCAGATCCGCCATCGCTTCTACAGGCAGCTGACCGATCATTCCACGTTCATGGCGCCGTACAACGTGCTCATGTACATGTTCTCTGCGGTGCCGAACAAGCCATTCATCGACATCGACAAGTTTCCTGAGCTCAAGAAGTTGAGCGATAACTGGGAGACTTTGCGTCAGGAGGCGCTGCAACTCTTCGACGAGGGGTACATCAAGGGGGCGGCAAAGTACAACGACCTCGGGTTCAATTCGTTTTTCCGCCGCGGCTGGAAGCGCTTCTATGTCAAGTGGTACGACGAGCCCCTGCCTTCGGCCAAGGCGCTCTGCCCTAAGACCGTCGAACTGGTGCAGTCGATCCCTTCGGTCAATGCCGCGATGTTCGCGCTCTTGCCTCCCGGCGGTGATCTCGGCAAGCATCGTGACCCCTTTGCCGGTTCGTTGCGTTACCACCTGGGACTGTCGACTCCCAACTCGGAAAAATGTCGCATTTTTGTCGATGGCCAGCCCTACCACTGGCGCGACGGCGAAGCGGTGATATTCGACGAGACCTTCATCCACTGGGCGGAGAACAAAACCGATCAGACGCGGGTCATCCTGTTCGCCGACGTCGAGAGACCGTTGACCAACCGGATCATGGCTAAGGTTAATCACTGGTACAAGAACACGGTGATCCGGGCCAGCCAGACGGAGAACATGGAAGGCGATCGGGTCGGCGTGCTCAACCACATCTTCAGCTATGCGTATTACCTGCGCCTTCCCGCCAAGGCGCTCAAGCGCAAGAGCAGACTGGCGTACTACACCGTCAAGTGGATGCTGGTCGGAGGATTGCTCTACTTGCTCTTGGCGTACTGAACGACCCCAATAAGGCACGCCACGCCGACGTAGTTAAGGTGTGAGCGCATGGTCGGACAAGGAGGGACCGTGAGATTTGCCGCGATCGTTCGCGTCCTCGCTGGAACGCTGGCCGCGCTCAGTCTCGCATCGCCGGCTCTTGCTCAGGACGTTTATCCCTCCCGCCCGATCTCGATGGTCGTACCGTTTCCGCCGGGCGGCGTGGCGGACATCGTGGCACGCCCCATCGCTGAAGCGATGAGCCGCGTGCTCAACGTGCCGGTCGTCGTGGAGAACAAGGCGGGGGCTGGCGGAGGCATCGGCATGGGCCTTGTCGCCAAGGCGAAGCCGGACGGCTACACGCAGCTGTTGGCGCTGTCTTCAATTTCCATCCTGCCTGAAGCCGACAAGGTCACCGGCCGCTCGCCTTTGTATCAACTCGGCGAGTTTGTGCCGATCGCGCGCCTGACTGCTGATCCGACAGTGCTCGCCGTGCGTAGCGACAGCCCGTGGAAGACACTCGCCGAGTTCGTTGCCGACGCGAGAACGCGGCCGGGCGCGATTACCTACGGTTCCTCAGGCAACTACGGCACCATGCACATGCCGATGGAGATGTTCGCCGCGAGCGCAGGGATCAAACTGCTGCACGTTCCATACACGGGGGGCGGCCCCGCCGTCGTCGGACTTCTGGGAGGAAACGTCGATGCATTGTCGACTGGGCCCTCGACCGTGATCCAGCACGTCAAGGCGGGCAAAGTGCGGCTGCTCGCATCGTGGGGCGACAAGCGTCTTGCTTCATTGCCCGACGTCCCGACCCTGCTTGAGTCGGGCTACGATGCGGTGTTCTTCCAGTGGTCGGGGCTGTTCGCTCCGGTCGGCACTCCAGAGCCAATCCTGGTCAAGCTGCGCGAGGCCGCGCGCGTTGCCGCGGCGGATCCGAAGTTCGTCGCCGCGATGGCTACTGTGGAGACGCCGGTGCAATACATGGACGCGCCTGAGCTTCAGCGCTTCTGGGATGTCGATGCCAAAAAGCTGGGAGAGGCAGTCCGCAGAGTGGGCAAGCTCGAATAGGAGCGCTTGCAATCCAGCGACAACAAGCACGAGGAGGATAGCCGTGAAAATGGGACTCAACGTGAACGGCAAGCCCGTATCTGTCCAGGTCGACGATCCGGACATGCCCCTGTTGTACGCGCTGCGCAACGATCTGGGTCTGCACGGGCCGCGTTTCGGTTGCGGTCTCGGCCAGTGCGGCTCCTGCACCGTGCATATCGACGGCAAGGCGATGCGCTCGTGCTCTGTGCCTGTGAGCGCCGCGGCGGGGAAGAAAATCGTCACGCTGGAAGGTCTGGGGACATCGGCCAAGCCGCATCCGCTGCAGCGGGCTTTCGTCGAGGAGCAAGCCGTTCAGTGCGGCTATTGCATCAACGGCATGATCATGGAGGCCGCCGCCTTCCTGCAGACCAATCGCAAGCCCAGTGAGGCGCAGATTCGCGAGGCGCTCGCCGGCAACCTGTGCCGCTGCGGAACGCATTTGCGCATCGTGCGCGCAGTCAAGCGCGCGTCGGACATGATGGCGTGAAGGAGTCGATCATGACCAGCCAAGTTGTTCTTGACTCCGTCGACACGTCGCGGCGCGATTTTCTCAAGGCCGGAGGTGCACTGATCGTTACCTTTGCGATCAGTGACAAGCTCGCCGCTGCGACTCCAGCACCATCGCCCGTCAAAACCGTAGCGGAAGACGAGGTCGACGGCTTTATCGCCATCGATGCCAAGGGCAACGTGACCGTTTACTCGGGCAAGGTCGACCTGGGTACCGGCGTACGTACCGCGCTCACGCAGATCGCTGCGGAAGAGCTTTCGGTCCCGCTCGACAGAGTGACGGTCATTCAGGGCGACACGCTGGTCACGCCGGATCAGGGCATCACCTGGGGGAGCTTGACCATTCAGGTCGGCGGGATGCAGATCCGCCAAGCGGCAGCGACGGGACGCAATGCGCTACTTGGAGAAGCAGCGACGAAGCTCGGCGTGGGCAAGGACGCGCTTGCGGTGAAGGATGGCGTCGTTGCACCCAAAGCGGGCGGCAAGGGCGTGACTTATGCGGAGCTCGTCGGTGGCAAAGAGTTCCGATTGAAGCTCGATGCCAAGGCACCGCTCAAGGATCCCGCGGACTACACCATTGTGGGCAAGCCGCTCGCGCGTCTGGATATTCCCGACAAGGTGACGGGGCGCTTCACCTACATGCAGGACTTCAAGCTGAAGGGCATGATTCACGCGCGGGTCATCCGTCCCCGAGCGATGAAAGCTTCGCTATTGGCGTGGAATGACTTCGACTGCAGGAAGATTCCAGGCTACATAGGCGCGATCCGTAAGGGAAGCTACCTCGCGGTGCTGGGCCATAGCGAGTGGGCGGCAATCAAAGCAAGCCAGATCGTGGAGACGACTTGGTCCGAATGGGAAGGGCTACCGGAAAAAACCAGGCTGTGGGAGTACGTGCGCAATAGCAAGGTCGTGAAGGACGAGGATTTGCAGAAGGTCGGCAACACTGCCGATGTGATGAAGGCGCCGGGTATGAAACAGATCGCGGCGACCTATGATTTCGCCATCCACACCCACGGCTCGATCGGCCCTTCGTGCGCGGTGGCGGAATACAAGGATGGCAAGCTTACCTGCTGGACAGCGTCTCAGGCGCCACATCTGCTGCGCAAACAGCTCGTCAACATGCTGTCAATGCATCCGGATGACGTGCATTGCATCTATATCGAAGGCTCAGGTTGCTACGGCCGCAACGGTCACGAGGACGCCGCGGCCGACGCCGCGCTGCTCGCCAAGGAAACTGGCCTTCCGGTGCGAGTGCAGTGGATGCGTGCCGACGAGCACGGCTGGGATCCCAAGGGACCGCCCACGCTGTACGACTTTCACGGGGCGCTCGACGACCAGGGCAACGTCGTCGGGTGGGAATCGGAAGCGTTTCTCCCCGACCGGCCGAAAGAGTTTGCGGTCACGCTGCTGGCCGCGGAGCTTGCGGGCCTGCCGCGCGATGAGGCGCACCCGGGGAACATCTTCCAGTCGCTGGCGATTCCGTACACGATTCCGAACGTCCGCGCGACCGCGCACTGGGTTGCGGGAACGCCCTTTCGTCCGTCATGGATCCGGACCCCGGGGCGGATGCAGAACACCTACGCCAACGAATGTTTCTTCGACGAGATCTGCGTGGCTGCACGCGTCGATCCGCTGGAGTTTCGCCTCAAGAATCTAAAGGACCCTCGCGGCGCCGAACTCTTGCAGCGGCTGGGCAGGCTCGCCAACTGGCAGCCGCGCAAGGAACGTACGCAGCAGACGGGCGATGTGGTCAGGGGTCGCGGGCTCGCTTACGTCAAGTACGAGCTGGCACGCACCTATGTGGGCGCGGTTGCCGATGTCGAAGTCGACCGCAGGAGCGGAGCGGTGAGGGTGACTAAGTTCTACGTCGCCCACGACTGCGGCCAGATCATCAATCCCGATGGGCTCAAGAACCAGATCGAGGGCAACGTCGTGCAGACCGTGAGTCGCACCCTGATCGAGGACCTTCAATTCGACCGCTCGCATGTGACCAGCCTCGACTGGAAGAGTTATCCCATCCTCACTTTTCCGGAGGTTCCCGAAGTCGCGATCGATCTCATCGATAGGCCGACGGAGAAGCCATGGGGAGCGGGAGAGCCGACCGCTGCGGTGGTGCCGCCGGCAATCGCCAACGCGATCTACGACGCGACGGGCGCCCGCGTGCGGTCGGTTCCGTTCACGCCAGAAAAAGTGCAGGCGGCGCTGAAGTCGGTTTGAGAGCGTCCGCCAGGGAGACCAGGCGGGCTCGAGCCGCGCGCTATCTCCTCACGTCCCGTGCGATCCAGACGACGAAACCCACCGCGATGGCCGCCCACACGATCGCCATCATTCGCGATTCCGTGTAGAACTCCCACATCAACGCGTTGACGGTGCACAGGAATACAACCGCGACCTTGAGCAAGCGGTTGCCGAAGGTGTCGTAATCTACTCTTCTCGACCTGGCCGGTGATGCGGCGTCGAGACGGCGGACTACGGCAACGGGAGAGACGGTGGCCTCGTCTGCGTTGGTCGCTTCGTCCGATCTGCTCTTGAAGAGTTTCATCTGGCGCTAGTTTAGCGCATCCGCAAGCTGCAGCCGAGGTTTGAGAGTCAGTTTTCACGCTCTCTTAAGATCGCGGAGACGTAATTGATCGGCGCATGGTCCGCGCCGTCTCGAAGCGGAACATTGCCCGCGTGCAATGCGTGCTGGGCCAGGTAGTCCGATCGCGCGCGGTGTTGATCTTGCGCGATCACGTCGTCTGTAGGGTCGGAGAGCTCCACGCCGTTGCGATCGATGTAACGTGCGTTGCCGACGTGGGCATATCCGAACAACGTCGGCAGCCGTGTGATCAGGTCGCAGCAGTTCACGAAGCGATGCACTTCAGCCGATGCCAGCAGGGATACGAAATCGGCATCGCCGACACGCGATGATCCCATGGTCACCAGCGTGCTGGGCTTGAGCACGGTCGCACAGAGGGTGGCAAGCCCTGCGCCGAGGCTGTGTCCCGCGATAAGTAGCGGGCGTCGCCCCACGCGTTCGTGCCACGCAACGAGCGCTGGACGCAGTTCCTGAAACTGCCTGATGAAGCCGTGGTGAGCGTTGCCGCCTTCGGTCCATGGCGACGTGAACAATTCCAGGTCGAGCACGACGTCCGTGAGCTCGGTCGGTCGCGTGCCGCGAAACGCGAGCAGCGCCTCTTCTCCGGCCGTTGGTAAAGCCGCGAACGCCTGCCCTTCTTCCTCGGCTCCCGAGAAGTATTCGACGCTGCCGAAACCGACGATCGCCAGCGCCGATTGGATGGTCTGCCGGGCCGCTTCGCCTTCCTCGAAGCGAAAGTAGGAGAGCCGGGCGGCTTCGGCCGCGATCATCGCCCGGTCGTAGCTTTTCGACGCCGTGAACATGGGCGGATTCGACTCGGGGAAAAGAAGATCCTTCAAGGTCGCATCGTATTGCATCGCTGTTCTCCTTGACTAAGGCAGCGCCGACAGCACGCGAGCGTGCGGCTTATTGCGGGGCAGAATGATACTACTGCCCGCGATTCCTCCTGAGACTCACCCGAATGGGTGACCGCGAGGGGTGGAAGAGCACCGCCCCTTGCCTTGGCGCTACCCATCTTAATGAGCGAAACAGGCGACGATTTGCCGGCGCGATTCCCTTAATTTTCGCTCATGGATCGGCGGCAGAGAGATCCACCGGCAGAACCGGCCGACAGATAAGACGCCGAGCTGTCAAGCACCAACTCAAGTCGGGATGAAGGGCGTACGTATGAACAAATTGGCGAATCTCTTACGGGTCGTGGCATTCCTGCTATCCACGCTCATCAGCGCGGGCGTTTTCGGCGGGTTCGCCGTCTGGGCGGTGTCCACACTCGATCCGGCTACCCAGGAAGTCATCGGGCTACTGAACTCTCCCTGGGTTGTAGCTCCGAAGAAGGCGAGGGTTGGATTGGAAGCTGCAACTGTCGTCAACCGCGACGACGGATCCATTCGTTCTGGATCCGCGAGGCGGCCGTAACGAAAGCAGGGGCGCGAAGAATCGATCATGCGCATCCACCAAGCCACCCTCGAAGCCGCGGTAACCTTGTCTTCGGTAGCTTCACCGACCGCGACCATCTTTGGAGCATTGCTCTTTGCCGGCCTCGCGGGCTGGGCCAGGGCATCGGCCAGCGCCGCGTTGCGGCGCCGCGATGGTCAAGACAGCGTTACCGTAGCGAGCGTGGCTCGTGATCTGATTCGCAAAGGAAGCAGGCCAACCGCCGATTTCCTCGCAATCGACACGGAATGCGGCGAGCGAGTCGCGGCATGAAGTTGCGCCCGCCCAATCGATGCTGCAAAGTACGCCCGGGCCCGTCGTCGTCGAGCTGTTGCTGCAGCACGTTCGGGAGAATAGCTTGAATCAGAGCTCGCCAGCGCCAACCACGCGGGACTATATCGATCTGCTTCACGGGAAGTTCGACTGGACGACGCCGGCGCAGCTCGAAGACGCCTTTGCAGCGTTCAAGGCGTCGAAGACGAATCACCTGGCTGTGTTTTTTCACGGCGGCCTAGTCAATCGCAGCGAGGGTTTGGGCCAGGCGCAGCGATTGATCGACGGCTACCGCAAGGCTGGAGCATATCCGTTCTTCTTCATCTGGAACTCGGGATTGCTTACGGCGCTGGAAGCTGCATTGTTGCCTTTCGCCGACAATCTGGTGATTCGGCGCGTTGTCGAGCGGCACCTGGTGTTCTTCACGCGGCTGCTCGATGACACGTTGAAGCTGAAGACGCACGAGGGCGACGTGCTTCGTGCCATCGGGAATCTGCCGCGTGACACTCCACCACGGCGACTGACGCTTTTGGGCGCGCTCGGTCGCGTCGTCGACTCGATCTGGCTGCCACGAAGGCACGACGTCGCTCTGCCTGATCCGGACTTGTGGCGCCAAAAAATCGATGCGTTCGAGAAGGATCTGGAAACGGACGTGGCGGGTTTGGGCGACCTAAGCGATGGGCTCAAGTTCACGGCAGACATCGGTTCCAAAATTCTGCGTCGATTATGGGAGCGCTTCCGGTCGGGACACGATCACGGCCTGTACACGTCGCTGATCGAAGAGGTCGGGGTGGCGATCGGCTTGGATGCGGCGCTCGGCAAGCTTTGGGGGACGATGAAGACCGATATCGATCAGGCGTTTCTGCCCGACCCGGCGGTTTACGGTGGCACCGCGTTCCTGCAGGGCTTGACGGAGGTGAGTGATGCCAATACGCGCTTGACCCTCATCGGTCACAGCGGCGGCAGCGTCTACATCGATCGCATGCTTCGAGCCATCGATGCCAAGAAGCTTCCGATCGATATCAAAGCCGACGTCGTCTTCATCGCCGCCGCGCTTTCCTTTGACGAGCTCGCGGCGACGATCTCCTCCGGCGTATTCGCGCGCCGCGTGCGGAATTATCGCCTGTTTGCGCTGAAGAACGAGTGCGAGGCTGGTTATTGGCAGGTCCCGGGGGTTTACGACAAATCGCTGCTGTACTTGCTTTCTGCCCTGTGCGAATTCGATCCGGACGAGGACAAGCCGCTCGTCGGCATGCAGCGCTACTGGAGCGAGGCGTCTCCCTACACCGTACCTAACATTCTCACCGTGACCGGGACAATCCCTCCCGCTGCGCGAGTGTGGTCGCGGACCGATCCGCTTGCGCCGCCCGGATTCCGCGCAAGCGCGGTCAAGCATGAAGGTTTCGCCGAGGAACCGAAGACGAATGAGAGCGTCGGGGAATTTCTTCGCTAGCGACCAGTGCCAGACCACCAAATGAGAGTCGGCATCATCTCGGTCTTCAGCGACTATCACCGCCGCGGGCGCCATCACCGGGGCTTCCTGCAGCCGCAGATCGGACCTTTGATTGCCGCGCTACTGCCCCCCGATGCCCGCTGCGAAGTCATCAACGATACGTGGACGGATCCCGACTGGACGCGGGACTACGATCTGCTCTTTCTATCCTGCTTGCACTCCGATTTCGACCGTACGCGTCAGATTTCGCACTACTGGCGTCGTCGCGGCGCCAAGACAGTGCTCGGCGGACCGATGGCCACGCTTTACCCGGAGTTGTGCCAGCCCTTTTTCGACGTCGTGGTTTGCGGAGATCCTGAGACCACCGTTCCCAGGATCTTCGATGATTTCTCGCGGAATGCGCTCAGGCCGCGGTACCGGTCGCGTGCAACGCCGCGGCATGCTCCGCCGACGCCGAGATTCGAATTGCTCGCAGCTCAGCAAGTCGCAACGCAGAGCATGGAAGTCACCCGCGGGTGTCCGTTCAGCTGTCGATTCTGCACGCTGACGGGCGTTGGGACGCGTTTTCTTACACGCGATCTCGACGATGTCTGCCGCGACCTGTGCGCTTCGGCACTCGCGGCGAGGCGAAGTTGGTCGCCCCTCAAGCGGCGCTTTGCTGCTTTCTATGACAACAACCTCGGTGGCAGCCTGCCCTACCTCAAGGCGTTCTGCGCAGCGATCGAACCGTTCGGCCTGTGGTGGGCTTCGTGCGTCACCTTCAACGTAATCTGTCACGAAGAGCTCGTCGCCACCATGTCGCGCAGCGGCTGCCGGTATCTCTTCGTGGGGCTGGAGAGCTTCAACGAAGAGACGCTTGAGGCGATGTCTAAGCGCCAGAACGTGGTACGCAAGGTGCGTGAGGCGATTGATCGCTGTCACCGCCACGGCATACTCGTCGCGTCGGGGCTGATGCTGAGCCCCGGGAACGATACGCTCGCGTACATCGAGTCGATCCCGCAGCGCCTCGCCGAATGCGGACTGGTCATGCCGTCGTACGTCGCCTTCGAGACTCCGTTCCCCGGGACACCGCATTTCAACGACCTCGTTCGAAGCGGCCATCCGAAGCTGCTGGCCAATGCGCTACTGCAGGATTTCAATGGCTATACGCTGGTCACCGAGCCACGACACATGAGTGCGACCGAGTTCGTCGATGCCTATAAGCGATTGCATCGCCGGGTCTATTGCATCGGTCGCGCGTCCTGGAAAGCCGCAATGGATGGTTTCTCGTTATTGCGCGGCGGATCGATCTTTTCGCCTCTGGCCGCTATGTACGAGTCGCTGTTCGACTGGCAGCCGTTACCAGCGCACCGGACGTTCATCACGGGCACGGAATTGCCTTACCCCGAGTCGCGCTCGGTTCCGCTTGCCGATGCCGATTTCGACTCCGAAGCGCAGCGCGCAGCGATCATGAACCCATGGCGAGTGAGCGACCCACGCGGTGAGGTATTACCCATGTGGAAGAAAACAGAAGCGACGCAGCCGTCGCCGATCGAGCTCAACCGCCCGTCGAAGGTCGACGCAGCATTGTCACTTACGATCAGATGAAACCTCTCAAGACTTCTTCCGTCGCCACCGGCGACGGCGCACTCAACGATCTTATCCAGGCCGAGCAGGTTCGTCTGCTATACCGCGGACTGCCTGTCTCGATCTGCGGCGTGCTTCTCGGCGCAGTAGTTGTCGTTCTGGTGTTCTGGCATGTAGTCGAGACGCACCTCCTGGTCGGGTGGGCCGCATGCATGGTGGCGAACCAGTTCTGGCGACTCATTCTTTGGTATCGCTTCAACCGGCGCAGCCTGGATAAGCAGGCGATCAGTCGCTGGGCCACGCTCTGGGCAATTGGCTCGGGAGTGTCCGGCGTGCTCTGGGGTGCGGCGTCGTTCCTGTTCTTTGTCCCGGATTCTCCCGTCCATCAGGCATTCCTTTTGGCCATGGTAATCAGCGTTATATCGGCCGGGTTGCTTCTGATCGGCGCGCACCTGCAATCGTTCTATGCTTTTCTCATTCCGGCGATCGTCCCGTTGATCGTGCGAAATCTGATCGAAGGGACGACCAACAACCTGACCCTCGCCTTCATCGCATTTATTTCCGGTATGGCACTCTTTTCATTCGGACGCAACTACAACCGCATTCTCACCGAATCCCTGCGGCTTCGATTCGAGAACGAAGCCATGGCACGGCGACTCACGGCGCAAAACGAGGAACTCGACCGCGCGCGCAAGGTGGCCGAGGCCGCGAAAGTGCAGGCGGAAGCCGCCAATCGAGCGAGAACCCAGTTCTTCGCCGCCGCCAATCACGATCTGCGGCAGCCTTTGCACGCCATGGGACTGCTCGCGGGCTCGCTTGCCGAAAAGGTCAAGGATCCCGATGTGGTCGCGCTGACCAATACGATCAGTGCGTCGATGGAAGCCCTGGAGGACCTGTTCAACGAGTTGCTCGACATGTCGCGTCTCGATTCGGGAAAGATCACGCCGGACCCGACGCACTTTTCCATCCGTCAGCTGTTCGAGAAGCTGCGTCTGGAGTTCGAGGCAGAAGCCGCGATGAAGGGGCTAGCGCTGCGTTTTCGCGCCAGCGGCAGATTCTTGTACAGCGACCCGGTTCTTGTCGAAAGAATCCTGCGCAACTTGATTTCCAACGCCATTCGCTATACGGCGAGCGGCGGCGTGCTGGTGGTCTGTCGCAACAGAAGAGGGCGTCCCTGGCTGGAAGTGTGGGATACCGGCTCGGGCATTCCCGAAGACCAACGCGAGCGCATCTTCGAGGAGTTCGTTCAGCTCGAGAATCCGGCGCGCGACAGGCGCAAGGGCCTCGGGCTTGGACTGTCGATCGTGCGACGACTCTGCGGTCTTCTCGGCCATGAGCTGTCATTGGCATCACAGCTCGGAAAAGGATCGGTGTTTCGGTTCTCTGTGCCGCCAGGGAGGGAGGTTGCCAAACCGACTCGGCGCGAGGCTGAGCCGACTGTGGGCGCAGACCTGCTCAGAGGGAAGACCGTCGTTGTGATCGAGGATGACGCGGAGATTCAGGAAGGCATGAAATCGCTGCTCGCTGGCTGGGGAATGGACGTCAAGGTTTACCCCAGCATGGATGACGTCGAAGCTGCCGGCTCTGTCATGACTCGTGCGCCCGATCTCATCATCGCAGACTATCGCCTGCCTGGTGCTGCCACCGGGCTCGATGCCATCGATGCCGTCCGCCGCCGATTCGGGCGCTCGATTCCCGCGATCCTCATGACCGGCAGTGCCGATCCCGGGTTGGTGTCAATGGCCGACGAGAAAGGCTTCCACTATTTGCTCAAGCCGGTGATGCCGGCCAAGCTGCGTACGCTCGTAAGTTTCAAGCTCAAGGCCGCCGCTGCCGCGCATTCGCGGACGTGACGTAGACGATCCGGCTTTTATCTTTCGCCAGCGCTGCCGCGTTCGTAATCGACGCGAAAGCCGCTTCCCTGTGCAGCAATGACCGCTTGGGTACGGTTGCTTGCATTGAGCGCGCGAAAAATCGCACCGACGTGGCTCTTCACTGTATTTGGTGATAGGCCAAGCTCGCGACAGATGAGCTTGTTGGGCATGCCCTTCACCAGCAGATTCAGTACGTCGCGCTGACGCCTGGACAGGCTGCTCACGCCGGGCGCAAGCGTACCCGCGCTCGGTGCGCGTTGATGCAGGGACCGCTCGGTAGCCGGCAGGTCCTTGACAGTGTGCGCGCCCGGTTTTTCCAGCGCCTGAGGGGGAATATAGATTCCGCCGGCGAGCACGAGCTCCAATGCCCGCATCAGGACTTCGCGGTGCGATGTCTTGGGAATGAAGCCCATCGCGCCCAGGTCGAGCGCTTCCAGAATCGTGTCGCGATCATCCGATCCCGAGATCACCACCACCGGCGTGATAGGCGCCAACGCCCGAAAACGCTCGAGCGATTCGAGGTGCGTATAACCCGGGATGCCAAGATCCAGCAGTACCAGGTCAAACGACTCGCCGCCGCCGATCGCCTGCTCGAACTTCTGCAACGAATCGAATCCGCTGACCGACGGTCGTTGCTCCATCGATGAGATGATGACGGAGAGCGCATCCAAAACGAACGGATGATCATCAATGATCGCAAAGCGCATTGCACTTGTGGAGCATCCAACGCGTGCGCGTTGCGATGCCCTTTTCTCTGTTGTCGCCGGTCTGCGGCCCCCGCGCTAATTGTACACTCGTGCGGTATCGCGGCTCGTCTGCTCGTAGTTCCTCACGTTGCTGCAACGGCGAACTAAGCAACGCAATCGACCAAGACCGCGTGAAAAAGCCCGCGCTAGGCGGGCTTTTCGCGAAGCAGAGCTTGGTCAGACGTGACCTAATCCTTGTTGGCCGCAGCGACCTTGTCCGGCGATGGTTTGTCGTTGACCGGCTTTTTCGCGGATTGCGCCGGCTTCTTTGCGGCCGGCAACGCAGTCTTGGCGACAGTCGGAGCCTGCGACGCATTCGCCTGTTCATCGTTGGTTAGCGTTTGCTTGGCGCTGTGAGCTCCGCCGCAGTCGGCGATAGCTAGCCCGGAGAATGCGAACAGGGCGATGGCGAGGGAAATGGTGCGGAGCATGGCAACCTCCTTGCAAGAATCAGACAGATAAAGCGTGAGACGATCTGCCGCTGTTGTCAAGAGGAAATCCCGGATTTGCCGCGGTTTGAAGCTAAAGTCCGTAGGGCGCCGAGGGCTTTTTAGAGCTCCGTTTCGGCTCGAACTCTGTCCGCCGCGGTTCGCGATACCAAGCGTAAGCCAGACAAGTAGCGGCGTACGCTTTGGTCATAGTCACGGCGCTTCCGACAGCGCGGTCTCCAGTTCCTTCTTGAGACCATCGAACCAACCTCCTGTGATTGTCTGCTGGCCGATAACCGTCTTTCTGATGACACCCTTGCGATCGATCAGGTACCAGGTTGGCGTCCCATAGAGCTTTGGGTAGTCGCTTCGGTACGCATCCGTGATAGTTGCTACCGGGTAATCGATAGGAGCGACTTCCGCGAGCAGCGCTTTTGCGTTTTCTTCCTTGTCGCGAAAATTAATCGCGAGCACGGTGAAGCCACGATCGCGATATGTCAGATAGTGCTTTTCGACCGTGGGCATTTCCTTGCGGCAGATCGGACACCAACTCGCCCAGAAATAAAGCAGCGTAACTTTGCCTTTTACGGACTCGGCGTCGAACTGCGCGCCATCGAAGAGCTTGATGTTGTTGAGCTTAGCGATGTCGCCAACTGACTGGGCCAAGGCGATATCGGAGAACTCGAGTCCGAGCGCGGCCAGGAAGAGTGGCAAGACGATGCGCGTTATTGCAGCGCGTTTGCGCAGAACCCGGCTCTCCATCGCGTCCCCCTGACGTTCTATTACTCGGGCTGCAAAACCCTACGCTTGATCTGCGTTTCGGGTCAAGCGCTGGGAGCCGATTTTTATGGTGCTGTTGAGTGGACTCGAACCACCGACCTACTGATTACAAATCAGTAACAAGCCTGTAAATGACCGTCTACTACTGACTAATCGCTAGCCACCGCTCGTCGGAAATACATGAACTAACGCCTAAAATAGCCTAATAGTTGTCAATAACTGTCTAGGCAAAGCTAGCCTGCAAGTGCTAGCCAAGACGCTAGCCAGCCGTGGCTAGCAAAACAAGGGGGAACCATGGGACAAGTGGCAAAGGCGTTTACTGTGAAGCGCCTCGACGCGCTCAAGCCGCGTGAGGCGCGTTATGTCGAGTGGGATCCGGCGCACGCAGGGTTCGGCGTCAGGGTGAGCACGCAGGGTCACAAGGCGTTTATCTATGCCTATCGGTTCGATGGGCGATTCCGGATGAAGACGCTGGGGACGTATGGCGGCCCGGGTGGCTTGACGCTAAAAGCTGCCCTATCGCGCTATCTCGGCGACGCGGCGAAGGTGGAGAAGGCGGCAGACGTTCGCGCGCACGGCGACGCACCGCCGCTCGAGCTCGACCCCGGAGCGGCAAAGGTGAGCAAAGCAAGGGCATACCGTGCTGCCGATTCACTTGCCGAGGCTGCGGAGAAGTACTTGGCTGCGATGGAGACCGAGCTACGCCCTCGCACAGTGGCCGAATACCGGCGCGTCCTGGAGACGTACCTACTCCCCGCTTTCGGGCGCGCCAAGCCGGGAAGCGTCCGCCGACGCGATCTCGCATCGCTACTCGACCAGATTGCGGCCGGCGATTTTCGCGAAGGGGAGCAGGGCAAACGCCGGCCGTCGAAGACGATGGCCGAGCGCGCCAAGGCAGTCTTTGCCGCTTTCTTCAAGTGGCTTGCCTCGCGTGACGTTATCGAGGCATTGCCGACGGTTCACCTCGATCAGTACCAGAAGCCGGTTCACCGGGATCGGTATTTGTCGGATACCGAGACGGCCAATTTCTTCTCTTCGGTTGACGCGATAAGGGCCACCGATCATGTGAAGGCAGCGCTAAAGCTTGCCCTTTTGACCGGGCAGTGCATCGGCGAAGTCCAGCGAATGCGGTGGGCCGATATCTCCGACGAGTGGTGGACGATCCCTGCGGAATTCACTAGGAACAAGCGTCTGCATCGCGTATACCTCGCCGAGACGGCGCGCAGCATTCTTGGGGTTATTCCTGCAATCCCAGGAACGGAGTACGTGTTCCCCGGTGCCAAGCTCGACCCAGGTGCCAAGCTCGATGGCCCCATATCACTACAGGCATGCGGCAAGGCGGTCACGCGCAGCCAGGCGACATTTCGCAAGAACGGGATTGAGGCTTTCACACCGCACGCTCTGCGGCATACTGTCCGGACGGGGCTGTCTGCCCTACGCATTCGGCCGGAGGTCAAGAATGCGGTGCTGAACCATTCAGACGGCTCCGTGGGAGCACGATACGATCATGACATGTACGACGACGAGAAGCGTGAGGCATTGAGGGCCTGGGAGCGACATCTGCTATCGCTCATGGGTAGGGGGGCCGGGAATGTTGTTCCAATTGTCCGTAGACGGGCCTCCGGTAAGCGTCGGGCAAATCGATGAGCACCGATAACAAGGGCCTGGGAGGCGTTCCAGGCGGCCGTTGCCGAAGCGCTGGCGCTTCACGGCTCGAAGGGCTCTGTAGCCGAAATACACGACTTGCTACAACACGCCAAGGAGTTGCTTGACATCATCGCCGACGAGATGGCGTTGACCGGTGCAAACCTGCCCGAGTGGGCGCGCGACGGATTCGATCATCTGCAGGAGCGATTGATCGCCGTCGAGAGCGAGCTGGTAACGAAGCATTAATTGGCGGAAGAATCGCGTCCGCATCGTGCAAGGTCCGCTTCTGGGTACCTTGGTTGGTCGCCTGAACGACTGGACGCGACTGCGGATTCAACCGATCGATGCAACACACTGGTTAAATCGTTCAGCGGGTGTCTCGTAGTTTAGTGTTTTCCTCGGGCGTTCGTTGAGTCGCCGAGCCACTGCATTGAGTTTGGCTTGCGAGTAGGCTGAGAGGTCG
>DATFSE010000023.1:0-136436 GCA_035262745.1 Casimicrobiaceae bacterium | reverse complement strand
CTCAACGCAGCCGCTTCAGGAGCTGGCGCAAGGCTTCGAGCTTTGCCGTCAGATCGGCGAGTCGCCGACGCTCCTGGGCGACGACTTCGGCCGGCGCACGGGCGACGAAAGACTCGTTGGCGAGTCTAGCCTCCGACTTCGCAACGTCGCCTTCGAGTTGTGCGATCTCTCTGGAATGACGTTCGCGTTCCGCCGTCGGATCGACCTCGACGTGCAGCATCAGCCTGGATTCGCCGGCCAGCACGACAGGGGCATCGGTCTGCGGCAATTCGTCGGCGATCTTAAGCTCGGAAAGCTTGACCAGCGACATCACATAAGGCGCCGTCGCGGTGAGGCTCGCCCGTTCTTCATCGCTGCCCGGAGCAGCCCAAAGCGGGACGCGCTGCGCGGGAGACAGGTTCATTTCACCGCGCAGGCCGCGCGCTGCGAGGATACGCGTCTTGAGCCGCTGCATTTCCGCCTCGGCGGCGCTGTCGATCTTCTCGGCCTGCGCCACGGGATACCGTTGGGTCGATATCGACACGCCCCTTTTGCCGGCAAGCGGCGCGACCGTTTGCCACAGCTCCTCGGTGATGAAGGGGATGATGGGGTGCGCCATGCGCAGCGTGGCTTCCAGCACGCGCAAGAGCGTGCGCCGCGTGCCTCGCTGCGAAGCCTCGTCTCCCATCTGCAGCTGGGTCTTCGCCAGCTCCACGTACCAATCGCAATATTCATCCCAGACAAATTCGTAAACAGCCTTGGCGGCGAGGTCGAAGCGGTAACCTCCCAGGTGCTCGGCGACATCGGTTTCGGTACGCTGCAACCGTGAGACGATCCAGCGATCGACAAAAGAGAGCGTCACAGGCTGCGACGGATCGAGTCCTACATCCTTTCCCTCAACGTTCATCAGCACGAAGCGCGTCGCGTTCCAAAGCTTGTTGCAGAAATTGCGATATCCCTCGCAGCGCGAGAGGTCGAAGTTGAGCGTCCTGCCGAAGGTCGCGAGACTGGCAAAGGTAAAGCGAACCGCATCGGCGCCAAACGGCCGAATGCCGTTTGGAAACTGCTTACGCGTGCGTTTCTCGATCGATTCGCGCTGCTTCTCCATGAGCAGTCCCGAGGTCTGCTTGCGCACCAGCGTTTCGAGATCCGTTCCATCGATCAGATCGAGCGGGTCCAGGATGTTGCCCTTGGACTTCGACATCTTCTGGCCTTCCTCGTCGCGCACGATGGAATTGATGTACACGTCGTAGAAAGGCACCTTCCCCGTGAAGTAGGTCGTTGTCATGACCATGCGCACGACCCAGAAAAAGATGATGTCGAAGCCGGTAATCAGCACCGAGCTGGGCAGGAAAGCCGCAAGCTCCGGCGTCTGCTCAGGCCAGCCGAGGGTCGAATGACACCAAAGCGCGGACGAGAACCAGGTATCGAGAACATCTTCGTCCTGGCGCAGCTCGGTGACGTTCTTGCCCGCTTTTTTTGCGGCCTCTTCAGCATCGCGCGCCACGAAGAAATTGCCCTCGGCGTCGTACCACGCCGGAATGCGGTGGCCCCACCACAGCTGGCGGGAGATGCACCAGTCGTGAACGTTTTCCAGCCAGTGGTTGTAAGTCGATGTCCAGTGCTCGGGCACGAAGCGAATCGTCACCCGCTTACCGGTCTTGGGATCGGGAACGCTCGCGTTGACCGCGTCGAGGCAAATGTCCTGGAACGTTTTGCCCGGGAAATGCGGATGCGTCGCGGGTGCGGGCGTGCGCATGGCGACGAACCATTGATCAGTCAGCATCGGCTCGACCACCTCGCCGGTGCGTCCGCAGCGCGGCACGACCATCTTGTGAGGCTTCTCGGCGGCGATAAGGCCAGCGCTGCGTAAGTCGGCAAGAACAGCTTTTCGCGCAGCGTAACGATCGAGCCCGCGATACTTGGCCGGCGCATTGTCGTTGATCGTTGCCGCAAGCGTGAAGATCGTCAGCGGCTGCAGGTTGTGACGCTGACCGATTTCCCAGTCGTTGAAGTCGTGCGCAGGGGTGATCTTCACGCACCCGGTGCCGAAGGTTTTGTCGACGTGAGCGTCGGCGATCACCGGGATGCGGCGTCCGGTCAGCGGCAACTCGACCTCCCTGCCGACCAGATGCGCATAGCGCTCGTCTTCGGGATTCACCGCGACCGCGACGTCGCCCAGCATCGTCTCCGGCCGCGTGGTGGCGACTGAAACGTGCCCGGTACCGTCGGCCAGCGGATAGCGTATCTCCCACAGCGTTCCGGTCTCCTCTTCGTTCTCGACTTCGAGATCCGACACCGCAGTACCTAGCTTCGGATCCCAATTGACGAGCCGCTTTCCGCGGTAGATGAGACCGTCCTCGTAGAGACGTACGAAGGTCTCGACCACCGCTTTGGACAGTCCCGGATCCATGGTGAAACGCTCGCGCGACCAGTCGCCGGACGCACCCAGGCGCCGCATCTGGTTGGTGATGGTCGATCCGGATTCGGCCTTCCATGCCCAGACGCGCTCGATAAAACGCTCTCGTCCGAGCGCCAGGCGCGACGTCCCTTCGGCGCCAAGCTGGTTTTCGACCACGATCTGCGTGGCGATTCCGGCATGATCGGTGCCGACCTGCCAGAGAGTGTTATCGCCGCGCATGCGGTGGTAGCGGATGAGCACGTCCATCAGCGTCTGCTGAAAAGCGTGCCCCATATGCAGCGTACCGGTGACGTTGGGCGGCGGAAGCTGAATGCAATACGAAGGCGCGCCGGCTTGCATCGACGGCTTGAACAACCCGCGCGATTCCCAATACGGGTACCACTTGCTCTCGATAGCATGCGGGTCGAAGCTCTTGGCAAGTTCCATCGGCGAATGCGTGCGTCGCGCTTGAAACGATGACTGAAATTATAGCGGCAAACCAACTCATCGCCTCCGGCGTCAGGCCGAACGCGCTCGAAGCAACGATGGAATCTACCGCCTGCTAAGGAACCTCGACTCGCGCAGATTCGATGCGCGCGAGCTGCTTGCGTCTACTACCTAGCCGGGCGCGGGACCGCTTCGGCCTCGGTCATGCGATACAGCACGCCGCCGGGATCGTTCCTGAGCACTGCGAATTTGCCGCTGACGACGATAGCTTCGAATCCAAAGCTCACCGGAGTCTTGGCTTCGACTTCGACCAGTGCATCGGGGCCCGCGGGCATGCAGAACGGACAGTGGGGAGGCACCGCCGAGAGCAGGAAGCGCTTTTGCTTGTCTCCCATGTCGAGCGGAATCACAAACCCTTGAACGCGGACCTGCTGTCGGTCGAGACCGAGAATGTCCTTGGAGAATCTGGGAACGAGTTTGCCGTCCTCTTTGACCGGTTCGACCTGGGCCAGCGTCTGCCACGATACGACGCCGCTCAATTCCGGCAGCAGTGTCACCGCGTAGTCGCTTGCGCTCGGTAGTCCGCTGGGCGGGATGTTCGTGTCCAGCGCCACGGCCGCCAGCGACGCTCCGATGCAGACGCTGCCGAGCGCGAGACGGATAAAGCTCCTCATCATGGATAGCCCTTGGCGAGCGTTGCCGCGACGTCGAGGCGATAGGCGCGCCACGCCGGCAGCAACGCGGCCAGTATACCGCCCGCGAGCACCAGCGCAACCAAGGCGCCTTCGCCGGGCAGCATCCGCATTGCTACCGGCGCGAGCGAAGCGGCAGCGGGCAGCCACGCGCCGATGCAGGCGAGCAGTGCGTGCCCCGCCAGAATGCCGAGCGTCGCACCCGCTGCAGCAAGCACGGTCGCCTCGAGAAGAAGCAGAGCACATACGCGCCAACGGCTCGCGCCAAGCGTGCGCATGACGGCCAGATCGTACTGGCGCTGCTCCATCGCCTGGTAGAGCGCGATGAACATGCCGAGCCCCGCCGCGAGCATGAGAAACGCCGCGAACGCACGAATCACATCGGTGCCGACACCGAAAACGGTCAGCAGCCGCGCCGACTCGTACGCGGGTGACGCGGACTGCAGCAGCGTCTCGTTGTTGATCTGTCGCGGCAGAGTGGCGGCCGCCAGCGGCGTCGCATAGCGCACGAGACCCATGGTCACTTCCGGCGCACGTTCGCCAGCGGCGGATTCTCCCTGCTCCTGTTCTTCATGGTGATGTACCTTCCAGACGCTGTCGATGCCCGTGAGAATCAGTCGATCGACGACGTTGCCCGCAGGTTCGAGAACGCCTACCACGCGATAGGGTTCATCAGCGTGTACTTCGCCACCTGCGGCAAGGCCATGCGATCCGGCGAAGCCCGCGCCAACAACGAGCCCCGAACGCCGCGCAACTTCCGCTCCCAGGACCGCCTCCATGGGAGCGCTCCAGCCTCTGCCTTGCCTAAGGCGCGCACCATAGAGCTCGAGCGCCGACGGCTCGGTACCGACGATGTGATAGCCCAGGTAGCTATCTCCCATCGCGATCGGCACGACCGAAGCCACCAGCGGATTGGCGCGCAGGCGGTCGATTTCAGCAAGCGGAATGTTTCCGGGCGGAACGTCGACATGAAACACGCCTGCCAGCACCAGCTGCAACGGACTTCCCTTGGCGCCAACGACCAGATCGATGCCCGCGGCGTCGCGCTTGAGGCGGTCGTCCAGCGCGGTGGTGAGCAGGAGCAGAAGAGTCACGGTCGCCACGCCGAGAGCCAGCAGCACCAGGTTGAGCACGGTTGTTAGTGGGCTTTTCCGCGCATAGGCATACGCGATCCGGAAGAGGTTCATGCCGGCTCGAGTTCGTAGCGCTTCGAAAAGGCGGAGCCGATCCTGCCGTCGTGAGAGGCGACCACCAGCGTCGCGCCGACGGCACCGGCGCGTTCGCTTAACAGCGCCGCGGCGGCTCGCGCGTTTGCATCGTCGAGCGCTGCCGTGGGCTCATCGGCTAGAAGCAGTGCAGGCCGATTTATGACCGCACGCGCGATCGCGACGCGCTGTGCCTGTCCCTGCGAGAGTGCCTGCGGCTTTCGCGACGCGACGCGATCGATGCCAAGCGATGCAAGCAGTTCGACGGCGACCGATCGATCAACCGTTGCACCGGCAAGAAATTGCGCGAGCAGAAGATTGTCAAGGACGTCGAGACTTTCGATCAAGTGCAGCCGCTGCGGAACGTAGCCTATGTTGCGCCCGCGCCAGCGATCGAGGGCCGACTCCTCGAGCTGCGCCAGATCCTGCCCCGCAACCATGACCTTGCCCGCAGACGGCCGCAGCAATCCGGCAAGAACGTTGAGCAGCGTCGACTTGCCGCTTCCCGACGCGCCGGACAGCAGCCAGCGCTCGCCGCGCTCCACGCGCCATTGCCCCACCCGCAACGCCGCGACTGGCCCGAAGCGGTGCTCGATTCCCTCAAGCGCGAACATGCGGGCGGTATCTACCGCAATCCAGGCAGCTTCTACAAATCGCGCCCCACCGCACGTGCCACGGCGCGCAGTTCCCCCATCAGCGTCGCGAACTCGCTCGGTGTCAGGGCCTGATCGGCATCGCACCACGCATCGCACGGATTGGGGTGAACCTCGATGAGCAGCCCGTCGGCGCCGGCGGCGACTGCTGCGCACGACAGCGCCGGAACCATCCACGCTTTGCCGCCGGCGTGCGACGGATCGACGATCACTGGCAGATGGGTTTCGCGCTTGAGGACCGGCACGGCGGTCACGTCGAGCACGTTGCGGTAGGCCGTTTCGAAGGTGCGAATGCCCCGCTCGCAGAAAATGATGTCGTGGTTACCGCCAATCGCGATGTATTCTGCCGCCATCAGCCATTCATTGATGGTTGCTGACATACCGCGCTTCAAGATCACCGGCTTGTTGACGCGACCGACTTCCTTGAGCAGATCGAAGTTCTGCATGTTGCGAGTGCCGATCTGAATGGCGTCGACGTCGTACTCGAGAAAGGTTTCGAGCATGCGCGGATCCATCAGCTCTGTGACGATAGGCAGACCATGGGCGTCGGCCGCCGTGCGCAAGAGCTCAAGGCCTTCGACACCCTTGCCCTGGAAAGCGTAAGGGCTGGTGCGCGGCTTGAAGGCGCCTCCGCGCATCAGTCGCGCGCCTGCAGCCTTCACACCTTCCGCCGCAGCGGCCATCTGCTGAGCGGTCTCGACGGAACAGGGCCCGCCTATTACCTGCACCGCGTTGCCACCGAGCGGAACGCCCGCGACGTCGATCACCGTGTTCTCCCGGTGCCATTCGCGGGCCACGATCTTGTATTGCTTGACGATGTGCATCGATTTCTCGACGCCGGGCATCGGATCGAACATTTCCGGATCGAGGACGCGTTCGTCACCGACGGCGCCGATGAGCGTTCGCTCCGTGCCGCGGGAAACGTGCACCGCCAATCCGTGCGCGCGGATCTTTGCTTCGACCGCTTCGATTTGCTCGCTGCTCGCCTCGGGTTGCATGACTATGATCATGATGTGTCTCCGCCAAAAAAAAATCGGGCGGCCTTTGAGGCCGCCCGATCGCTGGTTTATTCGCTTGGGAATTTACCGGTGAGCGCGGCCCCGGGCGGGAGACCCGAAAAAATAGCCGTAGCTGTACGAAGGCGTCTCTGCCTTAAGGGCATTGGCTAAACCATCGACAGCGCGCATCGCGTGGTAGTTCATGAGGCGAAGTCTAGCATAGACCGGGGGAGGCTCTCCTTCAATGCCGGTCGCCAGCGAACTTAAGTCCCTAGTCGTGCTCCCGCCGCCACTGCGCGATCTCGCGCTCGATCGCCTCGGCGACATAGGCCCGCAGCAGCTTGCCGACATGGTCATTGATCGCGGTAACGAGCTCGGCGCCGGCACGAGCGACGATGGGTTGCAGATGCTGCGCGAGCTGCTCCTTGAGCCCCGTATCGGTAAACAAGTCGATTCGCTGCAGCACTTGCATGGAGATCTGGTCGGCCAGTGTCCGCCACTTCTCATCTTCGCCTGCCGGCGCAGCCGTCACCGCAGGTTCCGTCTCCAACACACGCTCGCGCAACGGCTCGGCACTCGGCCCTGGATCCATGATCGACGCAGGCTCGGCACTCGGCCCTGGATCCACAATCGACGCAAGGTCCGCAATCGGCGTTGCCTCGGCAATCACCGTTGGTGCCGCAGCGCCGGAACCAGCCGGGGGCGGAGTCGGTTCGGAGCCGGCCGCCTTGAGGGTTGGTGACCACTTTGGTTCCGCGTCACCCTCAACCGGCGCTTCGACCGCCCTCATTGTTAGCGGGGGAACGACGCCCAAAGTATCGGGAGAGCCGGTCACGCTGTGCATGGCTGGATCGATGGTATCCATGACCAGCCAGTCGGAGGGATCGCCGTCGAGCATGGACCCCGACACAAGCTCCAGGCCTTTCGGTGATGGCACCCGTGCAGGTATGGCCTCGACCAGCGCCTCTTCCACCTGATCGGTGAGCACTGGAATGTCGGACTGGCGGGCCGCTCCACCCGCGTGCTGCTCTGCAGAGACGACGTCAGTGAGCACGGGAATATCGACACCGCCGCGGTTTCTGCGCATCAGAGCATCGGCTTGTTCGAGCAGCTCGCGCGCGGTCGGCATCAGGCTCGCTCGCTCAAATCGTGCGTGCGCAACTCGTATCCGCGTTCTCGATAAAAGCGATAACGTTCGCGCGCTGCTGCAGCGTGTCCCTCTTCGCTGCCGGCGATCTCCGCGAGCCGTTCGAAGCGGGAAAAAAACGGCGGCGTCGCTTCGTGCAGATTGACGAGCACGACGGCCGGCCCTGTGTGCTCGAGCGCATGATCGACCCAAATCGGGGTCTCCGGGGCGAGCCGGCTGTTCAGGCGGCAATGCGGTAAGAACCCGATCGCCGGCTGTACCCAGAGCAGGCGATCGAGGGCATCCGTCATCGCGGGGTCTGAGGTGAGCACGCGAACCCTGCCATGCTGCGCAAACGCCTTGGCAACGAGCCTGGCCGCGACCCCCAGTCGATCGTTCACTTTGGTGTAGAAGTCGATCGCGGTCATGAGGTCGCTTGATAGAGTCAGCCGGCTGCGCTTTCCTGAGCAAGCAGCCAAGTCGTCAGCAGAGCGACCGGCCGTCCGGTTGCGCCCTTCTCCTTGCCTTCGTTCCAGGCCACCCCGGCGATATCGAGATGCGCCCAATCGTACTTCTTGCCGAACTTCGAAAGAAAACAAGCCGCGGTGATGCTCGCTCCAGGGCGTCCGGCAACATTGGCGAAATCGGCGAAGTTGCTGTCGAGCCCCTCTTGATAGTCATCCCAGAGAGGCATCTGCCAGCCGCGGTCGAACGACTCCTCTCCGGCATTGAGCAGCGCGCGGGCGAGGCTATCGTTGTTGCTGAACACGCCGCAAGCGATGTGCCCCAGGGAGATGACTATCGCTCCCGTCAGCGTTGCGATGTCGACGACAGCGGCAGGTTCGTAGCGCTCGGCGTAGGTCAGGGCGTCGCACAGGATGAGGCGTCCTTCCGCATCCGTGTTCAACACCTCGACTGTCTGCCCGGACATGCTTTTGACGATATCGCCGGGCTTGGTTGCTCGTCCGCTCGGCATGTTCTCGCAGGCAGGGATCAGCCCGACGAGGTTGATCTTCGCTTTGAGCTCGGCCACTGCCCTGAACGCGCCAAGCACGCTTGCAGCACCGCACATGTCGAACTTCATCTGGTCCATGTCGAGATGGGGCTTGAGCGAGATGCCGCCGCTGTCGAAGGTGATCCCCTTGCCGACCAGCACGAGGGGCTTTTGCTTTTTGCCGGCGCCACTGTACTCGAGGATGATGAATTTCGGGGGCTGCTCGCTACCGTTGGTGACGGAAAGAAAAGAGCCCATCTTGAGCTCTTCGATCTGCGGCCGGTCGAGCACCTGACATTGGAAGCCAAGCTCTTCCGCCACGGCGCGCGCCCGCTCGGCCAGATGGGCCGGCGTACAGATGTTGCCGGGCAGGTTGCCCAGATCGCGCGCAAGATCCATCCCGTGGGCAATCGCCAGCCCGCGTGCCGCCGCAGCTTCACCGGCGGCCAAGTCGCTGCGCTGGGGCACCGACAAGGTGAGCTTCCGCAGCGGACGGCGCACTTCCGCCGGCTGGCTTTTCATTTGGTCGAAGCGGTACACCGCTTCCATGGCCACCACCACCCCATGCTCGACCCGCCACGCAACCTCGCGTCGCTTGACCTTTTCTTCGGTGAGGTAGACGACCGCTTCGTAGGATCCGGTTTCGTTGAGGAGCCGCACCGCCGCTCGCACGGCGCTGCGGAACTCCCGCTCCCGAAAATCGCGCTCCTTGCCTAAGCCGACGAGCAGCACGCGGTCCGCGAGCGTGCCTCGGACATTGTGCAAAAGAAGCGTGCTCCCGAGCTTTCCCTCCATGTCGCCGCGGCGGATGATTTCGCTCACATAACCCCCCGAAGCCCGATCGATGAGCTCCGCCGACAGCGTGGGCTTGCGGTTGTCGAAGACCCCGACGACCACGCAGGCGCTGCGCTGTTTCTCCGGGCTGCCGCTTTTTATGGTAAATTCCATCGCCGTTTTCCCGAGCAAAAATTAGCCTTTAACAGCTGCAAATCTCATTATTGGCAAATCAGCCAGAAAAAGTCAAATTATTCCGTTGTCATGGTGTTCAACCGCAGCTTGGTACGGGAATTGACGGCAACAGCCGTCGCGCTTTTTCTCGTCCTGCAGGGGATTTTGTTCAGCAACCTGGTTTTACGGCTCCTGGCGCGTGCCGCCGGCGGAACCGTCGCACCCGAGGGAATTCTGGCTCTTTTGGGGTTCAATGCACTGTTCTATTTCAACATCCTGCTTTCAGTCGCACTGTTTTTCACCGTGTTGCTGACGCTCTCCAGGAGCTATCGCGATAGTGAAATGGTTGTGTGGTTCACCTCGGGACAGGGCCTGACGTCGTGGTTCAAACCCATCTTATGGTTCGCGAGCCCATTTCTGCTTGCCATCGTCGTACTTTCCCTGTGGCTCTCGCCATGGGCGGAGCAGCGCCGTCTCGAGTATGAGCGCCAGCTCGAATCACGCGAGGAGCTTTCGCTGCTGGCGCCGGGACTGTTCAAGGAGTTTCGCGGGGCGCACCTGGTCGTGTTCATCGAAAGCATCAACAGTTTCGACGGGAAGATCCGCAACGTCTTTTTGCATTCGATCGAAAGCGACAAGGACGTGACCACCGTTGCCCGTTCGGGGCACCTCGAGGATGCCCCGAACGGCGATCGCTTTATCGTGCTGCAGGATGGCCGGCGCTACGAGGGCCAGCCGGGTACGGCGGACTTTCGGATGGCGGAGTTCGAGAGCCTGGGGCGGCGCATTGAGCCGTCCGAAGCTCGCTCGCAGCCACTTTCGCTCAAGGCGTTGCCGCTAGCAGCGCTGATCGCAGTCGGTGGAGCGCCCGAAAGGGCGGAGCTGTTCTGGCGAATCTCGGTGCCGATCAGCGCCTTTCTGCTCCTTCTGTTGGCGGTGCCGATGTCATACGTGAACCCGCGCATGGGCAGGTCGTTCAACCTGCTCGCCGCCCTTTTCATGTACATGCTCTACAGCAACTGCCTCAACATTGTGCAGAGCTTCATTGCGCAAGGGCGTCTTTCCTTGCTTGCCGGGCTGGTGATGATTCATTCCGCGGCGGCGGCGGTGGTGCTCGCCCTACTCTACCGCCGGCTCTCAGTATTCGGCTGGTTTCCCCGGCGGCGCAGCGCATGAAGACGCTCACGCGCTACGTCGGCCGCGAGGTCCTCTATGCGACTCTGCTGTACTTCGTCGCGCTGCTCATGCTCTTTGCTTTTTTCGATTTCATGCACGAGTTGGGGAACGTTGGAAAGGACGGCTATCCCCTGTCGAGAGCGCTGCTCTTTGTTGCCCTGAGCATGCCGGGTCACAGCTACGAGCTGCTGCCGACGGCGGCGCTGATCGGCACGCTGTTCGCGATTGCGACGCTGGTTGCGAACTCGGAATACACCGTGATGCGCGCGTCGGGTGCGTCGCTTACGCAGATCACGTGGGCGATTGTGAGGATCGGCATCCCGCTCGCAGTCGCAACGTTTCTGACCGGTGAATTCGTGGCGCCGCCGGCGGAAAAAATGGCACAACAAGTCCGCCTCCAGACGCGTGGCGAGCAGTCGCGCTTTGTCGCCCAGCAATTCCAATCCGGCTTCTGGTTCAAGCAGGACCAGACGTTCGCCAACATCCGCAGGCTCTCCTCGGACCTGACGCTGCTCGAAGTGCGCATCTACGAATTCGACCGTGAATTGCGCCTCAAGGCGCTGCGCGTTGCGGACTCCGGCACCTTCATGAACGATGGAGAGTGGTTGCTCAAGAACGTGCGCACCACCGAGTTTTCCGCAGACGGCGCGAAGATGTTGCGCGCCGACGAATGGGTCTGGGACACCGTTCTCAAGCCTTCGATCCTGACGGTGTATCAGGTGGCGCCGGAAAAGCTGGAGATGACCTCCCTCTACGACAACATCCGGGTACTGGGCAACAACCAGCAGAAGACTTCGCGCTTCGAGATCGCGCTGTGGAACAAAATCTTCTACCCGGCGGCGGTGATCGTCATGATGATCCTGGCATTGCCTTTCGCCTATTTCCAGCGCCGCGCCGGCGGAGTGGGTATCCGTGTCTTCGCCGGAACCATCATCGGTCTGGTGTTCTTCCTGCTGGGACGTCTGTTCTCGTATCTGGGCGTGATCAACGATTGGCCGCCTCTGTTTTCCGCCGCTTTCCCGGTTGCGTCCTTTGTCGCCGTGGCCGGAGGTCTGCTGTGGTGGCTCGAGCGCCGCTAACCAAAGGCAGACGCGGACCCAAAAAAATCCCCGCCTGAAGCGGGGATCTTTGCTTGCCTAAAGCCTAAGATCGCGTCAAGCGCTGGGAATGACGCTCACGATGTTGCGGCGGTCCTCGCCCTTGACGGCGAATACCACCTTGCCCGCGACCAGTGCAAACAGCGTGTGATCCTTTCCGACGCCTACATTGACGCCGGGATGCACCTTGGTGCCGCGCTGGCGCACGATGATCGCCCCGGCGGAAATCGTTTCGCCGCCGTAAGCCTTGACGCCGAGTCTCTTGGAATGCGAGTCGCGCCCGTTGCGCGAACTGCCGCCTGCCTTTTTATGTGCCATGTCTTCGTGCCCCGAGAGATTTCGCCGTCAGCCGACGATGCCTTCGATCTTGAGCTCGGTATAGCCCTGCCGGTGGCCCTGATGCCGGTGATAATTCTTGCGCCGGCGCATTTTGAAAATCTGCACCTTGTCTCCGCGCCCGTGGCCAACCACCGTTGCCTTCACCGAGACTCCGGCGAGCGTCGGCTGGCCGAGCCGCACGTCCGAGCCGTCGCCGACAAGCAGCACGTCACCTAAGCTCACTTCCGCGCCGACTTCGGCCGAGAGCTGCTCCACCTTGAGCTTCTCACCGGGTGCGACCCGGTACTGTTTGCCGCCGCTTCTGATGACCGCGTACATGGAAAAACCCCGTCGCCGCAAATCCAAAAAGGGCATAATTTTAATGCCTTAGCCGTTTTGTGTCAAAGCCGGAATGCAGTCACGGAAAGCGCGCAGGGCATCGGGTAGAATACGCGGCGCGGTTCGACTTGGCGCGACGCCTGGCCCGCTGCCCTCGCCGCCCATAACGGCCGGCGAAGCGACCCACCCGTGACAGATCAAAAGCTGCAATCGGTCCTGCGCGACGAGCTGTATGCGGTCGACCGTGTTCTGCGCGAGGCCCTGCATTCCGACGTCGTTCTCATCGGACAGATTGCGGAACACATCATCGCCGGCGGCGGCAAGCGGCTGCGACCGGCTCTGCTGTTGCTGACAGCGCAGGCGTGTGGCTACAGCGGAGCGCAACATCACACGCTCGCTGCAGTCATCGAGATGATTCACACGGCGACGCTTCTGCACGACGACGTGGTCGACGAGTCGGCGCTGCGCCGCGGCCACGCGACGGCCAATGCGACTTTCGGCAACGCCGCCAGCGTGCTGGTCGGCGACTTCGTGTATTCGCGAGCCTTCCAGCTGATGGTCAAGCTCGACAACATGCGAGTGATGCAGATTCTCTCCGACGCGACCAACGTCATTGCCGAAGGCGAAGTACTGCAGCTGCTGAACGCGGGAAATCCCGACGTCGACGAGCATAGCTATCTGGACGTGATCCGACGCAAGACAGCCAAGTTGTTCGAGGCTTCGGCGAGGCTGGGCGCAGTGCTTGGTCGCGTCGACGCGTCGCTCGAGGATGCGTTGGCCCGGTACGGCATGCATCTCGGCACTGCATTCCAGTTGATCGACGACCTTCTCGATTACACTGGCGAAAAGTCATCGATAGGAAAGAACCTCGGCGATGACCTCGCGGAGGGGAAGCCCACACTGCCACTCATCCGTGCACTCCAGATGGGCTCTGCCGAGGAGGCCACATTGATTCGCAACGCCATCACCAGCGGTCGGCTCGCGGATTTCGAGCCGGTGCTCGCGTCACTGCGGCGCACCGGAGCGCTCGACTATGCCCGATCGTGCGCCGAGGCGGAGAGCGAGCGCGCCGCATCGTGCCTCGCAGCGCTGCCGCCTTCGGGTCACCGCAAAACTCTGCTAGAATTCACACGTTTCGCAGTGACGCGAACGTCCTGAAGTTCGCCGGTCAGGCCGAGCAACCCGGCCAGCATTGCGGAGCTTCGGGGTGTAGCTTAGCCTGGTAGAGCGCTACGTTCGGGACGTAGAGGCCGGAGGTTCAAATCCTCTCACCCCGACCAGCCTGCAACCACATCCATAGGCGTCCCCGCTTGCGAGAAGTGCATCGCGTCACGCCCTCCGTTTCCAGATTCGCGTGGGCGAGCCGGAGCGCCTGCACCGGGAAATACGCGCAGCCTGCCGCGCCGCCATTGGCGATCACCTTTCAATCGATGACACGCTTGCCGCAATGCAAATCGTAACGAGTCGTTGCCGCTGTTTCCCGCGCCCGGCGCTAGGCTTTATAATGCGCGACCTCTTTTGTCATCCTATTCTGCGGCGCCCGCCGCCGACTCCGGAGAAGTCCATGTCTCTGCCGCGTGCTCTGCTTGCAACCCTGTGCGCCTTCGCTCTGGTCTTGACCGGATGCAGCAAGAGCGGCGGTGGCAGCGGCAACGCCCAGTTCCGCATCTTCAACGCCTTTTCAGAGGCGACGGCGGTGAACGCAGCGGTCGGCGGCACCGTGGTCGCGGCGGGACTCGGCTTTCAGGGAATGACGCACTACGTGTCTGTGCCCAGCGGTAGCCAAACCCTACTTGTCAACGTCGTCGGCGCAGTCTCGCCGCTGGTGAACACGACAATCTCGCTGGGTGGGGCCAATTACAGCTATCTCCTGTACGGAACTTCTTCCCTGCTCGGAACGACTCTCGCGATCGATTCGTTCAATGACCCGGGCAGCGGCATGTTCTCGGTTCGCGTTGCCAATGCGGCCGCGGGCGTTGGCCCGCTCGACCTTTACCTGACGGCGCCCGGTGCAGACCTGACCAACACGGCGCCCGCTGTCTCCAATGTGGCATATGGGGGCATCACGACGTTCATTGCGCTCAACACCGCACCAAACTTTGAGATTCGCTTCACACCCGTCGGCACCAAGACCGTCATCTTCGACACGGCGCCGCGGATCTTCCCCGAGCATTCGGGCACGACGATCGTCGCTTACAGCAAGGGCAGCGGAAGCCTGGTCAACGTGGCGCTGCTCAACGACGACGACAGCGGCACTGGCGCCATCCTGGACAACACGCTCGCACGATACAAGGTCATCAACGCGTCGCAGGTCGCTTCGCCGCTCAACGTGTTCGTCGACGGCAGCCTGCAGCTGTCCAACATCCCGTTCACCGGCGTTTCCAACTACCAGCAGACCTCGTCAGGTACGCACACCATCACGGTACAGGCGCAGGCGACGCCGGGAGCGAACCTGCTGACTCTGACGCCGACTCTTTCTTCGGCAACTGATACTTCGATTCCGCTGGTCGGCCCGGCCGGAGCGCTGGCGGGAGTGATCCTCACCGATGATAACCAACCACCCGCAGCGGGGAGCGCCGGCGTTCGCTTCGTCAACACCTCGGCCGACATCGCCTCGGTCGATGTCTACGTCAATTTCAGCAAGCAGGTATCAGCGCTGGCGCAAAACACCGCATCTTCATACCTGAACCTTACCGCTGCAGTGGTCACGGGTACGTCGTATGAGTTCGACTTCAACGTCGCGGGTACGACAACCGCCGTACTGAAGCTTCCTTCGGTGCTTATGGTGGCTCCGCACAAATACACGGTCTACCTCGCCGGACCGTCGTCAAGCTTGCAGGGCATCGTCACGCAGGACCAGTGACCCGATCCAAGCTGCGCAAGCTCCGCACGTGCAGGTAGGCGCGTCCGGGTTTTGCGCCGCATGACAATCCGCCCATGCGCTTTTCCATTGCTGCCATGCCTGTGCTTCCAGCACTGAAAGGCATAGCCGTGTTCAGACGGTGCATGCTGGTCGCTTTGCTTTGCGTGGTTGCGGCGGTGCTGCTCGGAAGCTGCACGGGCGCGGGCAATGGAGTGACCACGGTCGCCAGCACCAAGTCCAACCTGAGAATCGTCAATCTGATTCCGAATGCCAACGGCCCGATCGACATCACGCTCGATGGCAACCTGTTCGCCGCAGGTCTACCCTTCGAATCGCTTCAGCCATATCAGCAGATCAACGCCATAACTCAAGACAATCCGACGAGCACGATTCAGGCCTTCGTCATGGGCAGCGTGTCGAACCTGCTCAACACGACCATCGCCCCGCTAGGCGAGATCAACTATTCGTACATCATGTTTGGGCCTGTCAGCCAACCGACGGGCCAGTTCATCAGTGATCAGACGATCGACCCCGGCGCAGGCAATTTCAATCTTCGCGTGATCAATGGCGCTGCGGGCATTGGCGCAATCGACGTCTACCTAACACTGCCGGGGGCGGATCTCGGGCCGGCTTCTCCAATCATTTCAAACATCGCCTATGGAGTTGCGACCGGATTCGCCAACGTTTCCTTCGGGAGCCTCGAGCTGCGCATCACTCCGTCCGGTTCGAAGACCGTCATCTTCGATTCGTTGCCGCACGACTATGCCGAGCGGGGACAGTTCGAGGTCGTCGCCTATTCACGAGAGAGCGGCACATTGATCAACGTGGCGTTGCTCAGTCTCGACACCTCGGGGACGGGAACGGTGCTCAACAACCTGCTGGCCCAGTTCAAGGTTGTCAATGCTTCGCAGGTTGCGTCGCCACTCAATGTCTTTCTCAACGGCGCGTTGGTGCTCTCCAACATTCCCTTCGCTGGAGCGTCGGCTTACCAGAAGACGACAGCGGCGATGCCTACGCTGGCCGTCGAGGCAACCTCGACGCCAGGCGCGGTGTTGCTCTCGCTCAATCCCAGCTTGACGCCCGGCACTGACAGCTCGATTCTGCTCGAGGGGCCGGCCGGGGCGTTGGCTGCGGTCATCCTTACCGACAACAACCTGCCGCCGGCCGTTGGCAACACGCGAGTGCGGTTTGTCAATGCCTCAGTCGACGTTGGGTCGCTGGACGTATTCGTCAATTTCAGCAGACAAATCTCCAATCTGCCGCAGAACTCGGGTGCGTACTCTCTCGAGCTCGCGGCTGATTCAGTCAGTGGAACAACGTATCAGTTCTCCTTCAACGTCGCGGGCACGGCGCAGACGCTTCTTACTCTACCGTCGGTGACGTTGATCGCCGGGCACGCCTACACAATCTACGTCGTTGGCCCGGGAGCCGCGCTGGTCGGCTCGGTAACACAGGACAACTAAGGCAGCTCTTCCGAGCCTTTAGCGGACCAAACCTCTGCGGCCCAAAGCGAACGCCCGGGAAGCCAGGATCAGGTCAGTCCGTTCGTGGATCGCGGCCGGGTTAGAGAGCTACGGTTTGGCGGTACGCAACGCGCGGATGGTTTCGGCGTTGATCGTACCGGTTACGGCAAGATTCTTGTCGCTTTGAAACTTCTTGAGCGCGTCGACAGTCCGCGGCCCGAGCACACCGTCGACTGTTCCGAGCTTGTAGCCAAGAGCGGCAAGCCGATCCTGCAGCTCGTATACGGTCATGCCCTCGCTTTCCGCCTCGGGCGCCGCTTGTTGAGGGCGAGCCGGAGCCGGCGAAGCCTCGCGCGGCGCTGCCGGCGCGGGCTTGGGTGGCTCGCTCTTAGGAGGCGCCGATTCGCAGGCCGCAAGGCCCAGCGCAGCGGCGAGGACGATCGATAGTGCTGCGCCATTCTTGCTCATTGTTGTTCCTTCCCTGGAGGCCCATCCGCAGGCGGTGACGGGCGGCACCTCTATTATGACTCCACCGTGCAATCAGGTTGTCTTCGCTTTCGAGGTTCAAGCACCACGCCGGGGTGCTTTCGCCTGTTGGGCGATAACGGACGTGTTGGTGTGACACATCGGAAGCGGTAGCGCTAAGATTCCCTGACTTGCGCCTCCCGGGCAAGTGCATGAGGTCGCATTCCGACACATTGTATTTCAAGGAGCTCGGCTGTTGAACTTCCAGGCTAAGCCGGTGCCCGCAGGCGCGGAGCTCTCTTCTCACACGCCCATGATGCAGCAGTATCTGCGCGTCAAGGCGGAGCATCCGGACAAGCTGGTGCTCTACAGAATGGGCGACTTCTACGAGCTGTTTTACGACGACGCCGAGCGTGCAGCACCGCTGCTCGATATTACGCTCACCTCGCGCGGGGCCTCCGCTGGGGCGGCGATACCGATGGCGGGCGTTCCCTTTCACGCGGTGGAGCAGTATCTCGCAAAGCTGATCCGCCTCGGGGAATCCGTCGCGGTCTGCGAGCAGATCGGCGACCCAGCGACCAGCAAGGGGCCGGTAGAGCGCAGGGTCACCCGAATCGTGACTCCGGGCACCGTGACCGATGCCGCCCTGCTCGAGGCCGACCGCCCATGTCTGCTAGCGGCAGCGCACGTCGTCGGCCAACGCGCCGGGGTTGCCTGGCTCGATCTAGCCGGAGGTCGTTTGACGCTGAGGGACGCCGCGCAGTCGGAACTCGCCGGATTGCTGGATCGCCTGGTGCCGAGTGAGCTCCTTTGTCCCGAGAGCCAGGCAATGCCACGCAGCGGCGCGCCCCTTCGCACGCTGCCGCCATGGCACTTCGACGCCGACGCGGCGCGGCGCCGATTGAGCGAACAGCTCGGCACCCGCGACCTAGCTTCGTTCGGCGCCGATGAAGCGCCCCTCGGCGTCGCTGCCGCCGGCGCCCTGCTCCAGTATGCGCGAGCGACCCAGCAGGCGTCGCTCCAGCATGTGCGCTCGCTGCTGGTCGAACATCAAGACGATCACGTCGCGCTCGACGCGGCAACGCGGCGCAATCTCGAGATCACCGAGACCCTTCGCGGCGAGAGGGAGCCGACGCTCTTGTCGCTGCTCGATGCTTGCGCCAGCGGAGCAGGCAGTCGGCTTCTCCGGCACTGGCTAACCAACCCGGTGCGTAAACCGGAGGTCGCTCAAGCTCGCCATGGTGCGATCGCCGAAATGCAAGCGCGTGAAGGGCTGCCGCGTCGCTTAAGCGCGGAGCTCAAGCGTACCGTCGACGTCGAGCGCATTGCGTCGCGCATCGCGCTGGGCAGTGCCCGGCCGCGCGACCTCTCCGGGCTGCGCGACACGCTGGAGCGTCTGCCTGGCATCGCCGCCAACCTGGAAGGGGCCGCTTCAGCTCTGCTCGTCGAGGCCAGAGTAGGGCTCTCGTGCGATCGACGCTGGTTGGATCTGTTGCAGAGCGCGATACAGCGCGAGCCCGCCGCGGTGATTCGCGACGGCAACGTGATGGCGACTGGATACGATGCCGAGCTCGATGAGCTTCGCGCGATTTCAGAGGACTGCGGCGCGTTCCTGGTGGAGTTGGAATCGCGCGAGCGAATGCGTACGGGCATCGGCAATCTCAAGGTCGAGTACAACCGCGTTCACGGGTTCTACATCGAAGTCACCCACGCCAACATCGACCGCGTTCCCGACGACTATCGGCGACGCCAGACGCTCAAGAATGCGGAGCGCTACATCACGCCCGAGCTCAAGATCTTCGAGGACAAGGCGCTCTCGGCCCGGGAGCGGGCGCTCGCACGGGAGAAGACGCTCTACGAGGCGCTGCTGCTCCAGCTGGCTGATGCAGTTCCTGAATTGCAGCGCGTTGCACACGAGCTGGCCTCGCTCGATGTGTTTTCTGCGCACGCGATCCAGGCGTCAGCCCTGGCGTGGACACAGCCGATCTTCGCTCCCGAGGTGGCGATGACCATCGACGGCGGCAGGCATCCGGTGGTTGAAACTCAGGTGGAGCATTTCATCCCCAATGATGTCAGGTTCGATCAGTCGAGGAGGCTGCTGATTGTCACCGGGCCCAATATGGGCGGCAAGTCTACGTACATGCGGCAGACGGCCATCATCGCGCTCCTCGCCTACTGCGGCCTGTTCGTGCCAGCAAAGTCCGCGCGCATCGGGCCGCTCGACGCGATCTACACTCGCATCGGCGCTGCCGACGATCTCGCCGGAGGGCGCTCTACCTTCATGGTCGAGATGACCGAGGCCGCATACATACTGAACCGCGCGACACCGCAGAGCCTGGTGCTCATCGACGAAATCGGCCGCGGTACTTCGACCTTCGACGGGCTTGCACTTGCCTGGTCCATCGCCCGCGAGCTCGCGCTAAACAACCGCAGCCTCGCGCTGTTCGCGACCCACTACTTCGAATTAACTGCGCTTCCAGCCGAGCTCGACGGTTGCGCCAACGTGCATTTCGATGCGGCAGAACACAAGAACGGTATCGTCTTTCTGCACGCCGTTGCCGACGGGCCCGCGAATCGCAGCTACGGCCTGCAGGTTGCCAAGCTCGCCGGTGTGCCCGCGGACGCGCTGCGTCAGGCGCGGTCGTTTTTGGCGCGCCTCGATCGCTTCAGCGCGCGGCGCGACACACACGACGATCTGTTTGGGACGCAGGATTCACCGGCAGCGCCGGACTCGCGCGGCAGCGCGGCACTCGATCGACTCGCGTCGCTCGACCCCGATCAATTGAGCCCCCGCGAGGCGCACGCGGCGCTCTACGAGCTCAAGCGACTGGCTGACCGCAAGGGAACTGTCTGAGATGATTCCCTGCCCGCGCCGCGGCTTCCTAACCGCGACGGGCTCTCGCGCCGCTAGTGATGGTGTCCGCCGGCGCCGTGCACATGCCCGTGCGCCATCTCCTCAGATGAGGCGGGACGAACGTCGATAATGGTGCAGTCGAAGCGCAGCCGCTGACCCGCGAGCGGATGATTGCCGTCGACGACCACCTTGCCCTCGGCGATGTCGGTCACCGTGTAAACACGACTCTCATCACCGTCGGCATCATCGGCGCCGTAACCCTCGAACTGCATACCCACCTTGACCTCGGGTGGAAAGCGGTCCTGAGCTTCGACGCGCACCAGCTCCGCGTCGTATTCGCCAAAGGCGTCTTCCGGCTCCAGCGTGACCGAGCAGCTTTCTCCGACCTGTTTCTGCGCGAGCGCTGCCTCGACTTTGGGGAAGATCCCGCCATGACCTCCATGCAGGTAGCTGATAGGCTCCCCCGATTCCTCGATCAGCTCCCCCGCCGACGAATACAGCCGGTACGAGAGTGTCACAACCGTGTTCGAAAAGATGTGCATGCGGGCATTGGGACGAGGTTTCAACGCCACGAACCTAAGTGGACGGTCAGCGGCCATTCTAGCGCAAAGCCCTATCGCAGCGATCTCGAGCGAACGGACAGTTATAATCGCGCCCCATGCCCGTAAACGCGACGCGCGCGCTGCTGGGCGGTCTGACGCCAGCTGCATTCCTGCGCCGTCACTGGCAGAAGCGGCCCCTGCTGTCGCGTAATGCGATCGCCGGTTTTCAGGGGATCCTCAGCACGTCCGACTTGTTCGAGCTCGCGGGACGAGATGACGTCGAGTCGCGCATTGTATTGCGCGACCGGACGCGCTGGTCGGTTGAGCAGGGTCCGTTTCGCAGAACACACTTTCGCGCCCTTCCCCGCCGAGGCTGGACGCTGCTTGTGCATGGCGTGAATCTGCACGTGCGAGCTGCAGACGAGTTGATGCGCCGCTTTGCCTTCATCTCCTACGCACGGCTCGATGACCTGATGGTGAGCTACGCGCTGCCCGGCGGCGGCGTCGGGCCACATTTTGATTCGTACGACGTGTTTCTGCTGCAAGGCGCCGGACGGCGGCGCTGGCGCATCGGCGATCAGCGCAATCTCGAGCTTCGGCCTGGCTTGCCAATCAAGATTCTGGCGCGCTTCGCGCCGGCAGATGCGAGCACGCTATCCTCGGGCGACATGCTCTACCTGCCCCCCGGCTATGCGCATGAGGGGGTCGCCATCGATGAATGCAGCACGTATTCGATCGGTTTCCGCGCCCCTGCAACGCAGGAGCTCGGTACTGCTTTCCTCGACTGGATACGCGACAACCTTTGCATCGCGGGGCAGTACGCCGATCCCAACCTGAGCGTGAGCCGCGAGCCCGCGCGCATCGCGGCACGCATGCATGCCCAGTGCGCGGCAATGATCCGCGAGATCCGCTGGAAACCCGGGCTCGTGCAGCGCTTCGTAGGTTGCTATCTCACGGAGCCCAAACCGCACGTGTTCTTCGACTGCCCGCCGCGTCCATACTCGTTGCGGCGGTTCGGCATCGTCGCCGCGCGCCGTGGCGTGCGTTTAGATCCCCGCACGCAAATCCTATACGATGATGCTCAGGTGTACGTGAACGGGGCGGCGCTCGACTGGTCTCAAACGCAGCGGCAGGCTATGAAGCGTCTTGCCAACGCGCGCCGCATTGCATGCACGGACGTCGGCGGCTCGCCCTGGGTGCGGCTGCTTCACCGCTGGTACTGCGATGGATACCTCCACTTCGACTGAGCCTGCGGCGCCCCGGCTGGTACAACTCGATACCATCGCTGCGCAGGCTGCAGCGATCGACGAATTGATCGGGCTCGCCTTTCACCACATACGCGTCTTCGACCAGGATCTTTCGCAGACCGGGTGGAACTCCGCGGTGCGCGCCGATCGCTTGGCAGCGTTTCTACGCGATGTCCGCGGCCGCCGGCTGGACATCATCGTGCACGACACGCGATACCTCGAAAGCTCGTGCCCACGCATGATGAATCTCCTGCGCAACTACAGCCACGTGATGACCATTTATCAGACGGGAGCTGAAGCGAAGATCGCAACCGATCCACTAATGATCGTCGACGGCGTGCACTATCTGCACCGCTTTCATTTCGAGCAGCCTCGCGCAGCGCTCGGAGTCAACCAGCCGGAACAGACACAACCGCTTGCGAGCCGCTTCGAAGAAATCTGGGCGACCGGCGAACCCGGCTTGAGCGGGACCGTGCTCGGCCTCTGAATCGCACAATGGCGAGGACTTAGGCGGGAAGCTCGAGCGATCTCTTTGAATCGATTGCTCATTGTGGTAGTATTCAAATTGTCGGTTGCTGCTTCGATGCCGTGCCGCAAGCATGGACCGCCGCGGATTCCGATCTACCTCGCATTTACACATCTTTCATCCGAGTGGGAGACACGCCAATGAACAAGTCGATACTTTTCGTTGCCGCGATGGCGCTCGCGTTGAGCGCCTGTGGCGACAACAAGCAAGCTGCCGACGCCAAGGCGGCTGCTGACAAGGCGGCTGCGGCAGCCAAAGAAGCTGCCGACAAGGCCGCGACCGCCGCCAAGGACGCCGGGACTGCCGCAATGCAATCGGGCGCCGCCGCGGGCGATGCTGCCAAAGCCGCGGGTCAGGCAGCGATGGACTCGGCCAAGTCTTCGGTTGACGCAGCGAAGGATTCGGCCATGAAGTCGACGGCGCCAGCACCGGCGCCGGCTCCCGCCCCCGCCGACACAACCAAGAAATAACTCCAAGTTCGGCGAAGAAAAAGCCGGCCATATCGGCCGGCTTTTTGTCGCCCTCACGCTGACCTAAAGCGGCGCGCCGATACGCTGAGCGACTTCGCGGTACTTCTCTATGACATTGCCAAGGTCGCGGCGAAAGCGATCCTTGTCCAGCTTCTCCGAAGTTGCGCGGTCCCAAAGACGGCAACCGTCGGGCGTGAACTCATCACCCAAGAGCAGCGGCCCCTTCGGATCATCGGTCGGGTGGCCGAACTCAAGCTTGTAATCGACGAGGTCCATCCCGGCGTCGGCAAAAAGCGGCTTAAGCACGTCGTTCACCTTGTGCGTAAGCTTTTTCATCTCGGCGATGTCGGCCGCGCTTGCCCATCCCAGGATCCGGATGTGATCGTCGTTGACCAGTGGATCGTGTAGCGCATCGCTCTTGTAGAAGAACTCGAAAATCGGTTCCGGCAGCCGCGTCCCCTCGGCAATGCCATAGCGTTTGGCCATCGACCCTGCGCAAACATTGCGAACGACGCATTCGACAGGCAGCATTTTCAGCGCCCGCACCAGCGACTCACGCTCATTGAGCAGCCGAACGAAATGCGTGCGCACGCCGGCGGCCGCGAGCCTACCCATGACAAAGGCGTTGATCTTGTTGTTGGTCTCGCCTTTCTGTTCGAGCTGCGCCACTTTGGCACCGTCGAACGCGCTGGTGTCGTCTCGGTAATGCATGATGAGTAGGTTGGGATCGTCTGTTGCGTAAACCGTCTTTGCCTTGCCGCGGTAGAGTTCTTGACGTTTTTCCATATTGGCCTGAAGGATCCTGAGGTCAGGTGAATTCGCGCCAGCCGAAGCCGGCGTACTGGTCGGCGATGCCGATCCACTCCGGGGAGCAGTTGAGCGCAGTGGCGAGCGCGGCGCGAGCGAGATCCGGTCGGTTGTTGTGTTGTGACAGATGCGCCGCGAATACGTGCTTGAGTTTCGAGTTGTCGAGCCGTGATAGAAGCCCCGCCGCGGTAGCGTTGTCCAGGTGCCCGTACTTGCCTGCGATTCTGGCTTTGAGCGATGGCGGATAGTCGCCGTTGGCGAGCATGTCGAGATCGTGGTTGCATTCGAGCAGCAGAGCATCGCAACCGGACAGACTCAGTTCGACGTGCCGGGTGGAAACGCCGATGTCGGTCAAAAGTCCGAGGCGCCAGCAACCGTCGGAAAAGACAAACTGAACTGGATCGCGGGCGTCGTGCGGCACCGGAAACGGCCGCACCTCGAGCCCGCCGATCTCGAAACGATCATGGCTGTCGAAACCGCGCACGCAGGCGAGACCGGCGAAGCGTTCCTCGACCAAGGAAAGCGTCCCGAAGGTAAGCCACACTGGGGTCTCATACCGGCCCGCGAACGCGGCGACGCCGCTGATATGGTCGCTGTGCTCGTGGGTCACGACAACCGCGGCGACGGATTCCGGCGCGACGGCGAGCCTTTCGAGCCGCGCAATCGTGTCGGTTATGGCGAAGCCGCAGTCGACCAGCAGATAGGTGCCGTCGGCTTCGACCAGCAAGCCGTTGCCTTCGCTGCCGCTGCCTAGACAGGCGAAGCGCACGGGTGCGGTTACTTGAGCTGGTCCTTGAGCAGCGCCAGGATCTTGTCGCTGTTCGCCGAACGGTCCGGCTCTCCTTTCGGATCCTGCACCGTAACGACGCTTTGCGGATCGGCCTTGGTCACGACCACGCGATATTGCTCGGGCTTGTTCTCGTCGGTCTTCCAGAACTTGATCTTGTCAAGCAGTCCCTTGTCCGCCTTTTTCACGTCGAGATCCGGGTTGGAATAGCGAACGTAATAGAACCCTTGCGAGCGGTCGCGGTCGACCACGGTGAACCCGGTGCGATCGAGTGCCAGGCCGACGCGCCGCCACGCGCGGTCGAATCCATCGTCGACGACGAGCTGATTGGCGCCATCGGCGCTTTTCTCAATGCGCGCGCGGTCCGGCGCCTTCGGCAGAGCGGCGAGCGCCTGTGTCGCCTGCGGCTCTGGCGTGCCGAACGCCATCATGAGCCTTCCCAGAAACTCGGCTTCGAGCTCGGGATCAGGCGGCACCGGCTGCCAGACGAAATCCTCCGGCACACCATGGTCGTTCTTGGTCGGCAGCTGGGCCGCGCCGCGGTGGCTCACGTAGATTTCCACGGTACCAGGCTCGTTGCCGCGCTCGATGCGCGTGCGGAATTTGTCGCGCTTGTAAGTGTCGTTGATGAAGCTCAAGTACTTGTTGAAGAATTGCTGCAGGAAGTCCTGCGGCACGACGGCGCGGTTTTCGGCCCAGTCAGTTTCCATGATGCCGAGCTGCGGCTGTTCGACGGCGATGACGAATCCCTGCTTGATCCAGAACTCGCGAACCGTCTTCCACGCCGCCTCTTCGCTGGCATTCACGACGAGATAACGCTCGCTTCCAGCGCGGACGAGACGAGCGTCCGGATTCGCAGGAAGCACTTCGCCCGTCTTGCCTGCGGCGCGCGCGGCAGCGGCACCCGAAGCAGTGGCGATCTGATAGCGCTCATCGTAGGACGGAGCCGTCAGATCCGGAGGGATTTCCAGCGCCGGCGCCGTGGCAGTCGATTTGTAGTCGATTTTCTTGCCCAGCGAAGTGGTCGTGTCGCAGCCCGCCAGCATCGCTATCGCGCTGCCGACCATCGCCAACAGGACTAATTTGAAATCGAACATCGTGGTTCTCCTACAAGCAACCTGCCTCGCGCAGCGCGGCACGCACGGTGTCGTGATGCTGCGCGGCAAGGGCGGTCATGGGCAGGCGCAGACCGGGGCCGATCAGCCCCATCTCCGCGAGTGCCCATTTGACTGGTATCGGATTAGCTTCGACAAAGAGCCGGGTGTGCAAGGGCATCAGCCGCGCGTTGATCGCTCTCGCGTCGGCGAGCCGTCCTGCCAGCGCCGCCGCGCACATGTCGGCCATCGCTCGCGGCGCCACGTTAGCTGTGACGGAAATGACGCCATGACCGCCGAGCAGGATGTACGCGAGCGCGGTATCGTCGTTGCCGGATAGCAAAACGAACTTCTTCTCAGCAGGCATCCGTCGCATCAGGTCCACGTGCCGCACCAGGTCGGAAGTAGCATCCTTCACGCCCACGATCCCAGGCAATTGGCCCAGCTTGAGCAGCGTATCGTTGCCCAGGTCGGCAGCGGTCCGGCCGGGCACGTTGTACACGATGAGCGGCAGATCGACTTTTTCGGCGATCGTGCGGAAGTGCCGATAGAGTCCTTCCTGAGACGGCTTGTTGTAGTACGGAACCACCGAGAGGCCGTACTGTGCGCCGACCTCTTTCGCGTACTTTGTCAGCTCGATCGCTTCCGCGGTCGAGTTGGCGCCAGTCCCCGCGATGACCGGAACCCGTCCGGTGGCGTGGTTGACGGCTGTTTTGATCAGCAGGCAATGCTCTTCGAAATCGACCGTCGGCGATTCGCCCGTCGTGCCGACGATGATGATGCCGGAGGAACCGTTGGAGACGTGGAAATCGATCAGCTTGCGCAATGCCGGCAGATCGAGCGCCCCATCGGCGTGCATCGGGGTCGCGATCGCGACCAGACTTCCTTTCAACATCGAGGACAACCGCCGTCCACAAAAGCCGGCATTTTACCGCAATCGCCGCGGCAACGCCCCTGGTTTCGGACAGGGAAGCGCCTAACTTCGGATGCTCAAATCGGCAGCGACGGCGGCCATTGTCGTTCACGCCCCACTGCGGCAATGCGTTGCAGCACCGCCCGCCGCTCGCCAGCGATCGCGCCTTGCTCGAATGCAACGACGGTAAGCACTCCACCGACCACGCGCAACAGCTCGCTTTCCGCAAGCAGAAACCTGGGATTCGACGGCTTGCCGTAAGCCTCGTTGCCGGCGGCAAAGGTTTCGTAGAGCAGCAGACCGTCGCTTGTCACGGCGCGCAGGAGTTGTGGAAAAAGGGCGCGATGCAGATAGTTGGTCACTACAACCACGTCAAAACGCGTTGCGCCGAGCGGCCATGCGCCGGTCTCGAGATCGTGTACGACTGCGGTGACTCCGGCGATCGCGGCGAGCCGCGCCAGCGCCTCCGGATCGCGATCGACTGCAGTGACACGGCAGCCCTGGCCCGCAAAGAGCAGGCTATGTCGTCCGTGGCCGCAGGCGACGTCGAGAACGTGCGCTCCTGCTTTGGCGAGTGGCGCAAATCGAACGATCCAGGGCGACGGACCCGGGATGCTTTCGTGGCCGCCGGTGCTGCTGACGGTCATTTGCGGCGGGTGCGCCCGCGAGTTGCGAGCGCTGACTGCGCCGTCGAAGCTTCGGGATCGATCTGCACCGTCGCACCCGCCTCCGCCATCAGCCAGTCGATGAACGCGCGTGCCTCGGGGCGCGGTGTGCCGCGCGGAGCGGGAATGATGAAATAGGCGCGTGTCGTCGCATATTTGTTGCGAAACGGCGCGACCAGCTTGCGCTGCTTGAGTAGATTGTCGATCAGCGGAATGCGTCCCAGCGCAACACCCTGGCCATCGACAGCAGCCTGCATTACCTCGTGGAAATGGTTGAAGCGCATGGATCCCGCTGGCGTCAGGTCGCGAACGCCGTTCGCCGTCAGCCACACCAACCAGTTGAGCCACGGAAAACGGTCATCGATATGCAACAGCACGTGCTTGGCAAGATCCTCGGGACGCTTGAGCGGCCGCGAGCGATCGGCCGCCAGCCGCGGGCTGCACACCGGCAGCAAGCGCTCGCCAAACAGGCGCACCGCCCCCGGAGGCGCCATCGTCTCGGCACAGTAGCGCACCGCAAGGTCGACGCGTTCGCGTTCCAGGTCGACCATGCGATTGTCGGCGGAGATGAATACGTCGACGCCCGGATGGCGTTCGCGAAACCGCGCGATGCGCGGAATGAGCCACAGCGCGGCGAAGGGCTGGTTGGTCGTGACCGCCAGGGGCTGAGCTGACTGGTCACGGCGAATGCGAGCGACCGTGTCGGAGAATTGATCGAGCACGGCGCGGGCCGTGCCTTGTAAAACCTGTCCGGCGTCGGTTAGCAGCAGCGCACGATGACGTCGCTCGAACAGCGGTACGCCGAGCTGCTCCTCCAGCGCTTGGATCTGCCGCGACAGCGCCGACTGGGTCAGGAACAACTCTTCCGCCGCCCGCGTGAACGACAGGTGGCGTGCCGCGGCCTCGAATCCCTTGATCAGATCGAGCGACGGGAGCCGGCGCTGCACCCCTTCAGTCTTAGCCATTCCAAATTCTCATGCTAATCATGAGAGGAATTCGTTTTGCAGTATTCGTCACGCGGAGGATACTCAATCGTGCATCGGTGTCCATAGCGATGCGATGCGACCGGGCCGATGCATGCATTCTACGCATTAATGAGGAGAACCACCATGCCCTTCGACTTTTCTCCGAACCTTACGCTGCGCAAAGTCCTGCGTCGCCGCGAGACGCTCGTGCTCGACGACGCCGCCGGTACCGTCATCGCCGTGGATCGCGGCTGCCTGTGGGTCACGCTGGAGAGCGACCCGCGCGACGTCGTTCTGCTGCCGGGCATGCGCTTCGAAATCGATCGCGACGGGCGAACGGTGGTGGCCGCCGAAGAAGACTCCCGGCTGCGCCTGATCGCACGCGAGAGTGCGGCCCGACGCGTTGCCGCCTGGGCGTCTCGCGCCGCAGCGCGCGCGGTCCGCCGCTGGTCGGGGCTGCTTCGCCGGCAGAGCGTCCCCTACTATTGAACGGCGGCTGCTGCGCGGCTCTCGAATACGATGGCGTTGTTCTTGGCGCTCACGTGGATCGTGTCGCCGGCGGCGAACTTGCCGGCGAGGATGTCCTTGGCCAGCGGGTTCTCGATCTCCTGCTGTATCGCTCGCTTGAGCGGTCTGGCACCGTACACGGGATCGAAGCCCGCCCTGGCCACCTGAGCCAGCGCCGACCGATCGACGTCGAGCCTGATCTCCAGCTTGGCGAGCCGCGCTTCGAGGCTTGAGAGCTGGATCCGGGCGATCGACTCGATGTTCTTCTCCGTGAGCGCGTGGAACACTACGATCTCATCGACCCGGTTGACGAACTCTGGCCGGAAATGCGTCTTGACCTCGGCCATCACGGCGAGCTTGATCACGCCGTAATCGTCGCCGGCCATTTGCTGGATCATCTGCGAACCCAAGTTGGACGTCATAACGATCACGGTGTTCTTGAAGTCGACTGTACGCCCCTGGCCGTCGGTCATGCGGCCGTCGTCGAGCATCTGCAGTAGCACGTTGAACACGTCGGGGTGCGCTTTTTCCACCTCGTCGAACAGGATCACGCTGTAGGGCTTGCGCCGCACGGCTTCAGTCAGATAGCCGCCTTCCTCGTAGCCGACGTAGCCCGGCGGCGCGCCGATCAAGCGCGCGACCGAGTGCTTTTCCATGAACTCCGACATGTCGATGCGGATCAAGTGTGATTCCGAATCGAACAGGAACTCGGCAAGCGCCTTGCATAGCTCTGTCTTGCCCACACCGGTAGGCCCCAGGAACAGAAACGATCCATAGGGGCGATTGGGATCGGCGAGTCCCGAGCGCGAGCGGCGGATGGCGTCGGAGACCAGACGCACCGCTTCATCCTGGCCGACGACGCGCTTGTGCAGCGCTTGTTCCATGTGCAAAAGCTTGTCGCGCTCGCCCTGCATCATCTTCGACACCGGGATGCCGGTGGCGCGCGATACCACCTCGGCGATTTCCTCGGCGCCGACCTGCGTGCGCAGCAGTGTGGGCTTCTCGGCCTTGACCTTGGCAAGCTTGGTGTCGGCTTTCTTGAGCTGCGCTTCGAGCTGCGGCAGGCGTCCGTACTGAAGCTCGGAGACCTTCTGCCAGTCGCCCTTGCGCTTGGCCTCCTCCATCGCCAGCTTGACCTTGTCGATTTCCTCCTTGATGTGCTGGCTGCCGGCGACCTGCGCTTTTTCCGCCTTCCAAATTTCGTCGAGATCGGCGTATTCACGCTCGAGCCGTGCGATCTCCTGCTCGATCAGCTCCATGCGCTTTTTCGATGCCTCATCCTTTTCCTTCTTCACCGCCTCACGCTCGATCTTGAGCTGGATCAGCCGCCGGTCGAGACGGTCCATCGCCTCGGGCTTGGAATCGATCTCCATCTTGATGCGCGCGGCGGCTTCGTCGATCAGATCGATCGCTTTGTCCGGAAGGAAACGGTCGGTGATGTACCGATGCGACAGCTCCGCCGCGGCGACGATCGCTGGATCGGTGATCTCCACGCCGTGATGGATTTCGTAACGCTCCTGAAGCCCTCGCAGGATGGCGATGGTCGCCTCGACACTCGGTTCGTCGACCAGCACCTTCTGGAAGCGGCGCTCGAGCGCGGCGTCCTTCTCTATGTACTTGCGGTATTCGTCGAGCGTAGTGGCACCGACGCAGTGAAGCTCGCCGCGGGCGAGCGCGGGCTTGAGCATGTTGCCGGCGTCGATGGCGCCTTCGGCCTTGCCTGCGCCGACCATGGTGTGCAGCTCATCGATAAAGACGATGGTCCGTCCCTGGTCGGCCGCGATTTCCTTCAGCACCGCTTTCAACCGCTCCTCAAATTCTCCCCGGTATTTGGCACCTGCGAGCAGCGCCGCCATGTCGAGCGAGAGCACCCGCTTGTTCTTCAGACCCTCCGGCACTTCACCGTTGACAATGCGTTGCGCTAGACCCTCCACGATCGCGGTTTTGCCGACGCCGGGCTCACCGATCAGCACCGGGTTGTTCTTGGTGCGCCGCTGCAGCACCTGGACGACGCGTCGGATTTCGTCGTCGCGCCCGATGACCGGATCGAGTTTGCCTTGGCGTGCCCGCTCGGTTAAGTCGATGGTGTACTTTGCAAGCGCTTGGCGCTGACCCTCCGCTTCCTGCGAATCTACATTCGCGCCACCGCGCACCGCGTCGATTGCAGCTTCCAGGGCCTTCCTGGTGAGCCCGTGGTCCTTGAGCAGTCGCCCGGTTTCGCCCTTGTCGTCGGCGAGCGCCAGCAGAAACAGCTCGCTGGCGATGAACTGATCGCCCCGCTTGGTGGCGATCTTGTCGGTTAAGTTGAGAAGGTTGCTCAAGTCACGCGAGGTACTGATTTCGCCGCCTTGCCCTTCGACCTTGGGCAGCCGCGAAATCGATTTGGAAAGGGCGCTCTTGAGCGCAGGGACGTTCACCCCGGCCCGTGCCAGCAGCGATGACGTGCCGCCATCCTCCTGCGCGAGCAGGCTGGCGAGCAGGTGCTGCGGCTCGATAAAGCCGCTATCGTTGCCCAGCGCAAGGCTCTGGGCGTCGGCCAGGGCCTGCTGGAACTTGGTGGTTAGTTTTTCGAAACGCACGAAATCGCCTCCGAACGCGATGACACCACTCTATGTGGGGGATTCGACGGCGAATTCAAGCGATTTGCCGGCGTAATCGTTTGATTCTGGGCCGGCTAAAACATTTCGCCGGCGCGCCGGGAGGGCGTCACGCCCACCCGGTCTGTCCACCAGCGACTGGCACGAGGTTACTGGCCGACGATCTGCGGCTTGAGTGACCCAAGGATCGACAGCAATTCACCCTGCTCCTTGTCCGGCACTTTGAACTTGTTGAGCGACTTCTGCAGGTCCTCGACCAGCGCGTTGAAGTTCGCGTCGGTGATGCCCATGCCCTTGTGCGCTGTCTTCATGTCCCTGCCGGTGTAGGTGCAGGGTCCGCCCGTCGCCTGGCAGATCTGGTCGACAAGATTACGCTTCAAGTTGGGTATGTTGGTCTTGGCGAAGAATTTGTTGATGCGGTTGTCCGCCGCTACGTTGGCGACGAAATCGTCGACGACGGCGGTGATGGCATCCTTGCCGCCGAGGCGCTCGTATAACGACTTCTGCTGCGTTGGCATCATTCCCTGGCATGCGGCGAGCAGCAGCGCCAAGCCTAAGAACCATGCCAGTCTGGGCAGTGCTTTCATGGGGCTCTCCTTAGATAGCGGCGGCTAGAGCGCCGCACCGCCATATACGAGCTCCAGGGGCGGACGGATGCGGCTTTAGCTCCCGTGCTAGCATCCACTGGCGATGTCACAGACGCCTCGACCCAGCCCGCCCGGCACAGCAACGAAAGATTCTTCAGCCGGTTTCCTGCGCGTGCTGGGCGCTGTGTTTGCCGCCTTCCTGGGTATACGCAAGCGCGCCTCGGGCGAGCGCGATGCGGTGACCATCAAGCCCGTGCATGTGGTCATCGCCGGGGTCTTGGGCGCGGCGCTTCTGGTAGGCCTGCTGGCGACCCTCGTGACGTTCATCACCCGCGCGCACTAGAGCACACGCAGGCTTGGATTTCGGCGCTTAAAGTCGCGGCATCGTACCGACACGGGTCGCGTTCGTCGATGCCCGCGGATCGGCTCTAGCGAAGCGAAGCGACTACGTTCGATACCGCCTCAGCGGCGCGCTGCAGTTCTTCCATCGTGTTCAACAGATCGGGACACAAGCGCAGCCATGGTCCGCGCGCGTCGACGGCCACGCCGCGATCGCCGAGCTCATCTGCGCAGCGGCGGGCGATACCGGGTTGAGCGAGACGGATGACGACAAATGCGCCGCGATCCAGAGTCGCGCCGCTCGCCGCGAGACCGCGCGAGGTCAGCAACGAAACGAGCCGCTGCTGCTGCCCGAGCGAATAGACGCGCAGACGTTCCACGCCGATCGCTAGTGCGAACAGCTGTCCGGCGCGCGCCTGATACCAGGTCAGCACCGGTGGAGTCCCTTCCAGCCACGCGTCCCCGCCTTGCGCCCACTCGATCGGATGGGGGCGCTGATAGCCGAAGCGATCGCGCTTGGCGAACCACCCCGCGTCGAGCGTCGACATCGAGCCATCGAGGTGCCGCGGATGCAGGTACAGATAACCCGCACCCGGTCCCCCGCGCAGGTACTTGTACGAGCCTCCGATCGCGAAATCGGCGTCGAGGGCAGCGATGTCTACCGGCAATACGCCCAGCGAATGATAGACGTCGAGCAGCACGCGCGCGCCGGCCTGATGCGCGGCCTGGATCAATACCGGCAGTTCGGGCAGCACCTGGCTCGTGGTGAACATCACCTGCGACAGCACGACGAGATCGGTGCCGTCGCGCAGCGCAGCCAACAGGTCGTCGGCGACAAACATGCCGTGGGCCTTCGGCTCGACCAGGTGCAGGCGAATGCGGCCGTGCGAAGCGTACTGGCGCAAGATGACATCGATGGAATCGAATTCGCCACGGGTCGCCAGGACACGCGGTATCGTGTCGTAGCTGTTCAAGATGGCGCGCAAACCCTGCCCCGCGCCGGTCCGCGGCACGACGCAATCGGCGCGCGGCGCATTGAGCAGGCGGGCGAGTCGCTCGCGGTAGGACGACATTTCGGCGGACCAGTCGTCCCAGGCATCGCCCAGCCGGGTCTGCCACAACGTAAGCGCTTCAGCGACATCGTTCCCGGTGGCGTCGAGGGGACGGCCGAGCGAGTGATTGGCGAGATAGATCTGGTCGGCGTTGCGCGCGAGCACCCGCGAGAACAGCGGAGCGATATGCCTGCTAATCGAGGATTCGCTGAGCGGACCGGGTCCGAGCGCGGTGACCGCCGACTCGATGGTCGCGGTGGTTCCCATAGGCGCGTTCATTTCGTGCCGATCACGGTGCGCACGTCGATCAACTCCGGGAAGAACGAATGCTCCAGCGCTCGCTTCAAGAACGCCACGCCGCTCGAACCTCCGGTGCCAGGCTTGTTACCAATGACGCGCTCGACGGTTTTCAGGTGACGGAAGCGCCACAACTGGAAGCTCTCCTCGACGTCGACCAGCTTCTCGGCCATTTCGTAGGCATCCCAGTAACGCTGCGGCTGATCGTAGATCGTCTTGAACACCGCCACCACTCCGGAATTGCGGGCATGAGGCCGTGACCAGTCGCGCTCGATAACTTCGGCAGGGACAGGCAGTCCGCGCCGCTTGAGGTGGCGCAGATACTCGTCGTAGAGCGACGGCGCCTGGAGCAGCGCGGTCAGCTCCGCGTGCGTAGCCGGATCGTGAGCGAAAACTTCCAACGTGGCTGCGTTCTTGTTCCCCAGCAGAAATTCGATCGCCCGGTATTGTGCCGACTGGAATCCGGACGAGTTTCCAAGCACCGGACGGAATGCCGCGTACTCGGATGGCGTCAGCGTTTCCAGTACCGCCCACTGCTCGAAAAGCTGCTTTTGAATGAGCTTCACCCGCGCCAGGATCTTAAAGCAGGCGTCGAGTTGATCTGCGCGCACGAAGCCGATCGCAGCCTTGAGCTCGTGGATCATGAGCTTCATCCACAGCTCGGAGGTTTGATGCTGGATGATGAACAGCATCTCGTCGTGCCTCGGCGATGATGCCGCGCCACCGGAAAGCGGCTTCTGCGCTGTCAGCAGCTTGTCCAGGCAGAGATAGCCCGAGTAGCTCAGCGCATTGCGGAAGTCGGTGACGATGCCGGGTTCGAGGCGGTCGTGGGCCATTGCCTTACTCGAAATTTGGTCAGACTTCAGTATAGGCTCGCGGGATTCAGCCGACCTGCCGCAGCACCGCGAGAGGCGGTTGCTTGAGCGTCCCGCGCGTGCCCAGCCAACCGGCGAGGGCGACTCCTGCCGCACCGCCGATGACGCCGATCGCCCACAACCACGGATCCCAATGAAACGGGATCTGAAAGACGCGATCCGCCAAGACATAAGCAGTGACGGTAGCACCGGCGGCCGCCAGCAGCCCGGCGATTGCGCCGAGGGCGAGAAACTCCGCGACCTGTGCCGAGGAAAGCTGCCGCTCGCTCGCACCAAGGGTGCGCAACACGGCTGCGTCGTAGCGCCGCTCGTCCTGCGTCGCTGCGATCGCCGCTTCCAGCACCAGCACACCGCCGGCCAGCGTGAACAAGAACACGAACTCCACCGCGCGCGCGACTTGCTCGATGATCGATTGGACCTGGTGTAAAAGCTCGCCGACGTCGATCACCAGCACATTGGGGAACTCGCGCACCAGGGGAGTGAGCCATGCGGCGTCGCCAACGGGTGCCTTCACCGCGGTGATGTAGGTCTTGGGCATCGCTTCCAGCGCGCCCGGAGGAAACAGCGCGAAAAAGTTGACCCTGAAGCTATCCCACGCGACCTTGCGCAGGCTGGTCACTTTGGCACTTACGCGTGTGCCGACGATGTCCCAGGTGAGCGTGTCGCCGAGCTTGATGCCCAGCGTCTCGGCGATGCCATCTTCAAGCGACATCCCGCCTGTCTCGCCGGGCTTCCACCAATGCCCGGCCACGACACGGTTGGTCCGCGGCAAATCGGCCATCCACGACAGATTGAATTCGCGCTCTCCCAGGCGGCGAGCCCGCTCGTCGGGAAGCTGAGTCGTGTCGAACGGAACGTTGTTGATGGCGACCAAGCGCCCGCGGACCATCGGCAGTTGCTCCGCGTCGACGTGGATCTCGCGCTTGAGCAGCGCTCGCACGCCGTCGACCTGATCGGGGAGCACATTGATCAGGAACGCCGTCGGCGCATCCGCAGGCAGGCTTGCGCGCCAGCTCCGCATCAGGTCGCCGCGAACCAAGGTGAGCAGCAACAGCGCCAGCAGTCCAAGCGCGAGCGCGCCGATCTGCATGCTCGCGCCCAGCGGACGACGGCGCAGATTGGCCAACCCGTAGCGCCAGCTGTATCCGCGCTGAGGCAGCATGCGCAGCGCGGCGATGAGAGCGCGCGCCGCGATCGCCGCCGCGGCGAGAAGCGCCGCGATACCGCCGATCATGATGAGTCCGGTCTTCGTGTCCTGCGCCGCTGCACCGATGAGCAAGGCAACCACTCCGCCTCCAAGCGCATAGGCGATCGCACCGCCTACCCGCGGCATGGGCAGATCGCGTCGCAGAACCCGCAGCGGCGGTACTCTGGAGAGCGCCATCAGCGGCGGAAGCGCGAATCCGAGCAGCAGCAAGAGCCCCGTCGCCACGGCCGCGGCGGCAGGCCACCAGCCTGGCGCCGGCAAATCGGCATGCACCATCGCGCCGAGCAGTGCGACCAGCAACTGCTGCCCCCCCAGGGCAATCACGCAGCCGGCAATGCTCGCTGCCAGACCCAGAGTGACGAACTGCAACGCGAACAGCGCCAACACTTGACGTTCTCCAGCGCCAAAGCAGCGCATCATCGCAGCGGCATCGAGATGGCGCCGCAGATAGCGGGACGCTGCAAGAACGACTGCAGCGGCGGCGAGCATCGCGGCGACCAGCGCCGCAAGGCCGAGGAATTTGTCGGCGCGTTCCAAGGTCTGCTTGACCTCCGGCCGCAAGTCGCGGATGGACTCGAGCCTTTGCCCGCGTCCAAGGCGCGCTTTCGCCCAATCGCGAAAAGCGTCGATGGACGGGCCCGCGACCAGCAGCCGCCATGTCGCTCGGTTGCCCGGTTGCAACAGCTTGGTTGCAGCTACATCGTCGAGATTCATGAGCAGCTTCGGTCCCAGCGTCAACAATCCGCCGGCGACCTCGGGCTCCTGCTGGATGATCGCTGTCACCGTTAGCGTCTTGTCGCCGACATTGAGTCGCGCACCCTGGCGCAGATCGAGTCGCGCTGCGAGGCGCGTGTCGATCCACGCTTCGCCCGGCGCGGGAACTCCTCGCGCTACGGTTCCCTCCGGATCGCCAGGGCTCGAGAGCACGATCGCGCCGCGAAGCGGATAGCCGGCAGTCACGGCCTTCACGTCCGTGAGAACGGCATCGCCGCCTTGAGGCGCTTGCGCCGACTGCACCATGCTGTTGAAGCGGATCACCGGCACCGACTTAAGCCCGCGCGCGCCGGCTTCGCGCGCATACTCGTCGGGAAGCGGACGGTCGCCGGAGAGCAGCAGATCGGCACCGAGCAGCACGTTGGCCTGGCTCCCCAGCGCCTGCTTGACTCTGTCGGTGAAAAAGCCGACGGTTCCCACGCTCGCGACCGCAAGCACCAGAGCGGCGATTAGCACGGAGAGTTCGCCTGCCCGAGCGTCGCGGCGAAGCATGGTGAAGGCGAGGCGCAGCGTGTTCATCGGGCAGCGTTCTCGTCGCCTACGAGCTTGCCGCCGGCGAGCTTGAGGCGGCGAGCACAGCGCGAGGCAATCGCCGTGTCGTGGGTGACCAGCAGCAGCGTGGTCCCGCGCTCGCGATTGAGACGAAACATGAGCTCGGCGACTTCATTGCCGGTCGCAACATCGAGGTTGCCGGTCGGCTCGTCAGCCATGAGCACCTTCGGTTCGCCGGAAAATGCACGCGCGATCGCGACGCGCTGTTGTTCTCCGCCGGAGAGTTGCTTGGGATAGTGGGTGAGTCGCGCGGCCAAGCCCACGCGCGCCAACCACTCCTTCGCGCGTGCGCCGGCATCATCCGCGCCCGCAAGCTCGAGAGGAAGCATCACGTTCTCGAGCGCAGTCAACGCCGGCAACAACTGAAACGACTGAAACACAAAGCCAAGCCAATGCTGCCGCAACGCGGCTCGCGCATCTTCGGAGAGTCCGTTGAGCGCGGTGTCGCCGAGCCACACCTCTCCCGCGGTCGGACGGTCGAGCCCCGCCAGCAGCCCGAGCAGTGTCGTCTTGCCCGAACCCGAAGCGCCGACAATCGCGACGGTCGCACCGGTCGCGACTTCGAAACTCACGTCGTCGAGAATGAGCAATGGAGCGTCTCCACTGCGCACCTCCTTGGTGAGCTTGCTGGCGCGAATGACGGTGCCGGACATGGCTTAAGGACGGTGATCAACTGGCAGGTTGGGCCGAGAGCCCGTCAAAGCAAGCACCGGTGGGCCACGCGAGGGATTTTACCCGGGCGCTGGCTCCATCCAGGAAAGACGCCTTTGCTTGGCCGCACCGGGAATCTAGAATGGGCGCCGGCACTCCAACATGGATTCATGATGCTTCGCCGCGCCTTTGTTGTTGCGATTTTAGCTTTCGCCATAGCAGCGAGGATCGCGAGCGCGGAAAGCTCGTCGGTGATTCTGGTGCTTGGCGACAGCATTTCCGCAGGCTACGGGCTTCCGGCGGGCAGCGGTTGGGTGTCGCTGCTGCAGGAGCGGCTCAAACAGGAGCATCGTCCGCACACTGTCGTCAATGCAAGCGTCAGCGGCGACACTACCGCTGGGGGGCGTGCCCGCCTCGAGGCGCTACTGACGCGGTACCGGCCGGCAATAACGGTCATCGAACTCGGGGGCAACGACGGCCTGCGCGGCGGCAGCGTCGATGCCATGCGGCAGAACCTGGATGCGATGACCGCCGCGGCTCAGAAAGCGGGTTCGCGTGTGCTGCTGATTGGTATGCGCATGCCTCCCAACTATGGGCAGGCGTACGTTGAGCGCTTCGATGCGACGTTCGCCGAAGTCGCCAAAGCGCACAAGACTGCGCTGGTTCCCTTTCTGTTCGAAGGATTCGGCGAGAACGAAGCCATGTTCCAACCCGATCGCATCCATCCCGTCGTAGCAGCCCAGTCCAAACTTCTCGACAACGTCTGGCGCGAGCTCAAACCGATGCTGGACTCCACGGGCAGGTCAGGATGATCGACTTTCGAGCCAGCGCGCAGCGGGTTGGTGTCGAGGCGCTTGCTGATTATCCCGACCGGATCGACGTGCGCAGTCCCGCCGAATTCGCGCTCGATCACATCCCGGGCGCAACCAATCATCCGGTGCTTGACAACGACGAGCGGTCCCGCATCGGCACGCTCTACGCAAGCTCGCCATTTACTGCGCGGCGCCTGGGTGCCGCGCTGGTCGCTCGCAACATCGCACACGCGCTCGAAACCGCCTTCGCAGACAAGCCGCGGGACTGGCGGCCACTGGTGTACTGCTGGCGCGGCGGCCAGCGCAGCCGGTCGCTCGCGCACGTGCTCAACGAAATCGGATGGCACGCAAGACAGCTCGACGGCGGATATCGTGCGTACCGGCGGCACATCGTCGCCCGGCTCGCGGAACTTCCAGGCAGGTTCGACTTCGTCGTTGTCTGCGGGCTGACCGGTTCGGGAAAGAGTCGCCTGCTCAACGCCCTCGATTCGGCGGGCGCACAGATACTCGACCTGGAAGGGCTTGCGCACCATCGCGGCTCACTGCTCGGCGATCTGCCCGATGCAGCGCAGCCTTCGCAGAAATGGTTCGAGAGTCGGATCGTTGCTGCGCTTGATGCTCTTGAGCCGCAGCGGCCGGTATTCGTCGAATCGGAAAGCAGGCGTATCGGCACCCTGCAACTGCCGGACGGACTGCTGTCGAGCATGCATCGGGGCCGACGCCTGACATTAGTCACGCCGCAATCGCTGCGCATCGACCTGCTCAAGCAGGATTACGCGCATTTCTTCGCCGACACGGATCGATTTCGCCAACGATTGAATCAGTTGACCGCAATGCACGGTAAGGAAGTAATCGCGCGCTGGGAGGCTTTGGCTGAGACGCGCGAATGGGATGCGCTGGTTGGCGAGTTGCTCGAGAGACACTACGATCCAACCTACACGCGCTCGCTCGGACGCTTTGCCGACGCCGTGTCGCCTGCTCTTCGTGCCGAAGTGCGCGATGTTTCGGCAGGGGGCTTCGCCACATTGGCGCGCGAAGTGGTGTCGGCGTTCGAGACGGCGCCTGCGGCAGCGCTACCATGAGAGACTTCGCCTTTCGCATTGTCAACGTTTTCGCCGAGGAGCGTCTGGGCGGCAATCCGCTGGCGGTGTTCGAAGACGGCGGCACGCTCTGTCCCGAGACGATGCAGGCGTTGGCGCTGCAGTTCAACCTGTCGGAAACCACCTTCATCCTGCCCTCTCCCAAGGCGAATGCGCGTGTGCGTATTTTCACGCCTACCTTCGAAATGCCGTTTGCGGGGCATCCGACACTGGGCACTGCGCATGTGGCGCGGGCGCTAAAACTTGGCGGCGATTCGCTTACGCTGGAGATGACCGCAGGAGTGGTGCCCGTAAGCGCCGACGGCGATCGCTGGACGCTGGAAGCGAAGGCACCGCACACCCGCGAAGTCGCATCCTCAAATGCTGAGCTGGCGGCGATGCTGGGCATCGGCAGTGAAGACGTGGTCGATAGGCCGCTGTGGGTCGACACCGGGAGCGAGCAGCTCATGATCCCGCTGGCGAGCCCTGACGCTGTGCGAAGATGTGTCCCCGGCGCCGCGGCGCTGGCCAAGCACGGCACCACCGCGCTCGCCGACGGCACGCGTCGCACCATGGCTTACGTGTGGGCGAGAGATGGCGCTGCCAGCGTGGTGTGCCGCTTTTTCTTTCTCAAGAAGGGTTCGGTGGTCGAAGATCCCGGCACCGGCTCGGCCTGCGCCAATCTGGGCGGGTGGCTGGTCGCGACCGGCGCCAAGCTTCCGCAAACGCTCTCGGTGGCTCAGGGCGAAGCCGTCGGACGTCCCTGCCATCTCGGGCTCACCGTCGACAGCTCCGGCAGGATTTTCGTCTCGGGCAGAGTGATCGAGCTGGCGCGAGGGACGCTCAGCCTCTAGCAGTCCAAGCAACACGCTGTTACAACCGGCCGCGATGCGCCGGTCAACAGATCGCTACACTCAAGCGTTCACCGGAACACGGCGGCACACGCCTTGCTTCCGATCTCGGACCCATGCGTTTCTTGTTTGCCTGTCTGCTCCTGATCGTAGCGACGGTTGCGTCCGCCGCTGCGCCGACGGCCTCGGGCGCGCTCGGTTACGACGGCGCGCGCCAGTTGCTCACGCGGACTGGATTCGGCGCGACGCAAACCGAAATCGAGCGCTACGCCGCGATGACGCGCGAGCAAGCGGTGCGCAAGCTTCTTGCAGAGACGCGTACCACCGCTGTGACGCCGCCTGCCGCATGGACCAGCGACTCGAGCGCCCTCGCCTATCCGCGCCCCGGCCCCGATGCAACCGAGATGGAAAGGAAGCTCTTCCAGCAGGAGCAGATTCGCGAAGGGCTGGAGCTCAGAGGCTGGTGGATCAAGGAGATGCTGATCACCCCGTCGCCTCTGACCGAGCGCATGACGCTTTTCTGGCACAACCACTTCGTGTCGAGCCAGCAGAAGGTCAAGCTCGCGCAGCTCATGTACCGGCAGAACGTGACGCTGCGCGCCAACGCACTGGGCAATTTCGGGACGCTGCTGCACGCGATGGCACGCGACCCGGCGATGGTCATCTATCTGGACAACGCGCAGAACAGGAAAGGAAGCCCCAACGAGAACTTCGCACGCGAAGTGATGGAGCTGTTCACTCTCGGCGAGGGCAACTACGGAGAACAGGACGTCAAGGAGGCCGCGCGCGCGTTCACGGGCTTCAGTCTCGACCGCGCGACGGGCCAGTTCATGTTCCGCCCGTTCATTCACGACAACGGTGTCAAGACGGTGCTTGGCCGCAGCGGCAATCTCGACGGCGACCAGGTGCTCGACATCCTGCTCGCGCAACGCGAGACCGCCGAATTCATCACCCGCAAGCTGTGGCGTGAATTCGTCTCTCCCGATCCCGACGCAGCCGAAGTAAGTCGCATCGCCAAACGCTTTCGCGATTCGCACTACGACATCAAGGTGGCCCTCCAAGAGCTGCTCACGAGCGATGCCTTCTACGCCTCGCAGAACCATGGAGTCCTGATCAAGTCGCCGGTCGACCTGATCGTCGGCACGCTGAGACAGTTCGAGCTCAGGCCCACCGAGACCATCCCGTTCGCCGTCGCCGCAGCGGGGATGGGGCAGAACCTTTTTTCGCCACCCAACGTCAAGGGCTGGCCGGGCCAGGAAGCCTGGATCAACTCGAGCACGCTGCTCGCGCGCAAGCAATTCCTGGATCGCTTGTTCCGATCCGATCGCGGCGCCGTGTCGCCGGACGTCGCCATCGACCGAGTGATGCAGCCGCGCCAGGCGATCGCTCCAGGTGGAACCGCGGATTCAGACAACATGCGCCGGATCCGATTCCTGCAAGCGATGGGTCGTGGATTGGACAGCGTTCACTTCGACAGCGCCGCGTGGCTCGCTCAATTCGATTCGCTGGCCGACGCGGCCGATCGCAGCGACGCGGCGGTAAGACTGCTGCTTGCCGTCGCGCCTCAGAATGTACCCGATGCACGAGACGAGCCGCTCGCGCTCGTACGCGGCATCGTTCTCGACGCCTCGTATCAGCTCAAGTGAGTGATCGCATGGACCGTCGCACGTTTCTGAAGCTCACCGCATCGACTCCGCTGCTCACACTACCCGTTGCAGTGGCTCCCGATGTTGCCTGGGGGGCGGCGCCGCCGGCCGCGACCTACGGCAATCTCCTGGTACTGATCGAACTCAAGGGGGGTAACGACGGCCTCAACACGCTCGTGCCCTACGCCAGCCCGACGTATTACGCACTGCGTCCCAAGCTTGCCATCCCGCGCGATCAGGTCGTGCAGTTGAGTGATGGCGTCGGCCTGCACCCGTCGCTGGAGCCGCTTTTGCCGCTCTGGAAGAATCGCGAGCTGGCCGTTCTGCAAGGGGTCGGTTACCCGGCGCCGAATCTTTCGCACTTTCGCTCGATCGAGATCTGGGACACGGCGTCGAAGAGCGAAGAATACTTGCGGGAGGGTTGGCTCACGCGAACCTTCGCTGCCGCGCCCACGCCGTCGGTCTTTGCCGCCGATGGCGTGATCATCGGCTCGCCGGATCTTGGGCCGCTTGCCGGCGGAGGAACTCGCGCGATCGCACTCGCCAACACGGAACAGTTCCTGCGCCAGGCGCGGTTGGCCACACGCGAGGGAGAGGCGCACAACAAGGCCCTCGCCCACATCCTCAAGGTCGAATCGGACATCATGCAAGCGGCGACGCACTTGTCCGCGGACCACGTGTTCCAAACGGAGTTTCCGCAAAGCGCGTTCGGCAGCGCCATAAGAACGGCTGCCCAGGTCATCGCCAGTCAGGCAGGCGTCGCGGTTGTGCGCGTGACACTGTCCGGATTCGACACCCATAGCGGTCAACTCGCGACGCAGGCGCGTTTGCTGTCGGAGTTCGCCAACGGCGTCGTCGCGCTGAAAGACGCGCTCACGGAACTCGCCCGATGGAATCGCACTCTGGTGGTGACCTACGCCGAGTTCGGGCGGCGGCCGAAGGAGAATCTCTCGAGCGGCACCGACCACGGCACGGCCAGCGTGCATTTCGCGCTCGGTGGTCGCATCGCCGGAGGACTCTACGGGGAGCAGCCGTCGCTGGATCGACTGTCCGGCGACGGCAACCCGGCTCACGCCATCGACTTTCGCAGCGTTTACGCCACCGTGCTCGACCGCTGGTGGAGCGTGCCTTCGGCTGGGCTGCTTAACGGGCGCTTTGCATCGGTGCCGCTGCTGCGCGCGTAGCGACCCGAGCAGCGAAGCAGGGCCTCGCGTCGAGCGAGCAGGGCCGACGCTCGAACGTTGCCTATGTTGAGCCGGGACAACGAGGCCCGTGGGCGCGCCGGCCGACACACAAGCCCTTCGATCGTGTGAACCGTTTAAGGAGGCTGCGCCCCGGCGTGCGCGGCGCTCAGGCCTTCGCGTCCCACGCGGTCAGGAACTCCTGCCAGTGTGGTTCCTTCGACGCGGCGATTCGCTCGCGGGCGAACGACACTTCATTGGCATATTGCCCGGCCGACAGCGTGCCGCGAAGCTGCAAGAACCGCAAATACAGAAGGTACGTGTTCATCACGTCAGTCTCGCAGTAGCGCCGGATGTCATCGTGCCTTCCCGCGAGATAAGCTGCATGCACTTCGCGACCTTCCATGCCGAGCTTGCCCGGAAATCCGGACAGTCGCGCCATTGCATCGAGCGAAGCGTAGCAGCGGGTCTGGTACGCCGCCAGCACATCCATCAGGTCGAGGTGGCGGGTGTGATACCGGCTGAGATAGCTGTTGTATTTGAATTCGCGGTCGTCGTCGCCCCAGTCCCAGAACTTTGCCGCAGCGACACCGTGGATGAGGGCGCGATGGTTGAGAACCGGCAGGTCGAAGCCGCTGCCGTTCCACGACACAAGCTGCGGTGTGTAGCGATCGATGCCGTCGTAGAAACGGCGGATGAGTTCGGCTTCAGGGTCAGATGCCTCGCCCAGCGACCATATCCGGAACGAGTCCCCTTCGCGCAAGGCGCAGCCGATCGCAACTACTCGATTCAAGTGCGGCGGCAAAAACTCATTGCCGGTGGCGACGCGCCGCTGTTGCGTAGCCCACGTGAGGACGTCGGCGTCGCTCAAGCCGGCGGGCAGATCGTGTACGCGTCGAAGCCCGGCGACGTCAGGAATCGTTTCGATGTCGAAGACGAGCGTCGGAGTCATCGCTCAAAGCAGTCGGCCCGCGCGGAAGCTTTGCGTCGGCTTTCGGTCAGCCGGGGAAGACACCCGTCGTCAAATACCGGTCGCCGCGGTCGCAGACGATGAACACGATGGTCGCCTGCGCGACTTCCTGAGAAATGCGCAGCGCTACGGCGCACGCGCCGCCGGAGGAGATTCCCGCGAAGATTCCTTCTTCACGCGCGAGGCGGCGCGCCATCTCCTCTGCGTCGGCTTGCGACACATATTCGAGACGATCGACGCGCTTGGCATCGTAGATCTTGGGGAGATAAGCTTCTGGCCACTTGCGAATGCCGGGAATCTGCGAGCCCTCGGAAGGCTGGCAGCCGATGATCACAATCGACGGATTCTTTTCCTTGAGGAACCGTCCCGCCCCCATGATGGTTCCGGTTGTTCCCATGCTCGAGACGAAATGCGTGATACGGCCCTCGGTGTCGCGCCAGATCTCCGGTCCGGTGCCACTATAGTGCGCAGCAGGATTGTCCGGATTGGCGAACTGGTCGAGGATGATGCCCTTGCCCTCGGCGCGCATTTTTTCAGCGACGTCGCGCGCGGTCTCCATCCCGCCCGCCTTGGGTGTGAGAATGATCTCAGCGCCGAATGCGCGCATGGTCTGCCGACGTTCCTGCGACAGATGCTCGGGCATGACCAACACCATCCTGTAACCGCGCATCGCCGCCGCCATCGCCAGCGCAATGCCGGTGTTGCCGGAGGTCGGCTCGATCAGCGTGTCGCCCGGTTTGATCTGGCCGCGCTTCTCCGCACCGACGATCATTGACAGCGCCGGCCGATCCTTCACCGAACCCGCGGGATTGTTCCCTTCGAGCTTGGCGAGCACAACGTTGGTGGTCGCGCCAGGCAGCCGCTGGAGTCGGACCAACGGAGTGTTGCCGACGGTGTCCTCAATGGTTTTGTACATGGAGCAGATACGCAATACGCTTCGTGGCTCGATTCGATTGTACCCGACGCTCGCGCAGGTCCGCTCGCATCGACTGGCATATCGATAGCGCAACGGACCATGAGACTAAAAACGCGAGCCCCGCCACGGTGGCGGGGCTCGTTCAACGCGGCATCGATGCTATTTCTTCGTTTTGTCGGCGTCCTTGTCGTCCTTTGACTTGGCGTCCTTGTCTTTTGCGGCCGTGGTGTCTTTCTTGGTCTTGTCGTCGCTCGCCGTCGCTTTGTCCTTGCTCGCCTTAGCTTCTTTCTTGGCCTTTTCGTCGGCAGACTTGGCGTCTTTCTTCGCCTTGTCTTCCGCGGCCTTCGCCTCCTTCTTCGCTTTCGCTTCCTTGGCGGCATCCTCCTTCGCTTTTGCTTTTGCCTCTTTATCCGCCTTGGCCTTTTCCTGCTTGGTCATCTTTTCGTCCTTGGCAGCAGGAGCAGCGGTGGCTGGCGCGGGCGAAGCCGCCGCAGGTGCCGCTGCGGGCGCCGCCACAGGAGCCGCTGTCTTGGGAGCCGGCGCGGGTGCAGGGGCTACCGCTGGCGTCGCAGGCGCCGCTGCGGGAGCGGCCGCCTTGGTTTCGGCTTTCGCCGGCGCAGCGACCGGCGTCGACGCACCGCTGACCGAAATCAGCCCCTTCAGCTTGGAGAACTCGCCTTCCTTGATTCCCGAGACCTTCATGATGTCCTCGGGCGTCTTGAAAGGTCCGTTCTTGGTGCGGTAGTCGACGATCGCCTGTGCCTTTACCGGCCCGATCCCCGGCAACGCGTCAAGCTCCTCTTTGGTCGCGGTGTTGATGTTCACCGCCGCCAGCGCGAACACCGAAAACAGCAGCGTCGCAAGCAGCAGTACGAGTCTTTTCATGAACCCCTCCGAGCGGAAAGTTGGAACAGCCCCTGAGGCCGCGCTGCGCCGATCGTCGTGCTGACAATTCGGCGGCGGACCTTCTTGGCGCGGACGTGCTGGTCTAAAGCCTGCTCGCGCACGCGCTGGCGCGATATTACGATTTGCCCGTGCCGCCGGCAAGGAGAGCGCGGACACAGCGCGGCACGCCCTCTTCGACGCTGAGCATGGGCGCGCGGTAACCGGCGCCACGCAGACGACCCAGGTCGGCTTGCGTGAAGCTCTGATACCTGGGACCCAAGCCGGGCGGAAACGCGACGTATTCGATCGTGCCGCCCCGATGCAGAGCCTCGAAAGGCTGCGCCTCCGCGCCCTCGGCAGCGCGACACGCGTTGATGGTCGCGGTAGCGACGGCGTTGAATGTCGCCGCACTGCCGGTTCCGACATTGAACACACCCGAGCGCTCGGGGTGATCCAGGAATTCGAGGTTCACCGCGACGACATCGTCGACGCTGACAAAGTCGCGGCGCTGCTCTCCCGCAGCGTATCCCGCCGAGCCTTCGAATAGCTGCACTTTCCCGGCTTCGCGGTACTGATTGAAAAAGCGCCACACAACCGAGGCCATCCTGCCCTTATGTGCCTCTCGCGGACCGTAGACGTTGAAATAGCGAAAACCCGCGATTTGCGCGGTGCGTTCGGGCAAAACCCGGCGTACGTACTCGTCGAAGAGAAGCTTGGAATAACCGTAGACATTCAACGGCGATTCGCACGCCCGCTCTTCGCGGAAATCCGGTCCCGCACCGTACACCGCCGCGGTCGACGCATAAATCAGCGGAATGTCGTTGTCCTGGCAGTATTCGAGCAGCGTCACCGAATAGCGGTAGTTGTTGGCGAGCATGTAGCGGCCGTCGGTCTCCATCGTGTCCGAGCAGGCGCCCTGATGCAGTATCGCTGCGATGTCGTCCTCGAAATCGCCCCCGCCGAGCCGGCGCAGGAACTCGTCCTTGTCGAAGTAATCGGCGATCTCGCAATCCACGAGATTCAGGAACTTGTCGGCGCGCGCAAGGTTGTCGACGGCGATGATTCTCGATTCGCCGCGAGCGTTAAGTGCCTTGACCAGATTCGAGCCGATGAACCCGGCGGCGCCGGTGACGACCGTGTACACGCTTCGAGTACTCCCTCTCCTGACGCCGCCCCAGCAGGCTAAAGCTCGATGTCCACTTTGCCGACCTCCGTGGTCACACACGGCACGCGCGGCGCAATCGCGCTCAACAGCTGATAGCCCACTGTGCTTGCCGCGGCGGCGACGTCGTCGACCGACAGACCATCGCCCCACAATACGACCGGACTGCCGATGGTGGCTTCGGGAACATCGCTAAGGTCGACAGTCATCAAGTCCATCGACACGCGTCCTGCGGTGCGCACCTTCTTCCCGCACACCAGCACCGGCGTTCCATTAGGTGCGTGTCGCGGATAGCCGTCGGCGTAACCGCAGGCGACGACGCCGATGCGATGCGCGCGCGATGCCGTGTAGCCGCCGCCGTATCCAACGCTGTCGTTGGGCCTCAGATCCTGTGTCGCGATCAGCTCGCTGCGCAGGGTCATCACCGGAGTAAGACCGAGCGCTTCGGCGGTGTCGTACGGAAAAGGAGAAGAGCCGTACAGCATGATCCCGGGGCGGACATAATCGCCTCCCACTTCGTCGTAGCGCATCACGCCGGCGGAATTGGCGATCGAACGCGGGTACGGCATCCCCTTGCACGCGGTTTCGAACACCTGCAGTTGCTCGTGTACTCCCTCTTCCTCGTCGGCTCGCGCAAGATGCGTCATCAATCGAAGCGCGGCGACGCTTGGAGTGTTCGAGAGGCGTTGTGCAACAGACGGGACCTGATCTGGCTTGAATCCGAGGCGGTTCATTCCGGTATTGATCTTAATGAAGACTTCCAGCGGCCGTGCGAGGATCGCAGTCTCCAGCATTCGCACGTGCTCCATGTGGTGCACAACTATCGCGAGGCGACGCGCCGCGATCTCCGGCAGCTCAGTGTCGCCAAAAAAACCCTCGAGCAACAGAATGCGCCGCGCATAATGATGCTCTCGAAGCGTGATCGCCGCATCGAGTTCGAGCAGCGCCAGTCCGTCAGCTTCGGCTAGCGCCGGCAACACACGCAGCAAGCCGTGCCCGTAGGCGTTGGCCTTGACCACACCGAGCAGCTGCGCCTGCTGCGCGCGTTGCCGCGCGATGCCAAGATTCGCTCGCAATGCTGCAAGATTGATTTGAGCCAGTATCGGACGGGTCATGGAGACGTGCGGGCCCAGGCTTGGTCCGAGATGGTAAAACGTGGTATAAGGCGCGAGCCGCTCGCGCCGGTGGATTTTACAATTATACATAAGCGCAGCGCTCGCTCCCCGGCATCCGCGCCGGGTGGCGGATTCAGTCGAGCGAGCGCGCTCAAAGAGGACAATGAAGGCGGGTTTCTACACCATAATGGCGGCGCAGTTTTTCTCGTCGCTCGCCGACAACGCGCTCCTCATTGCGGCCATACAGCTGTTGCGCGACCTTCAATCGCCGACGTGGATGACGCCGGCGCTCAAGCAATGTTTCGTGGTTTCGTATGTGCTGCTCGCGCCGCTGGTCGGCGCGTTTGCCGATTCCATGCCCAAGGGGCGCGTGATGCTGATTACTAACGGCATCAAGATCGTCGGCTGCTGTCTGATGCTCTTTACGCTGCACCCGCTGGTCGCCTACGCACTCGTAGGCTTTGGCGCGGCCGCTTATTCGCCCGCGAAGTACGGGATCCTCACCGAGCTGCTTCCGCCGCGTCAGCTCGTCGTCGCCAACGGCTGGATCGAAGGCACGACCGTCGCCTCCATCATCCTCGGCGTGGTTCTGGGAGGGGTGCTGATCAGCGGCCCGGTGTCGAGCGCGCTGCTTGCCATCGACATTCCGGCGATCGACACCGGCATCGACACGCCGCCCGAGGCAGCGATCTCGGTAATTGTCGCCCTCTACGCGCTGGCCGCTGTGTTCAACTGGTACATCCCGGACACCGGAGTCGCGCACCGTGCACCCAGCAAGAATCCCTTGTTCCTGGTCCGCGAATTCGGCCATTGCTGCGCGCTTCTCTGGCGCGACAAACTGGGTCAGATCTCGCTTGCGACGACGACGCTGTTCTGGGGCGCCGGCGCGACGCTGCAGTTCATCGTCATCGACTGGGCAGCGTCGCACCTCTGCTACAACCTTTCGCGCGCGACATATCTGCAGGGTGTGGTCGCCATCGGCATCGGCCTTGGAGCGATTGCTGCGGCGAAGCTCATTTCGCTGCGAAGTGCGGTGAAGGTCCTGCCGCTCGGCGTCTTCATGGGGCTGGCTGTGATCGCGATGATCTATGTGTTCAAGCTGGAGACTGCGGTTCTGCTGATGACTCTGATCGGCGCTTCCGCCGGATTCTTCGTGGTACCCATGAACGCGCTGCTGCAACATCGCGGCCACGTGCTGATGGGCGCGGGGCATTCCATTGCGGTGCAGAACTTCAACGAGAACATCGGCGTACTGGTGATGCTGTCGTTCTATGCCCTACTGGTTTTTCTCGGTCTCTCGACCAACGCCGTCATCGTGCTGTTCGGATTGTTCGTCGCCGGAACCATGATCCTGGTCATGTGGCGGCATCGCGTTAATCTCGCTGCGGGTGATATGTTGCATCTGGTTGGCGTCGAGCGCGCCGAGCCCGGCAGAGGGCATTAGGCGAGGCACGACGCCCCGGCTGGTTCAACTTCCCTAGAGCACGACCGGTTGGTCGGGCAGTTCGTTCGGCCCCGACGAGGTGCGCGGAAAGTGCTGCGCGAGCAAGGAGTTGATCGCCTCGATGCCGTGGATCGCGCCGTCGAGGAAGCGCTTTTCGCGGAACGCCGCTTCCATCGCGCGGCAGATAGCATGCCAGGCTTCATCGCCCACCCGGCGATGAATACCGCGGTCGGCGACGATTTCGACGTCGCGGTCGGCAAGCAGCAAGTAGATGAGCACCCCGCAGTTTTCTTCGGTATCCCAGATTCGCAGGCGTGCAAAAACATCGAGCGCACGCTCGCGCGGTGTCTCGCCTCGCACGAGTTGCCCCATCGGCAGGGCGCTCTCGACCACAAACCGCACCTGACCGGCATGCGTGCGCTCGCCTTCGGCGATCGCTTCCTCGATCCGCTTCATCGACGACGGAGGAAAAGCGCGCCGCGCCGACCAGTGGTCGGTGACCAGATGCCGCCCGAAACGTAAGGGTTTGCGTTCGCTGAGCATGCGCGTGTCCGCTAGTCCCAGCCTCCCGAAGCACCGCCGCCTCCGAAGCCGCCACCGCCGCCGGAGAAGCCTCCCCCGCCAAAGCCTCCACCGCCCCAACCGCCACCGCCACCCATGGGGATCCACATGCCGCGGCCGCCCAGGCTCGAGAACAGAATGATCACAAACGCGACAACCGCGGCCCCACCCGCGATGAGCAGCGACGCGGCGATGAACCACGCTGCCGCTCCTGCGATCCCAGCGCCCACAACGGAACCGCCCAGTGTGCCGAAGATCGAGCGCAGCACCGTACCTATAACCGGCACGGCAACCAACAAAATTATCAGCAAGGTGCCGAAATCGATGTTGCCGCGCTGCGGACGCCGTTCCACCTTTCCGGGTGGCGGCAGCGGTTCGCCTTTGTCAACCACCGACATGATGCGATCGACCCCAGCGTTGATGCCGGCCGCGAACTGGCCCTGCTTGAAATACGGTGCGATCGTTTCGGCGATGATTCGCCGAGAAGTTACATCGGTCAGCACACCTTCGAAACCATAGCCGACCTCGATGCGCAGGCGCTTGTCGTCCTTGGCGACCAGCAGGATCGCACCGTTGTCCTTACCCTTCTGGCCGATTTTCCAGGCGTCCGCTACGCGGATCGAATAGTCTTCGATGGTCTCGGGCGCCGTCGTAGGGACGATCAACACGACCAGTTGATTGGTCGTCTGCGTTTCCCAATTTCGCAGCTTGGCCTCGAGCGCCTGGCGTTCCGGTGCCGAGATCGTAGCGGTCAGATCGGTCACCGGACTCGTGAGCGGCGGAACCGGCCGCAAGCCGTCTCTCTGGAGTTCCCAGGTCACGGCGGGCGCGAGCGACGCCATCAGCCATGCCAGGAGTCCAACAGCGATGCGGGTTGCGATCGACACTGCGATCACGGCTGCGCCGCGCCCCGAACTGCGCGGCGCGGCGAAGAATCAGTTCTTGGCGGGCGGCGGGGAAGCCGGCTGCTTGGAGAAGTCCACTGTCGGCGGAACGCTTATGGCCTTCTCATTGTCGACGGTGAAATTCGGCTTGACGTCCATCTTGAACAGCATCGCGGTCAAGTTGGTCGGGAATGACCGCACGGTGCTGTTGTACTCCTGCACCGACTTGATGTAGCGATTGCGGGCCACCGTGATGCGGTTTTCGGTGCCCTCGAGCTGCGACTGCAAGTCGCGGAAATTCTGATCGGATTTAAGTTGCGGGTAGTTCTCCGAGACAACCAGCAGCCGTGACAATGCCGATTGCAACTGAGCTTGGGCGGCCTGGAACTTGGCGAACGCTGCCGGGTCGTTGATCAGCTCAGGCGTAGCCTTGATGCTGCCCACGCTGGCCCGCGCGTTGGTGACTTCGGTGAGGACCGTCTGCTCCTGCGCAGCATAACCCTTGACTGTGTTGACCAGATTCGGCACGAGATCGGCGCGGCGCTGATATTGGTTGAGCACTTCCGACCACGCGGATTTGATCTGTTCGTCCTGACGCTGCAGGTCGTTGTAGCCGCAGCCGGAAAGCGAGAGCACCACAGCGAAAGCCGCGACAAAGCCCGTGGTCGACCCGAGAAGTTTGCGCATGTGAGCAATCTCCCTTGTGCGGAAGCGGGCAGGCGCCCGCAGCACGTCATTTGGGGGCCGCAGCCGGGCTTTGCAAGTTACCGCCGACCTGCATCGCGCGCATGGTGGCCCGAGCGAAGCAGAGATCTTCCCACGCCTTCGCCTTGTCGGGCAAGTTTCGCAGCAAGTAAGCAGGATGGTAGGTAACGATCAGCGGCACACCCCGATAGCGATGTACGCGTCCGCGAAGACTTGCAATGCTGGCGTCGACGTTGAGAAGGGTGCTCGCCGCGCTCTTACCCAGCGCCACGATGAGCTTGGGCTCGATCAGCGCAATCTGCCGATCGAGATAGGGCATGCACGACTCGCTCTCCAGCGGCGTTGGCGTTCGATTGCCCGGCGGCCGGCACTTGAGCACATTGGCGATGTAAACGTTCTCGCCGCGCTTCATGGCTAGCGAGGCAAGCATATTGTCAAGCAGACGCCCGGCCTGTCCAACGAACGGTTCGCCCTTGGCATCTTCCTCAGCGCCGGGGGCTTCGCCGACAAACAGCCATTGAGCGTGAGGATCGCCCACCCCTGGAACCGCGCGCTGGCGCGTCTTGCACAGGCCGCACGCGCTGCATGCGGCGACGTCTTCGGCAAATTGGTTCCAGGAAAGGGCGGCGATGCGTGCCACCCGGTCAGAGCGTTCAGGCAATCGACTGTCTGCGGACGGCGCGATCGCGGCACCGCTCATCACCACCGGCGCACTTGCGGCCGGCGCGTTCGCGCCATCGCTTGTCGCGGCGGGCGGACTCGAGTCGGTGGCGATCACGCCGACTTCGGCGATACGCGTTCGTAGTCGCCACACGGGCGTGAGACGCAGTTCTTCCAGGATCGCGTAGCGGTCAGGCATTGCGATGGCTCGGCCCGCCGTGCAGCGGCCGGCGCAACACCAGAGCATCCTCACGCGCGGCCGCACCCAAGCCCGGGTAATAGCCCGCGCGCCGGGCGACCGGCACGAAGCCTTCGGCCGTATATAGCGCAATGGCGGCGACGTTCGACACGCGCACCTCGAGAAAACACTGCTCGGCGCCTAGGTGCAGCGCATCGGCGAGAAAGCGGCGCAGCAGCGCGCGTCCGATGCCGCGCCGGCGCAACGCGGCGGCGACGGTAAGATTGAGCACCTGCGCTTCCCCCGGCGCGAGCATCATCACACCATAGGCGACGATCGCGCCTCCGATCTCGCCGATCATTGCGCTGTATCCTGCGGCGAGTGCGTCACGGAAGTTGCCGTGGGTCCATGGGGCCGCGTGGGCATCGGCCTCGAGTGCGGCGACCACGGCGAGATCCTCCTCGCGCATCGGACGCCAAGCCGGGGCCGGAATCGATGCTAAAGCACGAGCAAGCGTGGCCTTCACAGCGTCACTCCGGCGGCGCGCTCCGCTGTAGTTATCGCAACGCGGTGGCGAATGTAGATCGGCGCCGCGACGCGCGCCGGCACGGCTTCGCCGGCGGTGAAGCGCTCCAGTGCCAGCACGCCGACGGCCGATGCGGCAGGCGCTATGGCCTGGTCGAAGCTGACGACTGCCTCGGCGACGCGCGAGCGCAGCGTTGGGTACGCCGAAAGCGCGTTGCCTACTGCGAGCCACCCGTCTCCGCCGGGCAACGCAACCGCGTCCGGGGCAGCGACCGCCGGTGCAATGTGTTCGCCCCAGCGCTTGCCGTCGTGCTCGTACGCGGCAAAGTAGACTTCATGCATTCGCGCATCGAGAGCCGCGAGCACGCGCCTGGCGCCATGACGCCGTCGCGCGACCTCGGCCATCGCGGCCAGTGTACTGACGCCGACGAGCTTCAGTCCTGAGCCTAAGGCAAGCCCCTGCGCGATCCCGCAGGCAATCCGCAGTCCGGTGAACGAACCCGGGCCGGCACCGAAGGCAATTCCATCGAGGCGCGCTAGCGATGTACCCGCCTGTGAAAGCAGGCCTTCGACCATCGGCAGCATCAATTGCGAGTGGCGTTGCCCAGCCCACTCGGTGCGTTCCTTGAAGCCGTCGTGCCCGCCAAGTGCAACGCTGCACCATTCGGTGGACGCATCGAGAGCGAGGATATGCACGCGAGGATTCTACCTCGGCGGGAGTGCTCCAATCTCTGGCGTCACCAAGGCGCCGGTACAATCTTCACTCTCCCAGACGCACACGCTGACGCGACAGCATGACTTCGGCGCTTATCACAGGCCTCGACCAGGAAGGGCGCGGCGTCGCGCGCATCGAAGGCAAAGCGGTCTTCGTCGAGGGCGCCTTGGTCGGTGAGCGCGTCGCCATCGAAGTCTATCGAACCAAGCCGAGCTACGATCTGGCGCGGCTTGTGGAGATCGAAGCGGCGAGCCCGGCGCGAGTGGAGCCAGCGTGCCCGCACTTCGGCGTGTGCGGAGGCTGCAGCCTGCAGCACCTCGAGCCGGCCGCCCAAGTCGCGGTCAAGCAGCGCGTGCTCGAGGATACGCTGCGGCACATCGGGCGAGTTCGACCGGCGCAGCTATTGCCTCCGATTCATGGCCCAACCTGGGCCTATCGGCAGCGTGCGCGCCTGTCGGTGCGCGACGTTCCCAAGAAAGGCGGCGTCCTGGTCGGCTTTCACGAACGCAAATCGAGCTTCGTGGCGGATCTGCGCGAGTGTTCCGTGCTACCCCAGCGCATATCCGGCGCGCTGCCTGAATTGCGCGGCTTGGTCGCCGCGCTTTCGGTACGCACGCGCCTGCCGCAGATCGAACTCGCCGTGGGAGAAGCGCCCGACGGGCCAGTCTACGCGCTCGTCCTGCGCATCCTCGCACCGCTCACTCCGGACGATGAGCATTTGCTCGCCGCATTTGCCGATCGCCGTGGCTTGCACATTCTGCTGCAGCCGCAAGGACCGGCCAGCGTCCGGCCTCTGCGTCCGGTCAATTGCGACCTTGCCTACACGTTGCCTGATTTCGACGTGCGTCTTGAATTCGGACCCACCGACTTTACTCAGGTCAACGCTGCAATGAACCGCGTCCTCGTGCGTCGAGCCGTGGCGCTGCTCGACCCTCAGCCGGGCGAGCAAGTCGTCGACTTTTTCTGCGGCGTTGGCAATTTCACGCTGCCGATCGCACGCCGCGGTGCGAACGTCGCCGGTATCGAAGGCAGCGCCGGACTTGTGCGTAGAGCGCAGAGCAATGCCTTCGCCAACGGCCTGGAAAAACTCGCTCGGTTTGAAGTCGACGATCTTTTTGCCATCACCGCTGCGAGTCTGGCGACCACGACAGCATCGTTCGACAAGGCACTGCTCGATCCACCGCGTGAAGGCGCGATCGCCCTGGTCAAGGCGCTACCACCCGAGGGAGCGTCCCGCCTCGTTTACGTCTCATGCAACCCGGCGACGCTCGCGCGTGACGCCGCCGTGCTGGTACATCAGCAGGGCTACACCTTGCGCGCTGCGGGTGTGGTCAACATGTTTCCACACACGGCTCACGTCGAATCGATCGCTTTGTTCGAGCGGTGAGCAAAAAAAGGGCGGCATTGAGCCGCCCTTCGAGTGACTGTGTGGCCTGTTAGTCGCGCTGGCCGGTCAGGATCATCAACAGGCTGAGCAAGTTGATGAACAGGTTGAGAATGTCGAGAAACAGCCGGATCGTGGCCATGATGTAGTTCGTCTCGCCGCCGCGCACGATGTCGCTCAAGTCGTGGAGCAGATACAGCGAGAAGATCAGCACTGCGACCGCCGACAGGGTAACCGCCAGCGCCGGAATCTGCAGGAAGGCGTTGGCCAGCATCGCGATAACCAGCAGGATGAGACCGATGAACAGGAACTTCCCGAGGAAGCTGAAATCGCGCTTCGAAACGGTGGCGATGGTCGCCATAACGAAGAACACGGCCGCCGTCATTCCGCCTGCGAGCGCGACCAGCTGACCGCCGTTTCTCAACCCTGCGGCCAGCTGCAGCATTGGCGCGAGCATCAGGCCGGAGATGAAGGTGAAGCCGAACACCGCCAGCACGCCCCACCCGGTGTTGCGGAGGGCTGCAACGACGAACAGCGAGCCTATCATCGCGCCAAACATCAGCAGCGGCGCCATGATCGGCGAAGTCTTGTAAAAGGCTGCGAAGTTGATAGCCATGCCGCCGTAGGCGCCAGCTATGGTGGGCAGCATCGACAGGGCGAGCAGCCAGTAGGTGTTGCGCAGGACCTTGCCCTGGTCGAGCGCGACCGTACCCGATTGGGCGCCCGGCGACCACTCGCCCGGTTGCGTTCCGATCGGAACCGGTTTCAGTTGCGGATCCATTCAAACTCCCTTGCCTTGGAGGGCGTGTGCGCGACGCATTCCCGCCGCGCCCGTTAGACTAGCAGAAACACCGCAAGTTTCAACTTGGGGTGATCCCTGGCGGCAGGAGACCCAGCGTCTCGCCCATCAACATAGATGGGTCGCTGAGTCAAAATACAGCCCTTTTAAGCTCGGATGATATGATTTTTGGAGCATCGCGGAAGGTTGGCAGAGCGGTTGAATGCACCGGACTTGAAATCCGGCGTGTCGGCAACGGCACCGTGAGTTCGAATCTCACACCTTCCGCCAGTTTCACTTCTTCTAACGGCCACAAACGGAGCCGCCGTCCCTCGAGCGCGCGCGTCAGGCGCTGCCACCGCCGGTGACCCCTGCTTGGCGTTGGCAACGCCGCGCCCCCAGGTCCACTCGGTAGGCGTCGACCGGTCGGGCGATGTTCTTGACTTGCTGCGCCCCTAGCTCGTCGAAGGCAAAGCTCAGCTTGTCGAGCACCTGGTCACGCACGACCCGGCTGACGCAGATCCCACCTGGCTCGGCCAATGTCTGCAGCCGCGCAGCAGCGACATTGACGCCGTCGCCGAAAATGTCTTCGCCATCGATGATGATGTCACCGACATTGATGCCGATACGAAACTCGATCCGGTGGTCGGGAGGCACACCGGAATTGCGGTCGGCCATGCCCCGCTGCATGTCGACCGCGCAGCGGACCGCGTCGACTACACTGGGAAATTCCAGCAGGAGGCCATCGCCCGTGGTCTTGACGATTCGGCCCTCATATTCGGCGATCTTGGGATCAATAAGCTCCCTTCGGTGGGCCTTCAATCCCGCGAGGGTGGCGCTGTCGTCGCGGCCCATGAGCAGGGAGTACCCCACCACATCCGCCGATACGATTGCCGAAAGTCGTCGATGGTCTCTCGCCAAGCGTCGCTCCCCTGACGGGCTCAGCAGCTTACCCGATAACGAAGTACCGTCTGCTTTGTCGAGAACGCAGCATCGCGCTATCTCGGCACATCGAGCGATGGATTTCGGTTGAAAAAGCCCGCTGGGACCAGCTTGAAACCAATGTGTGAAACCGGCATCACCGGCCATTCTTCCGGACGAGGTATATGAGTGATGCCCATCGTGTACCACAGCACTACGTCTTCATTCTCGATCGGCTCATCGTTTGCCACCCAGCGTGGCAAACCTTCGCCCCCAGTGCTTTGGTTCGGATAATCGCCCGCTGCGTAGCGCTCCGAAGCTCGATAACGCGTCACCCACACATGATTGTCAACGAAGCGGGCGCGTCGTCGCACTTGTGATTCGGGCGCGATGTAGGGGACGGCGTTGGCACCAGGAACAAGGATGTAGCTTGGGTGCTGGCCGAGTGAGTTCTGCAACGCCGGATTCATCACTCTCCAAGCGCGCGCCGATTCCGTGTTGATGCGGCGCTGGGCGCCGCGCTCGCTGTGAAATACCGTCTCCTCTGTGACCATGCCGTTTAAACTAGGATTGTCCGGACCCGCGGCTGCGGCCCGGGTATTGATCTCGGCGACCGAGTTGTTGACCCCGTCGATGTCGAGATCGAGGCGGAAGGAAAAGAAGTGCTGGTGATGGGGAGCCACCAAATGTTCCGCGATCAAATGGTCGGCGTGCTGGTCCGGCTTGGACTCGCCAGCCACCGTCGTCATGTCCACACCTTTGGCCTGCATGATCCCTGTCAGGGCACAATCGACTTCCAGCACACCATCCTGATGGAAGATCCAGTTGATCGCATAATCGTAGTTGCCGATGGTTGCGACGAAGAAGACCACCAGCTCACGCGCGCGCCGCGTTTGATTCTGCGTCGTGATGCTGTCGAAGTGCTTCCACAGAATGCCGCCATCGCGCTCGTAGAGACCGATCGCGTGCTTGAGGTAGAACGGTGTGCCGAAGTCATCGGCCATGACTACGTCGAGCAGCGTCGCATAGTCCGGGGCGTCCTGCCCCGATTCGAGCGGGCTTGCCAGCCGGCCAACTCCGTATTCGCCGACATCAAACGCACTGCGCCAGCGCCAGTTGATGTCGGTGTCGCCATAAGGAACAACCATTTCCGACAAGGAGCCCCGGTACAGGATTGGGCGCACTCTGCCGCCGTCTTCGTAGCCGATTGTGTGCAGCACAAGCCCCTCGCGCGGCTGAAAGCTGTAGCGAAACCGCCAGTTCTGCCAACGAACTTCGTTGCCATGTATCTCGACGCTGCTCCCCTGCGGTTGCGTCGTGACGAGCGGCCGGGGCGCGACCCGCTGCGCCCCAATAGATTCTTCGTCGAGGTCCTGGCTCGGGGGCGGCAACGGTACCGCACCACTGTCGATCAGATCGACCACTTTGCCCGTGTTCATGTTCACCAGTGCCACGACGCCTTCGACCGGACGGCCGTAGTAGTTGGCCGAGCGGTCCTTGTAGTAAGTGACGGCGCGCAACAGTCGTCCGGAGGGCTGCCCAGCCACTTGCCCGACAGCCCAAGTGTCTACCCAGACCTTGTCGAAGTCGGTGATGCCGCGTTTGTGCATCGCCTCCTGCCACCGGGGGTCGGCTTTGACGATCTGCGGCACCAGCACGTCGTTCTCGACGACGAATACCAGCGGCTGCACGCCCGGAATCTCTTTCCAGGAAGATACTCGGCCAGCTTCGAGATCGATAACTGCCTCGAACACTTTGTTGTTCGCCCGGTCCATCACTATGGCGAGGGCTTCACGGCGAAAAGCGGTGCCAGGCTTGAAGTCAAGCACCTCTTGCTTCGGAGGCTCACGCAACGCGATCGTGGAAAAAAGCGCATCCTTGGGGAAGGCTGCTTGGGCCTTGAGTGTGTCCGCTGCTAACGTGATCTCCTTCGCCGTGAGCGGATCGAGTGGATGCAGTGTGTCTTCTGGCGCAGCACACAATGGTGTTGCGCTTCCTACGATCAAGAGGCACAGCGCAACGGAGAAACGGGAAGAAGAGCAGGCGCGTCCTAACATAACCAACGGACCAAATATGAACGCGGGCCAAGACCAGCCGACCTTTACAACCATCGGCACCGGCTGCTTGGGATGGGCGTAGATGCGGAACGTTCTCATTTGGTTAGCTCGGAGGAGGAGCAATGGCTCCGGCAAGGGTGATTAGCACCCATAGACTTCCGATTACTGCCAGTATCACCATCTTGAAGATGCGCCCTGTAACTTCCACGGGTTGCTCCTTCGTCCGCTCGATCAACGCTGATCGCTTAACGAGGTAAGCCGGGAAGGCAATGATCCAGAAGAACATAGTGACTACAGACCACGCGCCGGCAGACATGTTGAACATTCCTCCAACACCAGGAACCTTCCCAACCTTGCGACCGCTCGCATCCCAATAGACCCAGAGAGAACAAGCCACGACAATCGCAACAACCAGCACCTTCAACATGTGCTCATTCCTCCTCTATGACGTGACAAAGGAGTCGTCGCGTTGAACTAGGGAACTATTTCTCTCGAAAACCGGAGATCACGGAACTCACTGCGGAACTCACTTGCGATGTATTCGCAGGAAGGAGAACATCGCCGATTCTGTGTAGTTGCCTAGTCCCGAACAGGTATACACGTTTGCTCACTTTCCAATTCTCCGGCAAGTAGATGTATGCGACCTCCTCGTGGGTGAACCAGGGGATGTCACGACTGGTTACGAGGTAGTCCATGACATAGAACCTCTTGCCCGCGATCGTCTCGATCTTCTTGCTGACAAGCGTGCGGGCCACTCTTTCCTTCTCTGACTCAGCTTCTGAGATACATTGGAGTGCAGTTACGAGGCTTGCCTCATCCCGCACGGTCCCGGCAAGACCAAGTTCGTCACGCTTGACGGAGATCCCAATAGATCCCCGGCTCATCACCGTAGTCCCTTGCCCCCCGGTTGGGTCATGTGTCACTTTCACGGGTGGGTCATATGTCACTCCCCCCGAGAATGTCACCGAGTCGTTGTAGCTATCGATCCGGGCCATCCATTTCCCTCCAATGGGCGCACGAACCGTGTAGGCGCGTGCTTCAACTATCTGGCCGCTGGCCACCCTGCACACCTCGGACCTCGCAAAACGTGCGTCGGGGTAGATAGCTGTACCGGTCGGTTTCCAATCGCGTGCAAGTTGCGATGCCTGTTCCACTTGGGCTGGGGTCATTGACTTCACAATCCTTTCGCGGGTGCGGCTGATTTCCTCTTTCACTGACTCCTGCGTTGGGCCTGTTGTGCTTTGCAGCGCGATGACCTCCCACTTGTACGCCTCGATAAGGTCCCTGGGAGCATATTCCCCTCGCTCGTACTCGGATGCCAGTAACCTTTGAGAGGGAACCCAACCCTGTTCGGCAGCCTTCCTCAACCACCGAACTCCCTCGGCCTCCCTGAACCACCACGCTGACTCGTAGCCAAGCCCTAAATCCCCCCCGTGGAGGTATCGGGACCCGAGATTGTGCTGCGCCGGCGCAAATCCTTGCTCGGCAGCCTTACGGGTCCAGCGCTGAACTTCCGAGTCGAGGTATAAGGACCTGAGATCGGGCTGCGGCAGCGCAAATCCATGCTCGGCAGCTTTACGGGTCAAACGCTCAAACCAACGCTCAAATTCCGAGAATTCCGAGTCGTCTTTCGGAATGACATCCCCGTTAAAGTACTCATTGCTTAGGTCGTATTGGGCGGAGGCCAGACCCTGGTATGCAGCTTTACGCAGCCACCGTAGGGCCTCGTCGGGACTTGCTGCGACGGTTTTACCTATAAAAGCGGCGTCACCGTGAAGAAGTAGCATAGCGAGAAAGTGCTGTGCGCCGGCGTCTCCCTGCTGCGCCAATTCCCACCACTTTTGTAAGGCAGCCTCACAAGCTGTTTGCGCGACAGCAGTCCTCGCCTTCGCTGCCGGACCGGCAAACAGCAAAGAAGAAAAGCAACAGGCAATCAGCGCAACCGCGAATTGCCACCTCACTCGGGAGCTTTCATCGCAGGAACTCCGTGATTTGAGGTGTCGATCGTCGCTTGGCAGCGCGTCTCGCAGCCACCAGCTGCATGCTGGGCTTCCCATTGCGCTCATGAGCTTCCTCTACCATACACCGTGGTGTTCAGTCGAAGACTGTCTTTGCCCAATTGCAAGGAAATGCGCTGTAGCTCGTGCGCTCAGTAGATCGGAAGCTCGACCTGAAGTTCCGGTGCCAGCACATGCTGCCAGTACGCCACCAAGTGCAAGGAACCAAGTCATTCCCTCCTGTTCTGTACATAGTGTTCGCCCCATGGTTGATGCGTAGGCCCTGCTCGTCTCCAAGCTCGTCCTAAGGGAGCTGTTGTTTTTCTTGGATCGTCCTTTCTGCTTTTTTTGCCCGAGCCGCGAGCAACCTTAAACGCTCTGAAATCTCCGCCGGGGTTATTCGGTAGGAACGTCGGTGACGCTTCCCTTCTGCGGTCAGAGGTGACAGCAGACTTGGATAGGCAGCGCATACAAGCGTGACGCTCTCCTGCAGCAGCGCGTGCAGTTACCTGCAGGCGCGTGCCTCATTGGATTGACGCAGCACATCTTCTGCAACGCGTCGCAGCGCTGGCCGCGGCGTGGGGAATCCTCACTTCAGTACGAGCCCCTATCACTTAACCCCGCCGACGTTTTCACAACGTTTAAGGCTGCCAATCTCCTGCCAAAGGGCAGAACGTACGATCGAAGAAACAAGACCGCTTCAAACCAAGTGGAGACGAGCCATGCTTACCGACCGTTCACTTTTGCTGGCGGCCCGCGACACTTGAGCAAAAACACAGTCGCCGTCCTTGTGACGCTTGGCCTGCTGCTTGCGGGCGGGGGAGCGGCCTCGGCGGACCAGACGCCGTCCATGCCGACGACCTCTCAGGCTTGGGGCGCCCTCCCTGCCGATCAGCAATGCAAGTTCGTGGCCACGTCCTTGGCGACACCGAGGACGTCTGGGGCGACATCTTTCAGCGAATGGGAGAAACGTATCAGCCGCCTAAGCTAGACCTGTTTTCTGGCACGGCGGCATCGGCGTGCGGGCTAATAGGGGCAGCGACGGGGCGGTTCTACTGCGCGAGCGACCACGAAATCTATCTCGAAAGGAGCTTCTTCCAGGAACTCTCGGAGCGCTATGGAGTTTCCGGCGAATTCGCTCGTGCCTTCGTGATCGCGCAACAGGTAGGGCACCACGTCCAGAATCAGCTTGGACTCATGGACAAAGTCCATGCGAGGATGGCTGCTGCATCGGGACCGCAACGCAACTCGCTATCGGTGGATTTGGAACTGCAGGCAGACTGCTTTGCCGGTGTGTGGGGCAACTCGGCGGCGAAGCGAGGTCTGATTGATGCTAGCGACATCGACTCCGGCATCGCTGCCGCAATGGCTCTCGGCGACGATCGGCTGCAGCAAGCCTCACGCGGCCCAGAGGAGTTCACGCACGACTCTTCAGCCCAGCGCGCCAAGTGGTTCAAGGTCGGACTTGAATCGGGCGACATCAGGCAATGCAATACGTTTGCTTCGCGCAACCCACAAACGCCGCCTGGAAATCGTCGACCTTGAGGCGCACGAAAAGCGTTTCGGCAGTCGATAGTGGTCTAGCCGCAACGGGTCGATTTCGAGGTTGGGACCTGGTTTCCGGATTGCGACTCTTAGCCCACCCCCCGTTTCAATTTTTGTGCAGCGTCGGAGATAGGGCTCGCATGCGCGCTGCCTGAGCGCGACAACTTTTACCCGCCTGCCCCGTCGCGCTTGTGCGCGGTCGGCTTTGACGGTCTTAGGATTCTTTGTATCCGCTTGCCCGTACAGCGCGTTACTGATACGCCCTCGCCAAATCGCTGGCACACCCCTTGCGGCTTGTGCCGCAAAGGTTGCTTTCGCCAATGTCCGAGGCTCTCGCCTGACGTTGCTTGTCACGTTGCGACCTAGGGCGCGGTATGCCGTTGGCGAATGCCCGGACTTAGGTGCATGGGCGTTGATTAACGCAATCGACCACGCAGCGAAACTCCGGCCATTCCTCAACACGGTTAGCGACGAAATGTAAGGAGAACTCCGATGAGCGCAACGGACTTGGTCTTCCCCGTCCTCCTAGCCGCGTCGGCGGTGGTTGGAATTGGCTGCGTCATCCTTGGTCTGCTCGCCGAACGGCGACAGAATAGAACTAAACGTTAACGTAGTCGAATCGACGGACGGCACTCGCGCCCTCCTGGCATTCAAGTCGGTTTTCGGGATTGCAACTTCTTTTACCCGCCCATGGTTTGAATTCTTGTGACAGCGTCGGAAGCGGCCTAACGCGGATTTCATAGGGGCGGGATTTTGCTCCCCCGGCCCTACCACAAAGAATCCAGCGCCACGAACGGTCGCGCTCCATCACGGTCCGCCGCACTCGCTTGGTACGCCTACAAGCGCGACTGCCCAGCGTCCGTCGGGTGTTGGGGCAGGACTCCAGCCCAAGAGCAGCCGCAGCACTGTCGAACCATCACTTTCCGATTCCAACCGCGATCGCCGGGCGGCCTTCTACTTTCTTCTCTACGAGTTCCTTCAACTTGGGGAAGATAGTCTTATACCAATTTCGCGTTCCGCCAGCGCTTGCTACGTGCACTCTGTCAACGTAAATCGACCAAGCAGGGACGAGACCCGAAGCTCGCCGGGTAGGCAACGCATCATCCCGCAACCACGCCTGCTCTGGTGTGAAATGATCTGGGGTAAACGCACCGCGTAGTGTCGGTCTTTCGACTTCGATATAGGTCACTTGACTGAAACCCGGCCACCGCTCTAGGTCGCCTTTCCCGCCAAGCGATCCCTTCCAGGCCGCGCAGTAGTGGCAATCGTTCGCTGTCCATAGCACAAGGACGATTTCCGAACTCTGGGCAACCTCCTGTGCGAGTACTGAGGCGGTGAAAAAAGCCAGTGACACTACACACAGACGCACACATCGCACCATGATGTCCCCATCCCAACGTTCCGTTTCCTGCCTTTAAGAAGCGCAGCAAGCTAATTCCCTCGGCCAGTTTGCTTCACGCCACCGCGACCGTCCAGGGGTCAGCCGCTGCGGGCTTCGAGTGCCCCGTGTGCGGTCACCGCCGCTACTACCGTAGCTTGGTTCAGCGTGAACGGCAGCGACCGTATCGAACAGTGCTATGCGGGAATTCAGCGAGCGACCCGGAAAACGGTCATCGGCTCGATCCTTTGAATTTGTGTCGGCGTCGGAAACGGCTTAACGCGGAATTTCAGAGCGCAACAATTTGCTCCCCCAGGGGGTATTGAATGGGGCCCCCTTTCGCTGTGGGTTTCAGCAATTGCCTTTCGAAGGTTAGGTTAGCGCTCGCTAACTTACAGGGTTTGGGGCTGGTTTGGGGGCAGGTTCGGAGAATTCGACGCACTACGCCCCGCAATGTGAATGTCACACCTCACTCAAACCCCCGATTCACCCGCAAAAAAAGGGAGCACCGAGTGCTCCCCATTCTGTTTGCATGGTGTGTTACTTACCGGCGCCGCCGTGGTAGCTGTTGACGCAATCCCAGTATGCGCTGGGAGCCGCAAAGCGGCACTTCATGTCAGCCGCTGGGTTGGGTTGCTCAGCTGGCTGGGCTGTGACGACCGCTGGTGACTCAACGATCACCGGGGCCGGCGCTGGTTGCACCACCACGACCGCGCTGTTATCCGGTGTATAAGGCGCCGGTGCCGGGGTTACTACGGTTTGGGCCGCTGCCACCGAAGCGACGCCGCCAAATATCAGGGCTAGAAGCAAAGCGCTCAGCTTATGACTTCGCATGTACACTCCTTTCGCAAAAGTTATTCGCGTTGCGCGAGAAATCCGTTCTTGCACTGCAAGACGCTTCTCGTATTAATTGGGTCAAGTCGAACGAGCAAAGTTTCCAATCGGATCGTGTTTCAGACTGGATAGCATCTGCATCGCACGGACGTCCTACACCCCGGTTCTGGAGCGCCTACAAATGCGTCCTTCCATATTTGCGTTCGCAGTATTGTTGCTCTTGCTCGCTGCGACCGCGCACGGTGAAGTCGATCGTGCCGCGAACGATTCGTTTGTCATTGTTTTTAACCAGAGCGTCGACGCCGCTCCAGCCAAAGTCTATGCAGCGATCACTCGCATCGACCAATGGTGGAGCAGCGATCACACCTATTCGGGCGATGCCTCGAACTTGAGCCTTGGCGCTGATGCTGGAGGTTGCTGGTGTGAACGCTGGAAGGATGGCAGTGTCGATCATGGCCGCGTGATTCTCGCCATGCGCGACAAACTGCTGCGGGTGCAGACAGCGCTCGGACCGCTGCAAAGCAAGGCCGTTAATGGCGTCCTCACTTTCCAGCTCAAGCCCGAGGGAGGATCGACGCTGCTCACGCTCTCCTACCGGGTCAACGGTAGCGCTGCGAGTGCCCTGGATAAGGACGCGCCGCTGGTCGACAAGGTACTCGGCGAGCAGTTCGCCCGGCTCGTGCGCTACATCGAAAAAGGGAAACCCGCCGAATAGGCGAGGGTTCAGACGAGCGGAACGACCTTGATGACTTCTTCAGCGGTAGTCATGCCGCTGTCGATCTTGGCGGCGCCGGAGACGCGCAGCGGCTTCATACCCTCGCGATAGGCCTGCTCGCGGATCACCGCGTCGTCGGACTCGGCATGAATCAGCCGGCGCAACGCCGGCGTGAGCGTCATGATCTCGTAGAGTCCCATGCGTCCGTAGAAACCGGTCATCCTGCACTCGAGGCATCCGACTTGGGCGTAAGGCTGCCGCGGGAGATCGGCCACGAAGGGCGCGGTGAGCATGCGCCAGATTTCCTCGTCGAGCGGTTCTGCCGGTTGCTTGCAGTGCGGGCAGAGCGTCCGCACCAGCCGCTGCGCCATGACGCCGAGAACGGTCGAGCTGATCAGATACGAAGGAATGCCAAGGTCGAGCAGCCGGGTGATCGCCGTCGGTGCGTCGTTGGTGTGCAGGGTGGAAAGGACGAGGTGTCCCGTCAGCGCCGCCTGCACCGCCATCTCGGCGGTATCCTTGTCGCGAATCTCGCCCACCATGATGATGTCGGGGTCCTGCCGCATCAGTGTTCGCACCCCGCTCGCGAAGTCGACGCCGATCACCGGCTGAACCTGCATCTGGTTGAATTCCGGAGCGATCATTTCGATCGGGTCTTCGATCGAGCAGACGTTCACTTCCGGCGTAGCGAGCAACTTCATCGTCGAGTAAAGCGTGGTCGTCTTGCCCGACCCCGTGGGCCCGGTCACCAGCACGATGCCGTTGGGCTCCTTGATCATCTTCTCCCAGCGCTCACGATCCTCGTTGGTGAAGCCCAATTCCGTGAAGTCGCGGACGAGCACTTCGGGCGTGAAAATGCGCATCACGAGTTTCTCGCCGAATGCTGTGGGCATGGTCGAGATGCGCAGCTCGATCTCACCGCCGCCCGGCGACACTGTCTTGATCCGCCCGTCCTGCGGCCGGCGCTTCTCGACGATCTCCATGCGCGCCAGGAGCTTGATTCGGCTGGTCATCGCCAGCAGCACGGGGATCGGAATCGCGTAGACCTGATGCAATACCCCGTCGATGCGAAAGCGCACCACGCCGGCATCGCGGCGCGGCTCGATGTGAATGTCGGACGCGCGCTGCTCAAACGCGTATTGCCAGAGCCAATCGACGATGTGAACGACATGCTGATCGTTGGCGTCCAAATTGCCGCGGTTGCCGAGTTCGACCAGCTGCTCGAAATTGCGCGCCAGCGAGATGTCACCCTGCGAAGTCTCCTGCGCCTTTTTCATCGACCTGGCGAGCGTGAAAAACTCGCCGATGTAGCGACGAATGTCCTGCGGATTAGCGAAGACCAGGTCGATCCTCATATGGATCATCTGCTCAAGCTCGTCCGCCCAGGCGCGTACGAAGGGTTCGCTGGTGGCGACGGTTAGCACGCCCGATTTCACCGCCACCGGCAGGATGCGGTAGCGCTCGGCATAGGCGATCGACATGGTCTGAGTGACAGCGACCAGGTCGATCTTCAGCGGATCGATGTGCTGATAGCGCACGCCCAACTTACCGGCCAGCCATTCGACAAGGAAGTCCAGCGTGAGCGGCTTCTTGGGACCGCTGAGCGCACGCCATTTCTGATCAGCGATCAGCTCGAGAGGAGTGTCGAAGCGCTGGGTCCGCGAGCGCGCGGTCTTTTCGGCATCGGCGGCCGAGACCAAACCGTCGGCGACTAGGAGCTTGAGGATGTCTTCGAGACGCAGGCGCCGATCGGCTGCCCGCGCCGCGCGAGCAGGAGCGGGCCGCGCACTTGAGGGCGAAACGGCATTGGGCGGCGAGATCCTTGCCGGCGCGATCGGTTTGGCTGAAGACATTGTCATACTATAACCCGGAGGGGGAGCCTCCGGACAGCGGCGCTATACTGGAATTCGGGGGTTGTTGTAATGAGCGCACAGCTTGTCGTTATTCGAGCCGACATTACGACGCTTACGGTCGACGCGATCGTCAATGCTGCCAACACTACCCTGCTCGGTGGCGGCGGCGTCGACGGGGCGATCCATCGAGCAGCAGGACCAGATCTCGTGGCCGAATGCCGCACCCTGGGCGGCTGTTCGACCGGAGACGCCAAGCTTACGCGCGGTTACAGATTACCTGCACGACATGTGATCCACACCGTGGGCCCGGTGTGGCACGGCGGGCGGACCGGCGAACCGGAATTGCTGGCGGCGTGCTACCGGCGTTCGCTGGAGGTTGCGGCGGAGCATGCGCTCAAAACCATCGCCTTCCCGGCCATCAGCTGCGGAGCCTACGGGTTTCCGCTGCAGCTGGCGGCGCCGATCGCCGTTGCCACGGTGCGCGGCTTCTCGCGACTCGATGCTCTGGAGCGCGTGTTGTTCGTCTGCGCCAGCGCCGAGGTGGTCAAAGCATACGAGGCTGCGCTGATCAAGCGCTAGGTCGCCGGTCGCTGTCAATCCGCGTCGCGATCCGCGGTCTCGGTGTCGCGGCGAGCTGGCGCAGCGACCTCCTCCTCGGGTACCTGGAACACCGTGCGCAGATAGGCAACGTACGAGGGATCGTAATCCATCGCCTTCGAAGGCTCATCGCTGATCTTGGCAACAGGTTGTCCGTTGCATCGGGTCATCTTGATCACGATTTGGATCGGCTCGTGGCCAAGATCGTTGGTGAGATTGGTTCCGATGCCGAACGCGGTCTGGATCCGGCCCTTGAAGTATTCGAAAAGCTCAATGGCCAGCGGAACGTTCAGCGAGTCTGAGAACACCGCCACCTTGCTCCGCGGATCGATGCGCATCCTGCGGTAATGCGCGATCAATTTCTCGCCCCACTCGAAAGGATCGCCCGAGTCGTGCCGTACGCCGTCGAAGAGCTTGCAAAAGAACAGATCGAAGTCGCGCAGGAAAGCATTCATGCCGCAGACGTCGGAAAGGGCGATGCCTAGGTCGCCGCGGTACTCGCGGGCCCAGGTGTTGAAAGCGAATACCTGCGAGTCCCGCAGGCGCGGACCAACCGCCTGGCACGCCTGCAGGTATTCATGCGCCATGGTGCCCAGCGGCGTGAGCTCGTGTTGCAGGCCGAAGTAGACGTTGCTGGTGCCGACGAACTTGGCGCCGATGCTGTCGCGAAGCGTGCGTACGACTTCATCCTGCCAGGCGCGGGAGAAGCGGCGGCGCGTGCCGTAATCGGCGATGCGGAACTCGGGGTCGGGAACGGCATTGATCTGGGCGATCTTGGTGGCGAGCCGCTTGCGGCCTTCGGCGAAGTTGGGATGCGGCTGGTTCTTGCGAAGGTAAAGCTCGCTCACGATGGCGAGCACGGGAACCTCGAACAGAATCGTATGCAGCCAGGGTCCGTCGATCACAATTTCGATTTCGCCTGGTTCGACCGCCGAAGGATGCACGCTTACGAAACGCTCCTCGAGGCGAAACAGCGCCAGCAGATCGACAAAATCACTTTTGAAAAAACGCCACCGTCGCAGGTAATCGAGCTCGCGTTGTGAAAATCCGAGCGTGCACAGGCCGGCGATTTCGCGCTTGATGTCGGGAACGAGCGGCGTGAGATCCACGCCCGCCGTTCGGCACTTGAACCGATACTCCACGTGCGCACCCGGGAAGTGGTGCAGCACCACCTGCATCATAGTGAACTTGTACAGGTCGGTATCGAGCAGCGACTCGATGATCATGCGCGAGCGTCGAATGCAGGTGATGTCGTCATGTTACCCGCTGCGGGACACGGCGGCCAACCACCCGCTTGATCTTGGATTTCGCGGACTTGCCCCACCCGCCACGACATGGAAATTCGCCGGTCGCCCCGCTATCATCGGGCATCCGCCGCCGGAGCCCATCGATGCTGGTCAATTGCGTCGCCTACCAGGAAGGTCGCAAGCTTGCCGATATTCCCAAGGAGGACATCAGCGAGTACGTCAAGCGCCCGGATTGTTTCGTGTGGGTGGCGCTTAAGGACCCCGACGCCGCGGAACTGGAGGAGATGCGCGAGGAGTTCGGTCTACACGAGCTTGCGGTGGAGGATGCACGCAACGGCCATCAGCGTCCCAAGATCGAGGAATACGGCGATTCGTTGTTCGCGGTGCTGCACACCGTGGAGATGCGCGACGAGGACCTTAGCGTCGGCGAAGTCGACATCTTTGTCGGCCCCAACTATGTCCTGTCGACTCGAGTCGGCACCGAACGCGGATTCGCGGATGTTCGCGCGCGCTGCGAGCACGAACCGGAGTTGCTCAAGCACGGCGCGGCCTATGTTTTCTACGCGCTCATGGACAAGGTGGTCGATCGCTACTTCCCGGTGCTCGACACGCTGGAAACCGAGCTCGAGTCCATCGAGGAGAAAATCTTTGTCAAGAACGTCGCCCGGGCCAACATCGAAGCGCTGTACGCATTGAAGCGCAAGCTGATGACGCTCAAGCACGCTGTCGATCCGCTCTTGGAGGCCGTCGGCAAGCTCTACGGCGGTCGCGTACCGCAAATATGTGCCGGAATGGGCGAATATTTCCGTGACGTCTTCGACCACCTTCAGCGGCTGCACGGAACGATCGAGGGCATTCGCGACATGCAGACCACGGCGATCCAGGTCAACCTCGGCATGATTAACTTGAACGAGACCGAGGTAACCAAGAAGCTCGCCGGCTGGGCGGCGATTATCGCAGTGCCGACGCTGATCGCCGGCGTCTGGGGCATGAACTTTAAGCACATGCCCGAGCTTGAATTGGATTATGGCTACCCGCTGGCGATTGCAGCGATGATCGGGATCGATATCGCTCTCTACGTCTGGTTCAGGAAGATCCGCTGGCTGTAGGGCGGACCTTAAGCATCTCCTAGCTGCGTCAGCGAACCCGGCCCTCACCGTCCGCGGTAACGGGCTTTACCGGGATGACGCGCTTACCGGTGGGTGGCGAGTGCCACGTAGGCTGCAGCGTCACATGCTCGATGTGGAAGCGCTCGACGAGCAGCCGCTGTGCCGCAGCGAGTGTCTCCGGCCATTTCACCGGCTCGGTGATGAGCACGTGCGCGGATAGCGCGGCGCGGTCGCTGCTCATGTACCAGACGTGAAGATCGTGGATGGCCGAGATGCCGGCGACTTGCGCCAATGCGCGGCCGATTTCCTCGTAGTCCAGGTGCGTCGGCACACCCTCCATCAGAACGCCCGTCGACTGGGCGAGCAGCCGCCATGTCGATCTCAGGATCAACAGGCAAACGGCGAGCGAAAGAATGGGATCGATGGGAAACCAGCCGGTGAACACGATCACCGCGCCGGCCACGATCGCTGCCACCGAGCCGAGCATATCGGACAGCACATGCAACAGCGCTGCGCGCACGTTGAGCGAGCCTTCGGCGCGCATCAGAATCCACGCGGAGCCGAGGTTGGCCAGCAGGCCGATGAAGGCGACACCCAGGACCAGAGCCCCGGCAACCGGTTGCGGTGCAAGCAGGCGCCGCACGGCCTCGATGGCAATGAATACGACCAGCGCGAGCAATGCAAGCGCGTTAACAAACGCGGCCAGCACTTCGGCGCGCGCGTACCCGTAGGATGCCCGGTGTGACGGAGGTCGCTGGGCGATCCAGTGCGCAAGCAAGGCCAGGCCGAGGGAGGCGGCATCCGCCCCCATGTGCCCCGCATCCGAGATGAGGGCAAGAGATCCCGCGAGCCACCCGCCGATCGCCTCGACGGCAGCGAACGTGGCAGTGAGGACAAGCGCCCAGGTGAGGGCGCGCACGGTCCCCGAGCTCGCGGCGCGCGTGCCGGGAGAGCTTCGGCGCACGGGCAGGGCATCCGACGTATGCCGGTGCCCAGACGATCCATGACGATGGGCATGCATGCCAGCTACTCTCGCGGGACCATTGTCGGCCAACGCAGCGCCGGTCGCAACGCACTACGCGACCTTGCCTCACCGTCGCTCAGGCGCTCATGACGGCGCCAAAGGTAAAATGCCGCCATGACCCGCCCGGCTCTTTCGCTCGCCGACCGCATCGATGCCTTGCTGCCGCAAACACAATGCCGTCGCTGCGGACATGGTGGATGTCGTCCCTACGCCGAGGCTATTGCGTCGGGTGCCGATCCGATCAATCGTTGCCCCCCGGGCGGAGAGGCCGTGATTCTCAAGCTGGCGAGGCTCCTTGATGTGCCGGCTCAGCCGCTCGACCCGGGATACGGACCCGAACAGAAGTTGAGCGTCGCGCGCATCGATGAAGCCGCCTGCATTGGTTGCACGCTTTGCATCGCCGCCTGCCCGGTCGATGCCATTGTCGGCGCCGCGAAGCATATGCACACCGTGCTCGCGAGTCACTGCACGGGTTGTGAGCTCTGCCTGCCGCCGTGCCCGGTCGACTGCATCGCGATGATTGCCGTCGCACACGACTGGAGCCGCGAAGATGCGGATCGTGCTCGCACCCGCTGCCAAGCGCGAAACGCCCGCCTTGCGCGAGACAAGGCTTCGAGTCGCCGCAGGGCTCGAAGCAACCGACAGCGCGGCGCGAGGCAAGCCGCCATCGCCGCAGCCTTTGAGCGAGCGCGCGCGAGACGCGCCGCAGCTCGCCAAGAGCGATGACGCCGCTCAAGCGCTGGCTGCTGATCGCGTCGTTCGCAACCATGTCCTCCGCAGGCACATTACAGGCAGCATCTCCGGAAGAGACCCCTCTTGATACTGCTGCGCTCGACCGCTGGTGGGATTTTGAACGCCCGGCCGAATCGGAGTCGAGGTTTCGCGCCGAGCTCGAGCGTCTGCCGACGGGCTCGGCAGCGCGGCTCGAGCTATTGACACAGGTTGCGCGTGCACAGGGTCTGCAGCGGCACTTCGATGCCGCGAGCGCGACACTCGATCAGGTGCAAAGCGCCATGGCGGGACGAGCTGCACGGGTCGAGATCCGCTATCTGCTCGAGCGCGGCCGGATTTATAACTCCTCGGGAGATCCGGCAAGGGCAGTTCCACTGTTCCAGGATGCCCTGGCGCGCGCTCGCGCGGCAAGGGAAGATTTCCTCGCCATCGACGCCGCGCACATGCTGGGCATCGCCGCAGCGGCGGATGCGCGTCTTGCCTGGAACCTCGAAGCAGTGGCGCTGACCGAGCGCAGCAGCGACGAGCGTTCCAAGCGCTGGCTCGCCTCGCTTTATAACAACATCGGCTGGACCTATCACGATCGCGGTGAATACGCGAAGGCGCTCAAGTACTTCGAGCAGGCATTGCCGTTGCGGGAAGCGCGCGGCGACCCAGTCAACATAAGGATTGCACGGTGGGCGATCGCTCGCGCCTACCGTTCGCTCGGGCGTTACGACGAAGCGCTGGCGATTCAGCGCCAGCTTCTCTCGGAGACGATCGCCGCCAACGCCCCCGATGGTTACATCCATGAGGAGTTGGGCGAGCTGTTGTTCATCCGCGGCGAAAGCGCCGAAGCGCGAGCGCAATTCGCGCGTGCCTATGAGCTGCTGAGCGCAGACGCCGGATTCGCCGCCGCTGAACCCAAACGCCTCCAGCGCCTGCGAGAATTGGCCGCGAAGCAATGAACCCCGCGAAGCGCCTCGAGATATTCCGGCGATTGCGCGCGCAAAACCCCAACCCGCGCAGCGAGCTGGAATACCGCACACCCTTCGAACTCCTGGTCGCTGTAGTGCTGTCGGCGCAGGCGACGGACAAGAGCGTCAACGCGGCGACGGCGACATTGTTCAAGAAGGCGAACACGCCGCAAGCCTTCGCCGCGCTGGGCGAAGCGCGACTCATCCCCTATATCAGAATGATTGGGCTGTTTCGCACCAAAGCGAAGAATCTGATCAAGCTTTCCCGGATGCTGGTGAGCGAGCACGACGGCCAAGTGCCTGCCGAGCGCGAAGCGTTGATGAAATTGCCCGGTGTGGGACGCAAGAGCGCGAATGTCGTGCTCAACGTCGCCTTCGGCCAGCCGACGATCGCCGTGGACACGCACATCTTCCGCGTCGCCAATCGCACCGGCATCGCACCAGGAAAGGACCCCGAAGAGGTCGAGGCAAAGCTGCTGAAGTTCACTCCGGAGGAGTTCCGCCACAACGCGCACCACTGGCTTATCCTGCACGGACGCTACATCTGCCAGGCGCGCAAGCCGAAATGCCCGGAATGCGTGATCGTCGATCTGTGTGAGTTTCGCGGGAAGACGCTGCCCGCGCCCAGTGGAAGACTGTAGAACGGGACGCCGCTCGGTGTCCCTGGAGGCGGCTTAGTGCTTCGTGGCCACCGTGGAAGGCTGCGACGAGTAATAGGCCGCGACGTTTTCGATGTCCTGCTTCGAGAGACCCCCTGCGAATCCCGCCATGATCGGATTCTTGCGCGCGCCGGACTTGTAGTCGCGGAGCGCCTTGGCAAGATAATCTGGGTACTGGCCGCCGAGCTTGGGGTAGTCGGGGGATTGGCTGTTCCCATCCATGCCATGGCACGCCTGGCAGACGTCCTTGACCTTAGCCTGACCGGCCTGGATATCGGCCGCGGCCGCTGCGCCAGCGACGCTGACTGCGACCAGGAAACAACCGATGCTCGCAGCTTTCATCGCCGTACGCGTCACTTGCTTGCCATAGGCGCGGGCCCACCGGAGTAGTACGCCGCCAGGTCCGCCATATCCTGGTCGGAGAGCGACGCCGCGATGGCACGCATCGATGGATGGGTGCGCTCTCCGCTTTTGTACTCCTGCAAGGCCTTCACGATGTATGCCGCGTACTGTCCGCCGATCTTGGGGACCTTGTAGACTTCGGGGAAAGCCGTTCGCCAGCCAACGATGCCGTGACAACCCTGGCACATCTGGTTCTTCTGCGCTCCCGCGGCGGCGTTTCCCGCAGGTGCGGTGCCCTGCCCCACCGCCGTCGTGGGCAGGGCAAACGCGGCCACGACAAATGCGCAGCACAGGATTTTCGTGGATATGAGCAGAATTTGCACAGCGACCCTTCTGGAAACGGGTCCGTTTGAGCGCGGTCGAATTCTACGGGCAGCTGCTCAAACGGTCAACGCGCGTCGCGGTTCACATCCTGGAGACCTGCAGCGACGCGCGAGAGTCGCGCCCCGAACCGCTCAGCGTTCGAGCAGATGGCGCTTTTGCTTAACCGGCTTCCACTCGTCCGCGTCCGGCGGCGCAGGCTTGCGTTCGATGATCGGCTTCCACAGCTTGGCGAGGTCGGCGTTGAGCGCCTTGAACTCTTGTTGGTCATCGGGGACATCGTCCTCGGCATAAATCGCCTCGACTGGGCATTCGGCCACACAAAGGGTGCAGTCGATACATTCATCGGGGTCGATGACCAGGAAGTTCGGTCCCTCGCGGAAGCAATCGACCGGGCACACGTCGACACAGTCGGTGTACTTGCAACGGATGCACGTTTCGGTAACGACGTAGGTCATTGACGGGATCTCGGTCCCAAAGGCGTCCTTCCAGGCTTGATTCTATCAAATCGACCCCCAAGTCCTGTCTGAGGACCGCGCTGCTTGCGGGGGTATTGGGTTTCCGTTAACTTAGGCTGCGCAGCGGGCGGGCTCTTTCGAAGCCGCACTTCAAGCGAGGAATCATGAGCGAACACATCAAGCATGTCAGCGATGCCAGCTTCGAAAAGGACGTTCTGCAGGCGGGAACCCCGGTCCTGGTGGATTACTGGGCCGAGTGGTGCGGTCCCTGCAAAATGATCGCGCCCATCCTGGACGATGTTGCCAAGGACTATGCCGGCCGGCTAACTGTCGCCAAGCTCGACGTCGACGCCAATCCGGGCACGCCGGTGAAGTACGGCGTCCGCGGCATTCCGACGTTGATCCTGTTCAAGGGCGGTGAGGTTGCCGCGCAAAAGGTCGGAGCACTTTCGAAATCCCAGCTCACGGCGTTTATTGACAGCCACCTGTGAAACAGCTAGTCTTCTGAACGATTGAACCGCGCTCCCGAGGAGGCTTCGCCTCCCTCGAGCGCCACCACCGGCGCCGTGGTACGTTCTCCGGCGCCAATCTCCCTGATAGAAAATGCGGCCGCGCGTCGACGCCAAAGGCTGCTTCGGTTTCTCCCCGCACCCCATCCATCCATGCACCTGTCCGACCTCAAGTCCAAACCGGTCACCGAGCTGGTCGAAATCGCCAATACCAACGAGATCGACGGCGCAAACCGGATGCGCAAGCACGATCTCATCTTCGCACTGCTGAAAAATCAGGCGAAGAAAGGCGAGAGCATCTATGGCGACGGCACGCTGGAAGTGCTGCCCGACGGATTCGGTTTCCTGCGCTCGCCCGACACGTCGTATCTCGCGGGAACCGACGACATCTATATCTCGCCGTCGCAGATCCGGCGCTTCAATCTGCACACCGGCGACACCATCGAGGGCGAGATCCGCACGCCGAAAGACGGCGAGCGCTACTTCGCGCTGGTCAAGGTCGACAAGGTCAACGGGGAACCACCCGAGAACGCCAAGAGCAAGATCCTGTTCGAGAACCTGACCCCGCTGTTTCCTGACGAGCCGTTGATTCTCGAGCGCGACATCAAGGCCGAAGAAAACATGACCGGCCGCATCATCGACATCATCGCCCCGATCGGCAAGGGTCAGCGCGGGCTTCTGGTGTCGTCCCCCAAGTCGGGCAAGACGGTCATGCTGCAGCACGTCGCCCACTCGATCGCAGCCAACTATCCGGACGTGGTCCTGATCGTGCTGCTGATCGACGAGCGGCCGGAAGAGGTCACCGAGATGCAACGCTCGGTGCGCGGCGAAGTTGTTTCGTCCACCTTCGACGAACCAGCGACGCGCCACGTTCAGGTGGCGGAAATGGTGATCGAAAAAGCCAAACGCCTCGTCGAGCACAAGAAGGACGTTGTGATCCTGCTCGATTCGATCACCCGTCTCGCCCGCGCCTACAACACTGTCGTGCCGGCATCGGGCAAGGTGCTGACGGGCGGTGTGGACGCTAACGCGCTGCAACGCCCGAAGCGCTTCTTCGGCGCTGCGCGCAACATCGAGGAGGGCGGTTCGCTCACCATCATCGCGACCGCGCTGATCGACACCGGCTCGCGCATGGACGATGTGATCTACGAAGAATTCAAGGGCACGGGCAACATGGAAATCCACCTCGACCGGCGGATGGCGGAGAAGCGCACTTATCCGGCGATCAACGTGAACCGATCGGGTACGCGAAAGGAAGAGCTCCTGCTCAAGCCTGATGTTCTACAGAAGGTGTGGATACTGCGCAAGCTCCTGTACCCGATGGACGACCTCGAAGCCACGGAATTCCTTGTCGACAAGGTGAAGCAGACCAAGAACAACGGGGAGTTCTTTGACTCGATGCGCAGAGGTTGATGTATTCGACTCTCGCGCTTCGTTCCAGCGAAGTGTCCGAACTCCGACATCCGCCTCCGGGGTCGCATCCCCGCGCTGCGCGCGGGGGCCCTGCTCCGCCCTGCGGCGTCGCAATTCTTCGATTCGATGCGCAGGGGTTGAGGCCTCGATTCCCCGCGCGCAGTGCTAGCAACGCCTTGAAATTAAAGCGCTCTGCCCCCAGATGAGAGACCAGTAGCGGAGTTGCGTTGCACTGCAAAAACCCGCATAATTCGCCGCTTTACCGGGGCGGCGCCGTTGGGACCGCACCCCGGGATTGATTGAACGAGGCATCCGATGAAGACGGGCATTCATCCTCAGTACAGCGAGATTCAAGTCACGTGCAGCTGCGGCAATACGTTCACGACTCGCTCGACCGTGAACAAGCCGTTACATGTGGAAGTCTGCTCGGCGTGCCATCCGTTCTATACTGGCAAGCAGAAGATCGTCGACACCGCCGGGCGCGTCGAGAAATTCCGGCAACGCTACGCCACGAAAACCGCCCCTAAGGCGGCGTGATGGCCTGACCGGAAGTTGATCGAGCGAAAGGCAGCTTCGGCTGCCTTTTTGTTTCCGGCCGTCGCTAAGGAACCTCTGAGCAAGTCCCGCATGAGCCGCGTTTCTGGCGCAATGGGTTCAGATGCAAGGCGTCGTGGCGCAGCGAATAGTTCGTCCTATTCGCAAGCCACGCAACGAAGCAGATGAGGCCATTGCGCCGAAACCCGGATGGGACGGGGCTTTCCGGGCGACCTGCTTTGTCGCTCGGCTCGCCAATAGGCGCGCCGCAGCGCCGAGCAGGGCCCCCTTTAGGGGATGCGACCGCGGAGGCGCGCACGGGCGACCGCAGCGACGGCGCTTCGCATCCCGCGCGGAGGTCGCCTCCACTCGTTACGCTCGCGGAGTCCTGCTCCGCTCCGCGCGGCCGCCCTGCTATTGGCTTCGCCTTGCTTCGCGCATTTCATCCCGGAAAGCCGCCGTCGCGGCCATGCGGGGCTTGCTCAGAGGCTCCCTGACCCATGCCTCTCGCCGACCCGCTTCGCAATCCGGAGGACACGTCCGGACTGTCGCCGTCTGGGCCTTATCGTGCATACAAGCACGCGGGGCTGGTGCTGCTGTGTACCGCCTGGATCGCGCTCGGTCTCTTCGGTCACGATCCCTGGAAGTCCGACGACGCCACGAACTTCGGGCTGGCATTCGATATGCTGCAGTATCGGGACTACGTCGTCCCGCACCTCGCCGGCGTCGCGGTCCCCGAGCGCGCCCCGCTGTTCTCAGCGCTGGCTGCCGGGTTCGCCGCAGCTTTTGGCGCGCTCGTGCCTCTGCACGATGCCGCTCGGATCGCTAACGCGGTCTGCCTTGCATTGACGTTCTGGCTCACTTCGCTTACTGCGCGCGAGCTCTACGGCCGATCCTTGCGCTGGCTGCCGGTCTTGGTGCTCATGGGATGCGCGGGTCTCTGGGACCGTGCCCATCAACTCGCGCCCGAGGTTGGCCTTCTCGCCGTGTACGCGCTCGCGCTCTACGCGCTCGCGCTCACGCCGCGTCGCTTCGCACTGGCGGGAGCGCTGCTGGGCGTCGCCGTCGGTCTCGCCTGCCTATGCAAGGGGCTGTCTGCCGCTGCGATTATCGCGCTGTGCGCGCTCGTGCTCCCGTTGTTCGCGGCGTGGCGCAGCCGCAACTATGCGTACTCGCTCTCGCTCGCGCTTGCTGTCGCGGCACCGTTGATCGCGCTGTGGCCGGTGTTGCTTTATCAGCGCGATCCCCTGTTGTTCGCGCAGTGGCTCGATGCGCAGAGCGTCGCGCGTTTCTTCGGCCGCACGGCTGGGTCGCCGCCGGTCGAGCCCTTCTATTACCTCAAGAACCTCCCCTGGTTTGCGTGGCCCGCGCTCCCGCTTGCCCTGTGGACACTGTGGATCCGTTCCCGCGGCTACCACGGCGGACTCGGTAATGCCGGCGTCCAGCTGCCGGTCACCATGACCCTCGTCATTCTCGTGATCCTTTCCGCAGCCGCCGAGCCCCGGGCGATTCTCGCTCTGCCCGTGCTCGTTCCGTTGTCGCTGCTCGCCGCTGCGGAAGTCGATACGCTCAAGCGCGGCCTCTCGGGCGCTCTCGACTGGTTTGGCATTCTGACCTTCGGATTGGCCGGAACCCTGGTTTGGGCGCTGTGGATCGAATCGGTGTGGCATGGCTTGCCGGAAGCGGTAGCGCGAATGTTTCGCGACACCCAACCCGGTTTCCAGCCCCCGATTCAGGTGATACCGATCGCGATCTCGGCCCTGCTGACGCTCGCCTGGATCGCGCTGGTGCGTCCGGCGCGCCGCTCCAACCGCCGGACCATACTCAACTGGGCGGTCGGCATGACGCTGGCGTGGGGGCTTTATTCGACGATCTGGCTGCCCTACCTCGATTCGCGGCGCAGTTATCGCACCGTCGCCGAGTCGCTCTCGACGCATCTCCCGCCGGGGACTTGTGTCGCCAGCCGTAGCCTGGGCGATCCGCAGCGAGTGCTTCTCGAATATTTTATCGGTCTGGTCACGGTGCGCGACGAAGTCGATTCTGCCAACGGGTGCGGGGCACTGCTGGTGCAGCTGGGTCGCGACGATGCGGAAACGCCGCCGGACTCGGCGTGGGAAAAAGTGTGGGAAGGGCGCCGCCGCGGCGACGACACCGAGCGCTTTGTGCTCTTTCGGCGCCTGACCGCTCGCGGCTCGCTATGAAATTCGTCGATGAAGCGCTGATCGCGGTCATCGCCGGCGACGGCGGCAACGGTGCGGTCTCGTTCCGGCGTGAAAAATATGTTCCCCGGGGCGGCCCCGACGGTGGCGACGGCGGGCGCGGCGGCAGCGTGATCGTCCGTGCCGATCGCAATCTCAACACGCTGATCGACTATCGTTATGCCCGCGTGCATCGCGCGGGGAGCGGCGAAAAAGGTCGCGGCGCCGATCAATATGGACGCGGCGCAAACGACATCGTGCTGCGTGTTCCGGTGGGAACAGTGATCACCGATGCTGAAAGCGGCGAGCTGATCGCCGATCTCGCCGTGGACGGGCAGAAGGCGCTGGTCGCCAGAGGCGGCCGCGGCGGCTTGGGCAACCTGCATTTCAAGTCGAGCACCAACCGCTCGCCGCGGCAATCCACGCCGGGAGAAAAAGGCGAGCAGCGACGACTGCGTCTCGAGCTCAAGGTGCTGGCGGACGTCGGTTTGCTCGGAATGCCCAACGCCGGCAAGTCGACGCTCATCCGAGCCATCTCCGCGGCGCGCCCCAAGGTCGCCGAATATCCCTTCACGACTCTGGCCCCCAGTCTCGGCGTTGTGCGCGTCGATCAGCACCGAAGCTTCATCGTCGCCGACATTCCGGGCCTTATCGAAGGTGCGGCAGAAGGCGCCGGTCTCGGTCACCATTTCCTGCGGCATCTGCAGCGGACCCGGTTGCTTCTTCACGTTGTTGATCTCGCGCCGCCGGACGGCGCGGCTGATCCTGTTGCTGACGCGCGCGCGATCGTGAAGGAGCTCAAGCGCTACGATCCTTCGCTCGCCGCCAAGGAACGCTGGCTCGTGCTGAACAAGATCGATTTGATTGCACCGGAGGAACGCGAGGGACGCATTGCGGCCTTCGTTAAAAAATACAGGTGGAAGGGGCCGGTGTTCGGCATCGCCGCAATCAGCGGCGAGGGCTGTCGCGAGCTCGTCTACGCGATTCAAGCCTGGATGACCAAGCATCCAGCGGAGCCGGCGATGGTGGACGCGCAATGAGTGCGTCGGCTGTGACGTCGCTGGTCGCTTCGGCGCGTCGGCTGGTTGTCAAGGTGGGCTCCAGTCTGGTCACCAACGACGGCCGCGGCATCGATCACGCCTCGGTAGCGCGCTGGGCAGAGCAGATCGCCGCGTTGCGCCGCGCCGGCAAGGAGATCGTGCTGGTCTCGTCGGGAGCGATCGCGGAGGGCATGCAGAGGCTTGGCTGGAAAGCGCGTCCCGCGGCCATCCACGAGCTGCAGGCGGCCGCGGCGGTCGGCCAGATGGGCTTGGTGCAGGCGTACGAAGCCGCATTTTCGCGCTTCGGTCTGCACACCGCACAGGTGCTGCTCACCCACGATGACCTGGCGGATCGCCGCCGCTATCTCAATGCTCGCTCGACTTTGTTCACGCTGATTGCACTCGGTGTGATTCCGGTGATCAACGAGAACGATACGGTCACCACCGACGAGATCCGGCTCGGAGACAACGACACGCTCGGTGCGCTCGTCACCAATCTGGTCGAAGCCGATGTGCTGGTGCTACTGACCGACCAGCCGGGTCTTTATACGGGCGATCCGCGCCGCGACCCCACCGCGACGCTGCTTGCGAGCGGCCGCGCCGGCGATCCAGCGCTGGAGGCGATGGCCGGCGGCATCGGCTCACCTCTTGCCCGGGGCGGGATGCTCACCAAGGTTCTCGCCGCCAAGCGTGCAGCGCGTAGCGGTGCCTCCACAGTGATCGCCGACGGACGCGAGGAATCGGTTCTTACCAGACTCGCGGCAGGAGAGGCGCTGGGCACCCAGCTTGCGGCGGAGACGATGACGCTGGCTGCGCGCAAACAATGGCTCGCCGATCACCTGCGCACCGCTGGTACTCTCGTGCTCGACGCCGGCGCAGCGCGAGCGTTGACCCGCGATGGCAAGAGCCTGCTCCCGATCGGCGTGGTCGCGTGCGACGGCACGTTCGAGCGCGGCGAAGTGGTTGCCTGCCTCGATGCCCAGGGAAAGGAAATCGCCCGCGGATTGATCAATTACACCGCTGCCGAAACCAGACGCATCCTGCGAAAGCCGTCGTCCGAAATAGAATCGATACTGGGTTATGTCGACGAGCCTGAGCTCATCCACCGCAACAACCTCGTGATACTTTGATCGAACAAGGAGGGTTGACGATGAATGTGGTCGACCGCGTCAAGAACATCCTCGTGAGTCCCAAACAGGAGTGGTCGACGATCGCTGTCGAGCCCGCGACGGTGCAGTCGCTCTACGTCGGTTACATCATGATCCTGGCGGCAATCGGCCCGCTGGCAGTCGTCGTTCGCGGCTTGAGCTTCGGATCGGCACTGGGCTTGCCCTTCGCGATCGGGATTTATCTCTTGAGCCTGGTTGCGGTGTCCATCGTCGCTCTCATTGTTGATCTGCTGGCGCCGACCTTCGGGGGCCAGCGCGACTTCGTCGGGTCGCTCAAGCTCGTGGCGTACTCGTATACCGCCGTTTGGATCGCCGGCATTTTCCGCTTGATACCGGCCGTCGGCGGCATCATCGGTTTGATCGCCGGGATCTATTCCATCTACACCTTTTATCTCGGTGCGACGCCGGTCAAGAAGTGCCCGGCCGACAAGGCGGTGGGCTACACGATCATCGTGCTGATCTGCAATATCGTGCTTTTCTGGCTGGTGGGCCTGATGGTGATGCCGACGATGTTTGGCGGTGTCGCCGGCATGGGCACGATGGGAATGCTGCGCTGAGCGTCGCCCCGCTCGCTGCGCGAGCGGGACCTGCTCACTGCTCGGGTCAGCGGCCTCCTCGAACTCTCTTTAAAACCTGCAACGTTACGCGTCGGCCGCAGCGACCACTCGCGGTCGCTCGCACCCCGCTCGCTGCGCGAGCGGGACCTGGCTCACTGCTCGGGTCGCTACACCTATTCCGACGGGTTGGTGTAGGGGGGCGGCATCACGCTGCGCGCCCAGCCGTACAAGCGCTGGCGGCGCGTTTGCGGCCGTTGGTGAAGGAAGCGCTCGAGCTCCATCAAGCCGCGGCGATAGACGTCCCGTTTGAAATCGATCACGCTTTCCAGCGGAATCCAGTAGTCGTGCCAGCGCCAGGCATCGAACTCGGGATGATCGGTCGCGCGTAGGCTCACGTCGCTGTCGCGCCCGATGAGCCGCAGCAGGTACCAGATCTGCTTCTGGCCGCGGTAGCTACCCCGCCACTCGCGCTTGATCCAGTGTTGCGGAACGTCGTAACGCAGCCAGTCGCGCGTGCGCCCCAGAACTCTCACGTGCTCGGGGGCAAGTCCGACCTCTTCCTTGAGCTCCCGATACATCGCCCGCTCGGGCGTCTCCCCGGGGTTGATGCCACCTTGCGGAAACTGCCACGAATGCTCGCGAATCCGCTTGCCCCAGAAGACCAGATTTTTCGAGTTGGCGATGACGATGGCGACGTTCGGGCGATACCCGTCACGGTCCAGCATCGCGACCACCTTGATTCTGCAAGTTGCTGTAATTCTTGCACAGTTCGCGATGCTTGGAAAGTCGCGGCTTCCGCTGCGATTCGTTGAGGAAGGGCCGCTTGCCGCAACACACACCTACTAGCGCAGCGAAATGCGCGAGCGGGAGAGCCGCGCCCGCGCTTAGCTTCGGGAAGATTCGCGCGGAGTGATGCGAAGCCGAAGACGCTGCGAGCCTCGCAGCAACGCGACGTCGATACCATCGCCGATGCGGCCACCGGTGAGCATGCGGTGCAGATCGTCGACGCCCGTCACTGCCGCGTCGCCAAACTCGACGATAAGGTCTCCTACGCGAATCCCCGCTTGAGCTGCAGGCGAGTCGCGCTCTACGCTGTTCACGCGGACTCCGGATTCGTTTTGCAGAGCGAAATGCCGTACGACGCGACGCGCAATCGGCGTATCCTCGCCGCCCAGGCCTAGATAAGCCCGGCGCACGCGCCCTTCGCGGATCAGCGCGACGACGATACGCTCGACAGTGTTGGAAGCTATCGCGAAGCAGATGCCTTGCGCGGACATGATCATCGCGGTGTTGACGCCGACGACACCGCCCGAAGTATCGACCAGCGGCCCGCCGGAATTGCCGGGGTTGAGCGCGGCATCGGTTTGAATGATGCTGTCGAGCAGCCGCCCAGTTCTGCTACGCATCGAGCGGCCCAGCGCGCTGATGATCCCCGCCGTGACGCTGTGCTGAAATCCATATGGACTGCCGATGGCGATCGCGATCTGCCCGACCCTGACACGACTCGAATCGCGAAAACTGGCATGGGCAAGGCCTGGTGCGGCGATCTTCAGCACGGCGAGATCAGAGTCCGGATCATCGCCCACCAGTTCCGCGTCGGCCAGGCGTCCATCGGGGAGCGTCACCTCGATCGCGTCGGCTCCGCCGGCAACGTGACTGTTGGTTACCATGTATCCGTCGGGCGTCAGGATAAAGCCCGAGCCGGCGCCTTCCTGCGCGCGCCGTCGATTGCCGGCGCGCTCGATGCGGATGTGGGCTACGGCTGGGCTTGCCCGCTCGACCGCGCCGCTTACCGCATTCGAATAGGCGTCGAGAAGAACGCCATCGGGATCGGACCGCGCTGCCGGCATCTGCGCCGCAGCCGAGGTGGGGCTGCCGTCCTCGACGAGCCGGGAAGCGCTGGAGGGAAAACGATCGAGCGGCGTCACGTCCCCTAGGTTTGCGCGGGAGCTTTAGGTTTCAAGCTCCGCACGCGCGCCCCCTTCGGCTTGCGGGCGGCCGATCCTCCCGTCTTCATCGGCCGACGGCAGCTCCCCGCTGCAGATCGGTCAGAGATCGATCGTGTGATGTTCAGCGATGTGGTGTGGCGGCGTCTGCAGCAGGGCCGCCTTGGCGAACGCGAACAGCTGGCCCACCTTGCCGGAGCTCTTCCAGTATTCGGCGTGGTGAACTGCCACACGCAGCAACCCGAGCTGCGGGTCAGCGAATCCTCCGTGGAACCACGCGGAAAGGGCGGGTTCCCACAACGCTCGCGCCATCGCGTCGTCGTGGACAATTTGCGCCGTACCGCTTACCGACGCGAACCATCCGTCATCGGGGTCGGTATAGGTGACCGAGACACGTGCGTCGCGCGACACGCTTCGCGCCAGCGCGCCATCATCGGCGACAAAGAACCACAGCGTCCCCGTCGGATCGATCTCGCATGTCATCATGGGACGGCTTGCGAACGCGCCGTCGGCGCCGATCGCGGTAAACATTCCAATGCGAATGCGCGCGATGTTTTGCCAAAGTGATTCGAGCTCCTCCGGAACCGCGGTGGTCTGCGAATGCGAAGTCATTGTGTTTTCCACAGATGAAAGTCCTGCGAGCAGTCGTTAGTCCCAGACACCGACTGTTTCCACGTCCACCAGGCGTGCGCCGAGCAAGGTTCCGTCGGCTGCCACGACGCGGATCTCGGCGGGGGGCCGCATCCTGGCCATGGCAGAAGCGAATTCGATCGCCGCGTGCTTTTCGGCGAAGGTCTCCAGAGAGAAATCAAGACCCCGCTCGAACACATTCCAGTCACCGTTATTATTTCTGCGCACTTCAAAAATCGCAGCATTCATTTGGATTGTTCCTTTCGCTGTGCAACGGGTGATCAGGGTCCAAGCAACTCGCCCCACGGCTTGAGGGGCTCGATCTGATCGCACACGCTCTTGATCGCCACCATGACCGGGACGGCGAGCAGCAAGCCCCACCCACCCCACACCATGCCCCAGAACAGCAGAGATACGAACACCGCCGTCGCGTTCATCCTCGCAGCGCGTCCGAGCAGCCAGGGCTGCAGCGCTACACCCAATACCCCACCGACCGCGAGCACAATGCCCGCCGCAAGAAACGCCGCGGCGGCAGTTCCGAACTGCCCAAACGCCGTAACGGCCGCGGCGCCCGCAATCATCGCCGTCCCCAAGTAGGGAATCGTGTGCAGGATCGCTGCGGCGACGCCCCACACCGCAGGCCGATCCAGCCCCATTACATAGAACCCGACGCCGATGCAGAGTCCTATCACGACATTGATGAGAAGCATGATCGCGAAATAGCGCTGATTGAGCAGATCGACGCGCTCGAGGATCCGCAACGCAGTCTTGCGCCGCGACGTCGAAGGACCGACGACGGCGATGAACTTGCGACGGAACATGTCGCCCGCTGACAGCAGGAAAAACGCCAGCGCCAACCCCGAAGCAAGCTGCCCCAGCGCGACGACCACGCTTCCGGTGCCGATCAGCAGCATCGAGCGAACATCGATGCTGGCGGGCGCCGGCGGCGGTTTGCCCTTCGCGGCAGCGGGCGCAGCCGCGTCGGCCAGCTTCTCAAGCTCACTGGCGGCGCGCTGAACATGCTCCAGCGCACCGCTGTGATCCATGCTTGCGCTGGCGAGCGCAAGACGCAATCGTTGTACCGCTTCCGGAAGCTGCTGCAGGACGTCCCCAGCGTCATTGCCCACGCGATAGATCGAACCTGCAATGATTCCGACGACGACCATGATCACCAGCAGTGCTGCGAGCGAGCGCGGAATTCCCCACGACGCAAGTCTGCGCACGAGCGGTGAGAGCGCATAGCTCAGCGCCAGGCTTAATAGCAATGGAATGAAAAACGCAGCGGCCTCGCGCAGCAGCAATAGGCTGAGCATGATGGCGATCAGCGTCAGCGTCAGTGTGCGCGGGTTGGCAGGTTGCTGCGCCCCGGCCAGCTCGGAAAAGGACCGACTCGGCGCCGCGGCGGCTGCGTTGTCATGCCTCGATCCCATCAGGCTCCGCGAAGCACGGTCCATGAAAGACATCCTGTCAGTGTGAGCAAAAAATGCGGACGGAGCAGTGGACAGGGGGCCATGCGCCCCGTCCGCGACCGGAGATTTCACGTGACACCGCCTTCGCTCACTTCACAGCGCTTTCGAGGAACGGCAAGGCCTGCGCCTAACTTCCGCCGCGGCGAACCAATCCACCGACCAGCGAGGCAACGAACAAAGCGAGGAAGAAGAAGAACAGGATCTTGGCGACTGCGGCGGCGCCGGCAGCGATCCCTCCGAAGCCGAACACGGCAGCGATGATCGCGATGGTGAAAAACACTATAGCGTAATGCAGCATTTTCAATCCTTTCTGATCTCGGTCAGGTACTGATCGCGGAAGGCCGGCGTATTCCCGAAGGAAGTTTGGCGGGAGCCGCGCACAATCGATCCGCTCGACACGGGAAATGCAAGCGTCATGCCAGGATGCGCACGAAGCGCATTTCGCGTTGCGACGTTCGATGCACGCCGTCGGGCGGCGCGTCAATTCATTCGCTGCAGGTTGGAAAGCAGAAGATCGTATTCGGCCGATTTGTCAAAGAACGCGTCGGCACCAGCGGCCGAGCATTGCGCCCGGTACTCGGGGTAATTGTAATTGGTGAGTACGAAGATTCTGGGACGCGGCGCGAGATCGTCAGCACGCACCTGCCTCACGACCTCGATGCCGTTTCCCTGCTTCAAGCGGATGTCGGTGATGATGACATCGGGCTGCAGGTTTTCGATGCCCTCGATCGCTTCGTCTTCCGACTCGGCGAACCCTACGACATCGAAGTGGCCCAGCGCGGACAGGTTGTCCATGATCCGCTTGCGGATAATCGCGGAATCCTCGACAACGAAGACGCGCAGCCGGCGACCCATCGGCTCCTCAAGATCAGCTGATCAGGTTGTGGCGCAGCGCATAAGCCGTGAGCTCCGCGTTGCGCTCGAGGTTCATCTTTTCCAGGATTCGCGAGCGGTACGTGCTGATCGTCTTCACGCTCAGGCACAGCTCCCCCGCGATGTCCGTCACGGTTTTTCCCGCTGCCAACTGGACGAAGATTTGGAACTCCCGATTCGACAGCTTCCTGTGCAGCGGCTCCGCGGCGTCGCCAGCGGCTTCCAATGCCAGCATCTCGGCAAGCGAAGGACTTATGTACTTCTTCCCTTCGGCGACGGCGCGCAGAGCGTGGAGCATGTCTTTAGCTTCGCCCGCCTTGGGAAAGAAGCCGCTCACGCCGGCGCGCAGTAGATTCACGGCGTACTGCTCCTCCGGATACATGCTGACGATCAAAATCGGAAGATTCGGCTGACGCCGCCGCATCGTGCTCACGGTGTCGAGCACGCTGGCGTCCGGCAGCGCGATGTCGAGCAATACGACGTCGAAATTGCCGGTTGCCGCAAGGCTCAATGCCGCGGCGGCGGTGCCCGCTTCGCCAGCGGCTTCGAAGTCGTCGGTCGTCTCGAGCAGCTGTCTGAATCCTGCCCGCACCAACGCGTGATCATCGACGATCAACACGCGGGTTTTACGGCTAGACACTCCTTCCTCTCTCCCCGGCGGAACGGCATACGGCCCCGCAGACATGCGTGACTCGATTATAGAGCAGTCATCGGGTTGATCCAATCGCGACTCCCGCTACAGAGCAAGCACGTTGCACTCCGTCGACTGGGAAGCGCGCCGCGCAATCATCTCGGTGTCGCCGTACGCGTGCAAGCGGTTGTATATCGTCTTAAGGCTGATGCCCAGTATGCGCGCGGCCTCTGCCTTGCTTCCGCCTACCGCTCGCAGTGTCGCCGTAATGAGCGCACGCTCCGCATCGTCGAGCGACATCCCGACTCGAATGACGATCCCGTGGCCGTTCTCACGCCCCGCATCGACCGGCATCGCGGCAGAAGGCTCCGAAGGCACAGCACCGTTGATTGCGGCGAAGCTGCCGATGTCGACATCGATCTCGTCGTCCGACAAGACGAAAGCGCGGTGCACCACGTTCTTGAGCTCGCGCACGTTGCCGGGCCATGCATGCGAAGCGATGCGGCGCCGGGCATCGGCGCTCAACGTCTTGGCGGCGCCGTACTCTTCATTCAGCTCGCTCAGGAACATTTCCGCCAGCAGCACTGCGTCTTCTCCCCGCTCGCGCAGCGGCGGCACCATGACGGGAATCACGCACAGCCGATACATGAGGTCCTCGCGCAACCTGCCCGACGCAACGGCCTGGCGCAGATCGCGATTGCTCGCCGCGAGGACGCGCACGTCGGCGGCGATTTCCTGGTCTCCGCCGACGCGGCTGAAGGATCCGGTTTCGAGAACACGCAGAAGTCGCACCTGCATGTCGATGGGCATCTCGGTGACTTCGTCGAGTAACAACGTCCCGCCACTGGCGCGCTCGAAGCAGCCGCGATGGGTTCGTGCAGCACCGGTGAAGCTGCCGCGCTCATGACCGAAAAGCTCGCTTTCGATCAAGTTCTCCGGCAACGCACCGCAGTTGACTGCGATGAACGGACGATCGCTGCGCGAGGAAAGCTGATGCAGCGTAGCAGCAACCAACTCCTTGCCCGAACCGCTCTCGCCCAGAATCATCACGGGCGCGTTAGAACGGGCCAGCCGATCGAGGCTGTGAAACAGATCACGCATCGGCGCACACGCGCCATAGAGTCTTCCAAATCGCTCGAGCCCGGCGGACTGCAGCGCGCGGGTCGCGTCGCGTGCGGGTTTGGCTGAGACTGCATCGCAGGCTGCGGGATACTTGGCGAGATTCGCGAAATCTTCTAGTTGTTCTCCGAGCATTTGGGCCCCTCTCCGTCATGGGTGTTTACGACGCCCACATGGTCGGCCAGTGACCCCGCTCGCGCTATCGGTCATGCACTTTTAATGATGTAGGCGCCAGTGGGGGGCGCGTAGGAGCCTGTCCTACAATGCGATGCCCCCACCGGGAACTCAACCGGCGATCACGCCCTTGGCAGGACGGCGCGGCCTCACGTTCCGCCGCGCCGCGGCGCTTCCCTACTCGCCTCTGCGCCCCGTCCCCGAGACCGGCTTGACAGCCATGTTATCGGGCTCCCGCCTTGTTTCGTCGGACGGTCGCGATGAATTGGTGCAGGAGCTCGAGAGCGGTGAATCCGTGTCATGGGAGGGCTGAACGAATCCTCGCTGCCCGATCCCCTGCCTCAGACTCACTCGCAAACGGCGTGCCAATCGCAGCAGGACCATACTTCGCAGGGAAACACTGTCACGGCCAGCGCGATCGACCTACCATTTTTGCAAAACTGCTGCGCTGTTTGTACAAAAGACCGATGAGCTCGAGCTGCTGTAGGCAAGAATGTTTTCCTGCTGTTGGCCAGATTCGAGGGCAGGCGACGTCCGTCATCCCACTCATCGAGACGTGTGGGAGCGCACTCAACCCGATGAATGGATCAGCGCGGCGGTTAGGATCAGCAGAATCGCGGCGACGATGCCGCTGGGGTAATATCCCCATTGTCGGCTGTAACGATAAATCGGGAGTGTGCCAATCAGCAGGGCGAGCAGCAGCACTAAGACCATGATCTTCACGATTGGATGATGTGCTTCCCCGTTCGATCGAGTTCGCCCGCTGGGGGAGCGCCTCTTCAAGCGAGCCTTTGCCGCAAGAAGCATTCCGCGATGTCCTCGCCGGGCGCGCAGCTCACCGGCAGTTAGCTATCGACGCGAGCACCACCTGCCATGCGAATCAAGCTCTCCCGCGGTGAACCCTGGGTAGCGGCACTTCTGTTCTCGCTCGGGGTTGCTATCGCCGCGATCGCCGGACTGATGATCAGGAGCTGGCACACGGGCGAAGCTCCCCCGATCGCCCCTGCCGTCGAGGCGATTCAGTACGACACGGCATGGGTCTTCGCTTTTTGTGGCATGGCGCTGGCGCTGCAAGCTCTCGGCTGGGCGCGAACGGCACGTCTGTTCGCTGCAGTTCCCATCGTGATCGCGGGGCTGCGGCTGGTAGCGGCGATCGCCCCCGGCATCCTGCCCATTCACCCTCTGCTCGCCAATCCGTGGCTGCCCTACAAGGCGGGCGATTACGACGATATGGGGGTTTTAACCGCGCTGGTCGCAATCGTCATGGGAAGCGCACTGGCCTCTTTCGGCCCGAGCAGCAATCGCCGCGGCTGGCACGCCATCATGCTGGCGCTACTCGGCGCGATCGCGATGGCGCTGTCGCTGATGATGGCCGTGGGTTCCTGGGGCGGAAGTAGCGTCACCCTTGAGCTCCTTCAGTTCACGGGCAGCGAACGAACCAACGCCTTACTCTTTATCGTTCTCGCGGGTGCGGTTCTCCTCTATGCGCTGCTCGGCAACGAACAAGAGCGCCTCGCGCTGCGGCGCACCGCTCCGCTTATCGTCTGGCTCGCGGCCTTCGCTTGCGTGCTCGTGCTGTGGCGCGCCTCGAGCGTCGAAGAAACGCGATTCGTCCAGCGGGGAACTGCATTGCTCGCAGCGGACGCCCGCGGGCAGACCGAGCGTGAGTTGAGGGAGCGCATCGACACCATATGGCGCTTCGGCGTGCGCGCGCCGATCTATCAATTCGATCCGGAGCTTATGCAGCGCGACGCCAAGGCTATGCTGCAGAGCCTGGACGAGGTGCGGTCGGTGGCGTGGGCCGGGCCGGATTACATCATCCGCTGGGTTACGCCTCCCGATTACGAAGGCAGCGTTGTTGGCTTCGACGCGAGACGCGATCCGCGTCGCCGGTCTGCCGTCGAGCTGGCCGTCGCCACCCGCCAACCGACGCTGTCCAAGTTCACTGATTTGCTGATCGGCGGCGAAGGCGTCGTGATTTACGTACCGGTCTCTGTGGGCGACGAGCTCAAGGGCATTCTCTCGGCCACACTCGCCAAGGGCAACTGGCTCGCATCGGTGCTTGGCGGCCGCTTCCCTGATCACCGTATCGAGTTGCTGGAGGACGGCAAGGTTCAACTCGCTGTCGGATCGGACGACCCCGTCGCGTCGTCGGAATGGGCGCAGGAGCTGCCGCTGTCCATCAGCAACACCGACTGGAAGCTGCGTGTAACTCCGAGCGCCTATTACATCCGCGGCAGCGTGTCGCGTCTGCCTGACGCAGCGCTCGTGCTAGGAACCCTGCTGGCGACCCTTCTCGCGCTGACGACGTACCTCTTTCAGGCGGCGCGCACGCGGGCGCGTGAGCTCAACCTGGCCAATCGGCGCCTGGTGCAGGACATCTCACGTCGCTACCACGTCGAACAGGAGCTCCGGGAGAGTGAGGCGCGAACTCGCCTCATCATTAACGCGGTCAAGGACTGCGCGATCTACATGCTGGACAATGACGGCCGCGTCGGCAGCTGGAGTCCCGGCGCTCAGGCCGTCTACGGATATGACGCCAAGGAGATCATCGGACGTCACTTCGGGATTTTCTATGTGCCCGACCGCAAGCAGCCGCTGGAAAGCGAACTCGCCATCGCCGCCCGGCGAGGCTGGTTCGAGGAAGAGTGCTGGCACCTGCGCAAGGACGGCACACGGTTTTGCGGCGACGACATCATTTCCGCCATTCGCGACGAGCAAGGGCACCTTCGCGGCTATTCCGCCGTAACACGTGACGTCACGTTGCGCATCCAGCTACGCGAACAGACCGAGCGGGCGCGCGATTTCTACATGGCACTGTTCACCGGGTTTCCCAATCTGGCTTGGCGCTCCGACGCGCATGGCGCGTGCGATTACGTGAATCAGGCTTGGCTCGATTACACCGGGCGCAAGCGCGAAGCGGAGCTCGGCGCCGGATGGCTCGACGCGGTTAATCCCGAGGATCGCCCGCGGTGGCGCGCTATCATCGACCTCACTTTTCCGGTGCGCGAACCTTTCGAGCTCGAGTTCCGACTGCGCCGAGCCGATGGCAGATACGGCTGGTTCATCGGCGTGGGGCGCCCGTATCACGACATGCAGGGCGCGTTCGCGGGTTACCTGTGCTCGTGCTACGACAACACCGCGAGGCGTGCCATGGAGGACGCCCTTAGAGAAAGCGAGGAACGTTACGAGCGTATAACGGCCAACGTTCCAGGAATGGTGTTCAAGCTGCGGCGCGAATCCGACGGCAGCCGCGTCTTTCGCTACGTAAGCCGCGGTTGTCTGTCGATCACTGGCCTGGACGAGGCGGCGATCGGCGCCGACTCAAACGCATTCTTCGACCTGATCGACCCCGCGGACCGCGGCCATTTGCTAGCAACCCTCGACGATTCCGCGGAAAACCTTACGGCCTGGAAATGGGCGGGAAGACTACACCCGAAGCAGGGGCCCGCGGAAAAATGGATCGCCATCCGTGCCGCTCCGCGCCGCGACGAAGATGGGGCGACCGTGTGGGACGGCGTAGTGTTCGACGACACCGCCGGCCGCCTCGCACAGCTCGAGCTTGAGCGCTCGCGCGAAGAGTTGCGCGCGTTGTCGCGCCACCTGCAGTCGGTGCGCGAGGACGAAAAAGCGAGCATCGCCCGGGAAGTGCACGACGAACTGGGGGCCACCTTGAGCGCGCTCAAGATGGATCTCGAATGGCTAGGCGAGCCGTCGAAGCGGCTTCCGGATACAGTGGAAAAGAAGCGCAGAGCCATGATCCAGTTGGTGGATGCCGCAGTCGCGGCGACCCGCAAAATCGTCACCGAGCTGCGTCCCTCCGTGCTCGACGATTTGGGGCTGGTCGCCGCCCTGCGCTGGCAGGCTAGCGCGCACCAGAAAAGCGCCAAGGCCCGCGTTCATCTGGACCTGCCCGATGCCCCGATGGTCGTCGATCCAGAACGAGCACTTGCTCTTTTCAGAATCTTCCAGGAAACCCTGACGAACGTGTCACGCCACGCCAAGGCGTCGAATATCTGGGTACGGCTCGATGAGCGCAACGGAGCATACGTTCTGACTGTGCGTGACGACGGGATTGGCATCTCGCGCGAGGACGCGACCAAGCCGACGTCGCACGGACTGCGCGGCATGCGCGAACGCGCTCAGCAATTGGGCGGCGATGTCTCCATTGCCGGAGAGCCCTCGGAAGGTACGACCTTGATCGCATCGATCCCCAAGGACCAGCCTGAGCATCAGCCCGCTGGCTGACGTCAAAGACGAAACGCGAGATTCTGCTCCGCGGGACGGGGCTCAGGCCAACCCCGTCCCGCTTGCCGCTGCATCTAGCTTTTAGCGTCTGCCGTCCCGCGCTTCGGTTGCTACCGTCGTGTCGCGCTCGGGTCGGTGGTCATGCTGCATTCTTCCCATCCAGCTGTCGCGCTCGCCTCGCATGCGCAGGGTCTCGTCGGCGATGAGCCGGCCCCACCCTTGCTCGATGGCGCCGACCCACTGGCGCAGCCGTCCCCGGACCTGGTCGCGATTCATTGCCGCGTCACGAAGTCGTCTTGATGTTCAGGTTATCGATGACGCCCTTGACGCCAGCCGTCGAGCTCGCGACCTGCTTGGCCTTCTCGCGCAGATCGGGGCTTGCGACGTTGCCGGAAAGCGTAACCGTCCCATCCTTGGTCTCTACGTTGATGTCCATCGACTTCAATCCCGGTTCGGCAATAAGTGCAGCCTTGACCTTGGCGGTAATCGCCGTATCGCCCGCTGCCGCGGACATGTTCGAGCCGGACATCGCCGACCCGCTGCTCGGCGTTGCATCTGCACTCTTCGGCGCCGGGGTTGCGTCTGCGGTCTTCGGCGCCGATTGATCTAGCTTTTGACTGGTCGACGTACTTGGTCGGTCGCATCCGCCGACCAGCAAAGCGGTCGCTGCCAGCGCCACCAACATGGATGTCCTGGTGTTCATTCCTGAAGCTCCTCGACAATCGTTTGTGGAATCCCTCCCGTCCGTCGCGCCGCAGAAAAACCAAGGCTTGCAGCGCGCTCCCTAGCTTTCGACAGAAGTATCGGCGCTCAAGCAGCCTGCAAGGTATCGGCACCGATCGGTTTTTTCTGTCGGCGCAAAGCGCGCCGGGTGTCAGCGTAAGTCCTACGGCGAGCGTGCGCGCGGTGCGCCTCGATGGGACGTCGCCGAAGGGTGACAAATGGCCATCAGTCCCCGGTGCCGCGGGGGCGCCCGGTGAGCGAGTGCCCGCATCAAACGTCGCGGTAGGACTCCTTCCGATGAGCAAGCAGAGAAAAACTTATAGCGGGACAGCCTCCGCCCCAACGCAATGGACGAGTAATGCTTACAGCATGTTCAGCGCTCGGCCGATTGGCGCCCCAAAGGCCGCCGGGCAGGATGGGTGCACTTCTTCACCCATAGGAGCAAGTGATGCAATCGACCAACCGGCCCCGCAAGAGTCGACTGATCGGTAAGCTCTTTGGCACGATGATCGCAGCCGCGGCGCTCGCGGGCATGCCGGCGAGCGCGACCGAGTTTTCCATTGACAATTCGGATCTGTGGTGGAACCCCAATGAAAGCGGCTGGGGCCTGCAGCTCGTGCAACGCTCCGAGGTGATTTTCGCGACGCTTTTCGTATACGGCAGTGCAAGCACGCCAGTGTGGTATTCCGCGACGCTCGAGCCAAGCGGATTCTCGTCATGGACCGGTGCGATGATGCAATGCCAGGGACCGTATTTCGGAGCAACGCCCTTCAACCCTAGCGCGGTGTCGTGCTCCCAGGTCGGCACCATGACCTTTGGCGCGCTATCGGATCATGATGGCACCCTCTCTTATACGGTGAACGGTGTCGCAGTAAACAAAAACATCACTCGGCAGACGCTCAGGGTCGACGATCCGAGCGGCACCTATGCCGGCGTGCTTTCGCTTCAGTCCGGCGGCTGCCCGAACCCGGCCGACAACGGCAGGCGCCAGAACCGCATCGACTTCGAGTTGATTCAGGATCGCAACGCGTTGACCATGGTCTCCCAGGAGGAGGAGAGCACCGCGGTCTGCAGCTCGAGCGGCGACTACGCGCAGTATGGCCAGTTCGCTGCCAGCCGCCAGGTAACGTCGAGCTGCAGCGACGGCACCAAAACCAACAATGTGACGCTGCTCTACGAGGTCAACGTGTCGTTCACGGGCGTGACAATGAACTTCACCGCGCCCAGCACCAATCCGGGCCAGAAGGGCTGTACCTTGACCGGTTCGATCTACGGCATTCGTCAGTAAGGCCGAGCCAGCAATCCTGCAATTGCATTTAAACAGCGCCCGCAGCGGGCGGGGCCGCGCTCGGGCGCCGGAATGTTTCGAACCTATAGCAAGGCGGGCTGACGCTCCACCGCGGCGTCGACCACGGTCAACGCCGTCATATTGACGATTCGCCGCACCGTCGCCGACGGTGTAAGCACATGTGCGGCCCTGGCGACGCCCAACAGCATTGGTCCGATCGTAAGTCCGCTGCCAGCCGCCACCTTGAGCAGATTGAACGAAATGTTCGCTGCGTCGAGCGTGGGCATGATCAGCAAATTGGCATCGCCGGTGAGTCGCGCCCCGGTCAGTACTCTTTGCCGTACGTCGCTGGAGAGCGCTGAGTCACCGTGCATCTCGCCGTCGACCTCGAAGTCCGGCTCCTTCGCGTTGATCAGTCGGAGCGCCTCCTGCATCTTTCGCGCCTGCGGATGCGTGCTCGATCCGAAGTTCGAATGCGATAGCAGCGCGGCTCTTGGCGTGATGCCGAAGCGACGCACCTCGTCGGCCGCGAGCAGCGTGATCTCAGCGATCTGCTCCGGCGTGGGATCGACGTTGACATAGGTATCCGCGATAAAAATCGTGCGGTCGTGCATCACCACCGCGTTCATCGCGGCGAACGTGCGCACACCCTTGCGCATGCCGATGACTTGATCGATGTAGTGGCGATGGGATTCGTAGGTTCCGTACGTTCCGCACAGCAGCCCGTCGGCGTCCCCCATGTGAAGCATCATCGCGCCGATCAGGGTATTGCGCCGGCGCATTTCGCTTTTGGCGATCTGCTCGGTCACTCCCTTGCGTCCTGCCAACCGGTGATATTCGGTCCAGTACGCCCGGTAGCGCGGGTCGTCTTCGCTGTCGACGACCTCGACATCCCGTCCTGCCCTAAGGCGCAGACCGAAGCGCTCAACGCGTTGGGCGATCAATGCCGGACGTCCGATCAGAATCGGCTTCGCAAGCTCTTCGTCGACGACCACCTGTGCCGCCCGCAGCACGCGCTCATCCTCTCCCTCGGCAAAGACGATCCGCTTAGGATTCGCCTTGGCCGCCTGGAAAATGGGCTTCATCAGCAGGCCCGAATGGTAAACGTACTGGAGCAGCCGCTGATGGTAGGCGTCGAAGTCGGTAATCGGCCGCGTGGCAACGCCGGATTCCATCGCCGCTTTCGCGACGGCCGGCGCGATATTGACGATCAACCGCGGATCGAAGGGCTTCGGGATCAGGTAGTCGGCACCGAACTTGACATCTTCCGTACCGTACGCGGCGGCGACGATGTCCGATTGCTCGGCCATGGCGAGATCGGCAATCGCCCGTACGCAGGCGAGCTTCATCGCCTCGTTGATCGTCGTCGCTCCCACGTCGAGCGCTCCGCGAAAGATAAAGGGAAAGCACAGGACGTTGTTGACCTGATTCGGGAAATCGGAGCGTCCCGTGGCGATGACGGCGTCGGGCCGTGCCTCCCTCGCCACATCGGGCATGATTTCGGGCTCGGGATTGGCGAGCGCGAGTATCAGCGGCTTCTCCGACATCCGCTTGACCATCTCCGGCTTGAGCACACCACCCGCCGACAGCCCGAGGAAGATATCGGCGCCGCCGATGATGTCGGCAAGCTTCCGCGCCTCCGTTTTTTGCGCGTAACGCACCTTGTTCTCGTCCATCTCTTCTTTGCGTCCCGCATAGACGACGCCTGCGATGTCCGAGACCCAGATGTTTTCGCGCTTGATGCCGAGGCTGACCAGCAGATCGAGGCAGGCAAGCGCAGCCGCGCCCGCGCCGGAGGCAACCAGCTTCACCTTTGAAATGTCCTTGCCTACGACGCGCAGTCCGTTGGTGACCGCTGCGCCGACGATGATCGCAGTGCCATGCTGATCGTCGTGAAACACTGGGATCTTCATGCGCTCGCGGCACTTGCGCTCGACATAGAAGCATTCCGGCGCCTTGATATCCTCGAGATTGATGCCGCCGAAGGTGGGCTCGAGCGCGCAGACGATATCGACCAGCTTGTCGGGGTCGCGCTCGTCGACCTCGATGTCGAAGCAATCGATGCCGGCGAACTTCTTGAACAGCACCGCCTTGCCCTCCATCACCGGTTTTCCGGCGAGCGGGCCAATCGCGCCTAGACCCAAGATCGCGGTTCCATTGGTGACCACGCCGATCAGATTGCCGCGCGAGGTGAGGCTGCGCGCCTCGGCGGGATCGCGCGCGATTTCATTGCACGCAGCGGCAACGCCCGGCGAATACGCCAGCGCGAGATCGCGCTGATTAGTCAATTGCTTGGTCGGAAGCAGCGCTATCTTGCCCGGCGGGTTCGCGCGATGATATTCGAGCGACGCTTCGCGGATGTCTTTGTCCGGCATCGCAATATCTCTCTGGCGGGAAGGGATGATGATGATAGCAGATGCCGCAGGCTCAATTCTTACATCGAAGGGATCGCGATCCGATCGGCCGCTGCCGCAGGCCCTCCCGAGGGGCGGCCGGTATAATTTGGCATCGCGTCGTGCGCGCAGCAGTGACGGTTTCCTTCGAGAGACATGTTTTTGTTCTGGTCGATCGCAGCCCTTCTGGTCCTGGCCACGCTCGCTGCGCTGACGTGGCCGCTTCTACGCCGCAGCGCCGCCGACAATGCGCTGGACGCGGACTCGGCGGCGATCGCCGTGTTCCGCGATCAGAAGCGCGCGCTCGACGCCGAGTACGCGGCGGGAGCCATTACTGTCGAGGAGCGTAACGCGGGGACAAACGAGCTCACGCGGCGCTTGGCCGAGGAGGCGCTTCATTCGCCTGGCGGGGATCGACTGCGTCGTTCGCGACAGAGCTGGCTGGTTGCGCTTGCCCTGTTTGTGCTCATCCCGTCAGGCGCATTCATCATCTATCAGCGCTTGGGAAATCCCGCCGCAGCGGCGGTCGCCGAGGTTGCGGCCGGCCACGACGTGTCCGAGCAGCAGGTGCTGGCCATGGTCGACGGTCTTGCCCAGAAGCTCAAGCAGCGACCCGACGATGCGGAGGGCTGGGTGTTGCTGGCTCGCTCGTATCAGGCCCTCGGGCGATTCTCGCAATCGGCGGATGCCTACGCTCACGCCGAAGCGCTTGTTCACGACGATCCAAACCTGCTCGCCGATTACGCCGATGTGTTGGCGATGACACAAGGCAAGCGGCTCGTCGGCAAGCCCCAGGCGCTGGTGGAGCGCGCTCTCGCAATCGATTCCAACCACAGGAAAGCGCTGGCGCTCGCGGGCACCGCCGCGCTCCAGGCGCAGGACTTCGCCGCATCGCTGGGCTACTGGCGGCGCCTGGCGGCGCAGGTGCCGCCTGACTCCGATGAGGCGCGTCAAGTCGCGGCGGTCATCGCGGAAGTCGAAACCGCGCAGCGCGAAGGCAAAGCCCCCCTTCAGCCCGTGGACAAACCTGCGCAGCAGACGGCGCAGCGCGCGGCGGCCTCTCCAACGTCGGGCGCGATCAGCGGGCGCGTCGATCTCGCCCCCGCACTCGCATCCAAGGTCGCGTTGAACGACACGGTGTTCATTTTCGCGCGCGCACCGGAGGGCTCGCGCATGCCGCTCGCGGTGTTGCGAGTGCCCGCCAAAGAGTTGCCGAAGAGTTTTGCGCTCGACGACAGCATGGGAATGGCACCCGGAGTGAAGTTGTCGAACGCGCCCGCTGTGGTGGTCGAGGCACGCATATCCAAGACGGGTGGCGCGACACCGCAGCCGGGGGACCTTTACGGACGAAGTGCGACGATCAAGCCGGGCGCAGCGGGCGTCAACATTATCATCGACCAGGTTGTCCAGTAGCCTGCAACGGGTCTCGCACGGCAGGTCGGGAAGTTCATGATCGAGGTCAAAGCGCCACGGCGGACCCGGCCTATAATCCGCCATTGTCATTCCTGACCCGAGGAAGATGCTGGAAGGGCAGCACTTGGCCGCGCAGCGCGGCGGCGTTCCGCTGTTCAGCGATGTTGCCTTCGCTCTGCTGCGTGGCGAGGCGCTGGTCGTGTCGGGCGCCAACGGAAGCGGCAAGACCACACTTCTGAAGATGATCGCCGGCCTGACCCTTCCGAGCATGGGCACGCTCGAGTGGGATGGTGCCGCCATCACCCCTTTCGACGCCACATTGCGGGCCATGACGCTCTATATCGGGCACTCGACCGCATTGAAGGATGAGTTGACGGCGGAGGAGAACCTGCTTTCGCTCGCGACCTTGCACGGAGCGAGCGTCGACGCTGCCTCGACGCTGGCCGCGCTTTCCGACTGGTCGCTCGAGCGCCAGCGCTCGTTGCCGGCCCGGGTGCTGTCGCAGGGCCAGCGACGGCGCGTGGGATTGGCGCGGTTGCGGCTTGTCCGCCGCCCGGTGTGGGTGCTCGACGAGCCGACGACCGCGCTCGACGCTTCCGGAGTCGCCATCCTGCACGCGCATCTCGGCGCCCATCTTGCTCAAGGGGGCATCGCGGTGATCGCGACGCATCAGGACCTCGCGCTGCCCCCAGGCACCAAGAAAGCGCTGACGCTGCAATGACTCCTCTTGATGCCGTGATTGCCGAAGCTCCGCCGCCGGCGGGAGCATGGGGGGGCATCGCGTGGTCAGCATCACGGGATCTCAAGCTCGCGCTGCGCTCAAAAGCCGAACTCGGCGTGCTGCTGCTGTTCTATGTCATCGTGGTGACGCTTTTCCCTCTGGGCGTCGGTCCCGAGCCGGCATTGCTTCGCGCACTGGGCCCCGGTGTGCTATGGGTCGCTTCGCTTCTCGCATCGCTGCTGTCGCTGCCTCGTTTGCTCGCCAGCGATTTTGCCGATGGAACCCTCGAGCAGATCGCATTGTCACCGTTTCCTTTGCCCGCGTTGATCGCCGGCAAGATAGCAGCGCATTGGACATCCACGGGATTGCCGCTGGCCGTCGTGTCGCCGCTCTTGGGCCTGCAGTTCGGACTGCGCGGCGACGAACTGGTCGTGCTCGCGGTGGCGTTGCTGCTGGGCACCCCGACGCTGTCGTTACTGGGTGCGATCGGCGCCGCGTTGACGCTGGGTGTTCGCGCCGGCGGCGGATTGCTTGCGCTGTTGGTTCTTCCTCTCTATGTGCCGATCCTGATTTTCGGCGCCGGCGCGGTCGAGGCGGTATGCGTCGGACTCGGCGCCGGCTCTCAGCTGTCGCTCCTCGCGGCGGCGCTGCTGGCCGCCGGCGTCGGCGCGCCGGTCGCTACCGCAGCCGCGGTGCGCATCGCACTCGAGTAGGGCACCAAGGTGACCACAGCCTCCATCAACTGGTTCAGGTTCGCATCGCCCGCATCGTTCTTTCCGCTGGCAGGGCGACTGATCCCGTGGTTCGCCACCTCTGCGGCGATCCTGGCTGCAGTTGCGCTGTGGCTCGGTTTCGCGGTGGCACCGACCGACGCGACGCAAGGAGAAGCCTACAGGATCATCTTCATCCATGTGCCGGCGGCATGGATGTCGATGTTCATCTACCTAGTCATGGCGTTCTGGTGCGCGATGTCGCTGACGTTGAACACGCGACTCGCGGCGATGATGGCGCAGGCACTGGCGCCCACTGGCGCGCTGTTCACCTTCCTTGCCCTGTGGACCGGCGCGCTGTGGGGCAAGCCGACCTGGGGCACCTATTGGGCGTGGGACGCGCGCATGACCTCGGAGCTCATTCTGCTGTTCCTGTACTTCGGCTACATGGCCCTGCGTCACGCCATCGACGATCCACGCCGCGCCGATCGCGCCAGCGCGGTGCTGGCGCTGGTGGGGGCCGTCAACGTGCCGATCATCTATTTCTCAGTCAAGTGGTGGAACACTCTGCATCAAGGCGCGACGGTAAGCCTGACCACGGCGCCGAAGATGGCCGCGGTAATGCTCACCGGAATGCTGGTGATGGCGTTCGCGGCCTGGTTCTACTCGATCGCCATGGCGCTCATGCGGGTGAGAGCGATCATTCTGGAACGGGAAAAGCACACCAACTGGGTCGCCGACGCGGCGAGACAGAGGGCGCAATGAGCCTAGGCGACTTTCTCTCAATGGGCGGCTACGGTTTTTACGTGTGGGGCTCGTATCTAATGACCGGGCTCGCGCTGGCAGTCGAGATCATCGCGGTGCGTTCGCGGCTCAAAGCGGCGCGCGAGCAATCTGGCGACGCGACGCGATGAAGCCGCGCACACGCAGATTCGCATGGATCGCTGCGGGACTCGCCGCGCTGGGCGTTGCGGCGGCGCTGGTGCTCAACGCGTTCCAGTCCAATCTCGTGTTCTTTTTCACTCCCACGCAGGTCGCTGCCAAGGAAGCACCGCAAGGGCGCGCCTTTCGCATCGGCGGGCTGGTCGAGGCCGGGAGCCTCAAGCGTGAGCCCGATTCGCTGACGGTGCGCTTCCGGGTCACTGACACAGCTCAGACGATTCCAGTGAGCTACACCGGATTGCTGCCTGACCTGTTCAAGGAAGGCAAAGGCGTCGTTGCGCAGGGTACGCTCGGACCCGACGGCGTTTTCCACGCGACCGAAGTGCTCGCCAAACACGACGAGAATTACATGCCTCCCGAAGCCAAGGCTGCGGTCGAGTCGGCGCACAAGGGCATGACCATGAAAAGCCTGCACGAGCCCGACCAATGATTCCGGAGCTCGGACATTTCGCGCTCATACTCGCACTACTGGTCGCACTGGTGCAGGCGAGCGTTCCGCTCACCGGGGCCGCGCTTGACGCGCCGCGATTGATGTCGGTGGCGCGGCCGGCGGCACGGGCTCAGGCGCTGCTCGTGGCACTTGCATTCGGCTGTCTCGCGTGGGCGTTCGTGAGCAATGACTTCTCAGTCCAGAACGTCGCCACCAACTCCAATTCGGAATTGCCGCTGCATTACCGCTTCGCCGCGACGTGGGGCTCGCACGAGGGATCTCTTCTGCTGTGGACGCTGATGCTCGGCGGCTGGAGCTTCGCGGTGACGCTGTTCTCGCGCAATCTTCCGCCGCCGCTGCTCGCGCGCGTGATATCGATCATGGGACTCATCAGCGTGGGCTTCCTGCTGTTCTTGCTGCTCACCTCGAGCCCCTTCGAGCGGCTGGTTCCGCCTGCAGCCGAGGGACGCGATCTCAACCCGCTGCTGCAGGACCCCGGCATGGTGTTCCATCCGCCGCTGCTTTACATGGGCTACGTTGGCTTCTCGGTGGCGTTTTCGTTCGCCATCGCCGCTCTGCTTGGCGGAAGGCTCGATGCAACGTGGGCTCGCTGGTCGCGCCCGTGGACGACCGTCGCGTGGAGCTTTCTGACCATCGGCATCGCACTCGGCAGCGGCTGGGCCTATTACACCCTGGGCTGGGGCGGGTGGTGGTTCTGGGATCCGGTGGAAAACGCGTCGTTCATGCCGTGGCTCACCGGCACCGCGCTCATTCACTCGCTGGCGGTCACAGAAAAACGCGGCGCGTTCAAGAGCTGGACGGTACTGCTGGCGATTGTCGCTTTCTCGTTGTCGCTGGTGGGGACGTTCCTGGTGCGTTCCGGAGTGCTCACCTCGGTTCACGCTTTCGCCACCGATCCGGCTCGTGGTGTGTTCATCCTCGCCTTCCTGGCGATCGTCATCGGCGGCTCGCTGGCGCTGTTTGCGTGGCGAGCGGCCAATGTGGGCCTCGGTGGTAACTTCAGCGTCGTATCGCGAGAGTCGATGCTGCTCGCCAACAACATACTGCTTGCGGTCGCGATGGCAAGCGTGCTGCTGGGCACGCTCTATCCTTTGTTCCTCGACGCACTCAACCTCGGCAAAATCTCGGTCGGGCCTCCGTATTTCGATGCCGTGTTCTACCCGCTCATGGCGCCAGCGGTGTTCCTGATGGGCGTCGGGCCGATCGCGCGCTGGAGGCAGGCGCCACTGCCCGAGTTGTTGACGCGGCTCAAGTGGGCGTTGGGCGTCGGCGCGATCAGTGCCTTGATCCTTCCTTTTGTGCTTGGCCGCTGGTCGCCCCTGATCGCCTTCGGTCTGTTTCTCGCCGCGTGGGTCTTCGCCGCGACGGTGGCTAGCCTGCTGGCGCGAGTGAAGAGCTCTCACCGTGGAAGCATTCTTTCAGCGCTGCGGGCGAACTCCCTATCGTATTACGGCATGCTGCTCGCGCACCTGGGTGTAGGCGTCTTCATCGCCGGCGTGACGTTGGTTAAGGGATATGAGGTCGAGCGCGACGTCCGGCTCGACGTGGGCGAGAGCGTCGCTGTGGGCCGCTACGAGTTCAAGTTCCTCGGCGTCAAGCCCGGGCCAGGTCCGAACTACCGCGCGCTGACAGGAGCCGTCGAGGTGCGCAAGGATGGAAGGCTCATCGAAACGCTCAAGCCCGAGAAGCGCATCTACAACGCCTCGGGCCAGCCGATGACCATCGCGGCGATCGACACCGGGTTCCTGGGCGATCTCTATGTGTCGCTCGGAGAGCCAGTTGACGGGAACGCCGACAATATCGCCGGCGCCTGGGGGGTGCGGGTTTACATCAAGCCATTTGTCGATTGGATCTGGATGGGAGCGTTCCTCATGGCGCTGGGTGGATTACTGGCGGTGTCCGACCGGCGATATCGGCTTGCAATCGGACGCAGGGCTGCGGCCGTTGCTGCGGCCACGCCCGCGGCCGCAGCGGCCGATTGATAGCGAAAACGTTCACAGGCCCTAAATGAAAGCAGTCCGCTGGTCGATCCCGCTGGCGATTTTCATCATCCTGGTGGCGTTTTTGTATGTGGGGCTGTGGCGCGATCCGCGCGAAGTGCCCTCTCCGCTCATCGGCAAGCCCGCGCCGTCGTTCGCGCTGACGCAACTGCAGCAGCCCTCGCAGACGCTCACAAATTCCGATCTCAAGGGAAAAGTGTGGCTGCTCAATGTATGGGCATCGTGGTGCGTGTCGTGCCGCGAAGAGCATCCCCTGCTGATGCGGCTCGCTGCGTCGAAGGTCGTTCCCATTTACGGCCTCGACTACAAGGACGATCCCGGCGCCGGCAAGGCATGGCTTGCGCAGAACGGCGACCCTTATACGGCGTCGATCGTCGATCGCGACGGCCGCGTCGGCATCGATTACGGCGTGTACGGCGTGCCGGAGACCTTCGTGGTCGACAAACAGGGTGTCATCCGCTACAAGCAGATTGGACCACTTTCGCTCGAGGCGCTGCAACAGAAAATCCTGCCGCTGGTGCGCGAGCTCGACAAATGATTCGGGGCGGACTGCTGCTCATCGCCGTGAGCGCGTTGACGCTTGCGAGCGCCGCAACCAAGATGGACGTTCCTTCGTCGGACACTGCGCTCGATGCGCGGCTGAAAAGACTCGAGACCGAGCTGCGTTGCCTGGTCTGCCAGAACCAGACACTCGCGGATTCCAACGCGGATCTCGCTGAGGATCTGCGTCGCGAGGTGCGCGCTCTCGCCGTCGCAGGGAAAAGCGATGCCGAGATCAAGGCGTACCTGGTTGCGCGCTACGGCGACTTCGTCCTCTATAACCCGCCGATCAAGAGCACGACCTGGCTGCTCTGGGGCGGACCTTTCGCGCTGCTGGTGAGCGGCGGAGCCCTGTGGTGGATCATTCTGCGACGCCGTGCAGCGCGCCTGCCAGTAGTGGTCGCGACCGACGCAAGCGGTGAAGCGCGCGCGAGAGAGATTCTCGAGGCAGCGGAGCCTCCGGCCTCTGCGAAGTAACCGCAGTGCGAGCTAGCGGCGAAGGCTCACCGGACGCCCTGGCGCCGCAGTCGCCGACCTACGGGGTCCCGGCGCTGCTTCGCTTGGCAACCCACGCCTTCGCTCGCCGCGCCACCCGTAACGGTCGGCACGGCGCACGGGCGCCCTGCAAGCCTTCGCCGCTTCTCGATAGCGCAACGCGTCTGAAGGAGATGTGCCGCCGCGAGCCGGGTACCCGCTCGACGACGAGGTTGCGCCCCGCGCCCTAAGCGCGGCGGCACATCTCCCCGCGGCCCGGTAGGTCACCCTAAAGCCGCGTCAGAACCCGATTCTCAGCAGCGCCCACAGCGCGACCAGCGTTGCCAGCACGGCGCCGCCGAAGATGACCACCTTGCTCCCGGTCGCGGTGTGGAAACCAAGGTGATGCAGGCTGTGATACATGCGCAGGCCGCCGTGGAACATGAACAGCGACACGACCACCAGCAGCGCGAGCTTGGCGATAATGTTGTGGGTGAATGCGAGCATACGCTCGTAGCTCAAGGTGTCGGTCGGCAACACGAACCCGAGAGGCGCTGCCACTCCCGTGATGAATACCAGCATGGGCGCGATGAGCGCTGCAAGCATGCCTCCGGCGCCGAAGAGCGCCCAGAAGATGGGTGCGTTGGAGCGCTTCATCGCGTGACTCCCCATGCGAATGCGAACAGCGCCGCGCAGACCACGATCGCAGCGATCACTCCCCCTGTTACCAGCGTTCCAGGCTCCACGTCGATGTCAGGCGTCGTCTTGGGCAGCACGCTGAACCAGGTCCAGGTGTGATACACCGCGAAGACGAGCACGACAAGGTTCAACAGGATCATCAGCGGATTCGTCGCGATTGCCCACCACGTGGCGTAAGCCACCGGCCCCAGCGCCAGCGCGACGATCCCAGCGAGCAGCCACAACGCGTACAGATAAAAAAGCGGCGCGCTCGCTTCGCGGATCATGTAGCGGACGAAAAACGGATTCTTGCGCCACCATCCCGCCATCGGACGTACATAGGTCTTGACTGAGCTCATCGCCGTGCTCCGTGCGGAGTCAGGAAACGGAAGAAGTAATCGAGCGTGCTCGCCACCTTGTTCTGATTGACCGCGTGTGCAGGATCGACACCCTTGGGACAGACCTCCGAGCAGTATCCGACCAGGGTGCAGCCCCAGACGCCCTCGTCGGAATTCGCGAGCTCCATGCGCTCGGCACGGCCGTCGTCACGAGAATCCGAGTTGTAGCGATGCATCAATGCGATCGCCGCTGGCCCGGTGAATTTCGGATCGAGGCCATATTGCGGACAAGCGGCGTAGCAGAGCAGGCAATTGATGCACTCCGAATAGTGATAGTACTTGTGCATCTGCGCTGGAGTCTGCAGGTACTCACCCTGCGCCAACGTCTTGCTCTCCTTCGGAATGATGTAAGGCTTGACCGACGGCAGCTTGTTGCGCACGAAATCGGTCTGGTCAATGGCCAGATCGCGCAGGACAGGGAAGTGATTGAGCGGCTCCACCCGCATCGGCCCCGGATAGTAATCGCGCAGGAAAGTATGGCAGGAGAGCTGCGGCACGCCGTTGATCATGCTGCCGCAGCTACCACATATCGCCATCCGGCAAGACCAGCGGAAGGTGAGGCTGCCGTCGAGTTCGTCCTTGATGTACTGCAGGCCCTGCAGCACTGACATGTCGTCGGTGAAGGGCACGTTGTATGTCTGATACCGCGGCGCCGCGTCCGTCTCAGGGTTGTAACGCAGGCACTCGATGTCGATTTTTCGGGTGTTGTCGGCCACGCTTGCCTCCTCAGAGCCTGTCAACGCTATGGGCGCATACGCGAACGGGCGCCCTGCCCGGCTTCGCCTTTGCGTCTTGTGCTCGGCGTTTTCGGCAACGCAACGCGTTTGTGTCCATAGCGTTGACAGGCCCTATGTGAGAACCGCCTGCTTGCCTTCGCCGCCGTAAACGCGCCTGCGCGGCTGCGATTTGGTGATCACTACCGGCTGGTACTCGATGCGCGGCGGATCATCGAAGTTGAAGAGCGCCAGCGAGTGACTCAGGAAGTTCATATCGTCCCGCTCGCGGAATTCATCGAGGCGCTGGTGCGCTCCGCGGGACTCCTTTCGATTGATCGCGGAATGGGCGAGCGCCTCGGCAACATCGAGCGTAAAGCCCAATTCGATGGCTGACATCCATTCGGTGTTGAACGTTCTGCTTCGATCGTCGAGACGGATGCCTCGCCGGTAACGATCGCGCAATTCGTGGAGTTTGTCGCAGGCGACTTTCATGGTGTCGGCCTTGCGATAGATGCCGACACCCGCTTCCATGGCATCCATCATCTCCCGGCGCAAGACCGCCACGCGCTCCCCCTTATCGCGCTTGAGCATACCGAGCAAGCGTTCCCCTGCCCCGTCGGCCTGTTTGCGAACCGAATCGTGGCTAGCCGCGGCCGCGCGCGCATACTTCGCGGCGCGTTCGCCGGCAACCCTGCCGAATACGAGCAACTCGGCGAGCGAGTTCGAACCCAGTCGATTGGCGCCGTGAATCCCCACGCTCGACGATTCACCGGCGGAATACAGACCCGGCAACGGTGTTTCGGTGTGCCGGTTGCACAGGATGCCACCCATGGTGAAGTGAATTGCTGGCCGTACCGGAATGGGCGCGGTCACGGCGTCCACCCCCATGAACGTCTTGGCACATTCAGTAATCAGCGGCAACCGCTCGTGAATCTTTTTCGCGCCCAGGTGCCGCAAGTCCAGGTTGACCGCAGCGCCCTGCGTCGTCATGATGGTCCGGCCCTTCTGCTCCTCGTGCCAGAACGCTTGCGAGAGCCGATCGCGTGGACCGAGCTCCATCGCCTTCGCCCGCGGAAACGGCTCCGGTGGCCCCAGACCGTAGTCCTGCAGATAACGATAGCCGTCCTTGTTGGTAAGGATGGCGCCTTCACCACGGCAGGCCTCGGTGATGAGGATGCCGGTGCCGGGCAGTGCGGTCGGGTGCCACTGCATGAATTCCATGTCGCGTAGCGGTACGCCGTGCCTGTAGGCAATGCCCATACCGTCGCCGGTCACGATGCCGGCGTTGGTATTCTGGCGATAGACGCGACCGGCCCCGCCGGTGCAAAAGATCGCGGCCTTGCACTCGAAGAGGAACAGCTCTCCGGTCGCGATTTCGATGGCCAGCACGCCGCACACGCGGCCATCCTCGACCAAAAGATCGGCGCAGAAGAACTCGTCGTAGCGCGTGATCCGCGGGTACTTGAGCGACGTCTGGAACAGGGTGTGGAGAATGTGGAAGCCGCTCTTGTCCGCGGCAAACCAGGTGCGTTGCACTTTCATGCCGCCGAAGAAGCGTACGTTGATGTGGCCGTCCTCTTTGCGGCTCCATGGGCAGCCCCAGTGCTCGAGCTGCACCATTTCCTCGGTGCAGTGCGCAACGAAATACTCGACGGCGTCCTGGTCGCACAGCCAGTCCCCGCCCGACACTGTGTCGTCGAAGTGGTTATCGAGACTGTCGTCGGAGCGCACCACTCCCGCTGACCCGCCTTCTGCGGCCACAGTGTGGCTGCGCATCGGTACGACCTTGGAGACGAGCGCGACGCTGATTCCCGGCTCGCTCTCGGTCGCGGCAATAGCGGCTCGCATACCAGCGCCTCCGCCACCAACTACCACTACATCAGTTCGCACGACCTGCATCGCACCTCCAAGGCGCTGTCGCGCCAATCACAACTCGACCGGACTTTCAACCTAAACCTGCTGACTCGCCAAACCATTGACTTTAATCAATGGAGTTCTCGTTGGGAGGCGCAGCATAAGCACTGACTGAAAAATTGGCGAGGAGGAGATGTTTCAGGTTCGCATCCACGGACGCGGTGGCCAAGGCGTTGTCTCGGGAGCCGAGATGCTCTCCGTGGCAGCGTTCACGGAAGGGCGCTACGCACAGGCATTTCCGAGCTTCGGATCGGAGCGAATGGGCGCGCCGGTGATGGCTTTCTGCCGCATCGACGAAAAGGAAATCCGTTTACGCGAGCCGGTGCTGAATCCGGACGCGCTGATCATTCAAGACCCGACGCTACTGCATCAGGTCGAGCTTTTCAAGGGATTACACCCGAGCGGCTATATGCTCATCAATTCCAGCCGCGGCTTCGCCGAGTTGGGACTGGCCGAGTTCGTGCGCGGGTTTCACAGCAACCGGCTGCGCACCGTCGCCGCGACCGAGCTTGCGGTCAAGCATGTGGGGCGGCCCGTCCCCAATGCCGCACTCCTCGGCGGCTTCGCGGCGCTGAGTGGCCAGATACATATCGAGTCGCTGGCGGCGGCGATCCGTGACAAGTTTCCACGCGCCGTTGCGGAGAAGAACGTTGCTGCGGCAACCGAAGCGCATGCGCTGGTGAGCCGATCGATGGAGGCCCAAGTTGCTTAAGCAAACCGAGGGCTCGCGCGCCATCGCCCAGGCCATTGCGTTGTGCCGTCCGGAGGTTATCTGCGCCTACCCGATCACGCCGCAGACGCATATCGTCGAGGCGCTCGGGGAAATGGTGAAGTCGCAGGAACTGGGCAGATGCGAGTTCATCAACGTCGAGTCGGAGTTCGCCGCGCTTTCGGTGGCGATCGGAGCGTCGGCCGCCGGCGCGCGTACCTACACCGCGACCTCGAGTCAGGGACTGCTGTTCATGGCCGAAGCCGTCTACAACGCCGCGGGCCTTGGTCTTCCGATCGTGATGACCATCGGCAATCGCGCCATTGGCGCGCCGATCAACATCTGGAACGACCACTCCGACAGCATGTCGATGCGCGACGCCGGCTGGATCCAGCTCTACGCCGAGACCAACCAGGAAGCGCTGGACCTGCACATCCAGGCGTTCCGTCTCGCTGAAGAGCTGTCGTGTCCCGTCATGGTCTGCGTCGACGGGTTTATCCTGACTCACGCCTACGACCGCGTCGACATTCCCGATCAAGGCGCCGTCGATTCATTTCTGCCGCCGTTCGAGCCGCGCCAAGTACTGGACCCTTCCGAGCCGGTGACCATCGGTGCGATGGTGGGCCCGGAAGCCTTCACCGAAGTGCGTTATCTGGCTCATCACAAACAGTTGCGCGCGCTCAAGCTGATTCCGCAGCTCTCATCGGCCTTCAAGGCCAAGTTCGGCCGCTCCTCCGGCGGCCTCATCCGCGGCTATCGGGTCGCCGACGCGGAAACCATCGTCGTCGCCTTGGGCTCGGTCAACGGGACGATACAGGAGGTGGTCGATGAAATGCGCGATGCAGGAGCGAAGATCGGCTCGGTCTCGATCTGCTCGTTCCGGCCGTTTCCTCTCGCCGCCGTGCGCGACACACTGCACCGCGCCAAACGCGTCGTGGTCATCGAGAAATGCCTTGCCGTCGGATTAGGAGGGATCGTCTCCGATGGCGTGCGCAAGGCTCTGTCGGGCATCGTGCTCAAAGGCTATACCGTCATCGCGGGGCTCGGAGGACGGGCAATCACCCGCGCTTCGCTCAAGCAGCTGTTCGAAGACGCGACCAATGACGAGCTGGAACAGGTGACCTTCCTCGATCTCAATGCCGACATCGTTCAGCACGAGCTCGAGCGCGAAGCGAAAACCCGCCGGCCTGGGCCGACCGCGGAAGCCATCCTCCGCCGCGTAGGAACCGTTGCTTCGCAGATTGGCTGAACCGCGAAAGATTGCCTGGTCATGGAAATGCAACCCGTCAAGTTCTATCAGACTGGGACCTTCACGGTCGGTAACCGTTTGCTCGCTGAGCAGGAGCGCTCGGTCCAGGCCAACATGGACCGCACCAACTCGATCAACTCCGGGCATCGCGCATGTCAAGGGTGCGGCGAGGCACTGGGTGCGCGCTATGCCATCGACGCGGCGATGCGCGCCGCACGAAATCAATTGATCGCGGCCAACGCCACCGGTTGTCTCGAAGTGTTCTCGACCCCTTATCCCGAGACCTCGTGGCAGATCCCCTGGATACATTCGCTTTTCGGCAACACCGCTGCGGTCGCCTCCGGCATCGCGGCAGCGATGCGCGTCAAAGGGCGGCGTCACGTGCGGGTGATCGCTCAGGGCGGCGACGGCGGCACCACCGACATCGGTTTCGGATGCCTGTCCGGCATGTTCGAGCGCAACGACGACGTTCTGTACATCTGTTACGACAACGAGGCGTACATGAATACTGGCGTGCAGCGCTCCAGCGCCACGCCGGCCGCCGCGCGAACGGCCACGACGCCGGCCGTGGGGCACGATCCCGGCAACGTTTTCGGACAGGGCAAGAACGTACCGCTGATTGCCATGGCGCATGGCATTCCCTATGTCGCCACCGCGAGTGTCGCCAACCTGCGCGACCTGGAGCGCAAGGTGACCTTCGCCATGGGCATCGACGGGGCACGCTACATACACATTCACGTGCCCTGCCCGCTCGGCTGGGGTTCGCTCCCTGCAGACACCATCAAGATCGCACGCCTTGCGGTCGAGTCCGGCCTCTTTCCCTTGTTCGAGGCCGAGCACGGCGAGATCACCGGTCGCACCAAGATTCGCCACAAGGTGCCGGTCGAGGATTACCTGCGCCTGCAAAAACGCTTCGCGCATCTTTTCGGGGATCCACCCGAACGGGCACGACTTGCACTCATCCAGGCCGTTGCCGAGCGCAACATCGCACGCTTTGGATTGCTCTAGAGAAAGACCCGATGGACAAGCCCTTCGCCATTACCCTCGACGTGGGTTCGAGCCTTGCCAACAAGACGGGCTCGTGGCGGACCATGCGGCCGGTGTATGTCGACCGATTGCCTCCCTGCAACAATGCCTGTCCCGCCGGGGAGAATATCCAGAGCTGGCTTTACCACGCCGAAGGCGGCGACTACGAGGCCGCCTGGCGCGCGCTGGTTGCCGACAACCCGCTGCCCGCGGTCATGGGCCGCGTCTGCTATCACCCCTGCGAAGGCGCATGCAATCGCGGCAAGCTCGATGACGCAGTGGGTATCAACTCGGTCGAGCGTTTCCTAGGCGACGAGGCGATCAAGCGCGGTTGGAAGTTCGACCGACCGGCGAAGGAGACGGGAAAGCGCGTCCTCATCGTCGGCGCTGGTCCTTCGGGACTCTCCGCCGCGTACCATCTGCGGCGGTTCGGGCACCAACCGACCATTGTCGAGGCCGGCCCGTTTGCGGGCGGCATGATGCGTTTCGGCATTCCCAAGTACCGTTTGCCCCGTGACATCCTCGACGCCGAAGTACAGCGCATCCTCGACCTCGGCATAGAGCTCAAGCTCAACCAGAAAGTGTCAAAGATTCTCGATACCATGAACGAGGGCCGCTTCGACGCGGCGTTCCTAGCCGTCGGAGCGCATATTGCCAAGCGCGCTTATATTCCCGCAGGAAGCGCGGCGCGCATGCTCGACGCCGTTTCGGTGCTGCGCGGCATGGAAGGCGAGGCAAAACCCATGCTCGGGCGGCGCGTGGTCGTATACGGCGGCGGAAACACCGCACTGGACGTCGCACGAACGGCCAAGCGCCTGGGAGCCACTGAAGCCATCATCGTCTACCGCCGGACACGAGAGAAAATGCCGGCGCACGATTTCGAAGTCGAGGAGGCGCTGCAGGAAGGGGTGCTCATCAAGTGGTTGTCGACCATCAAAAACATGGCCGACGAGGGGACACTGACTGTCGAGAAAATGAGGCTCGACGAAAAGGGTTTCCCGCAACCCACCGGCGAGTTCGAGATCCTGGAGGCCGATTCGCTGGTCCTGGCACTGGGCCAGGACGTCGATCTGTCACTGCTTGACGACGTTCCCGGACTCAGCATAGAGAACGGTGTGGTCAAGGTCGGGCCCAACATGATGACCGGACACGCCGGTATTTTCGCAGGCGGCGACATGGTGCCCTCGGAGCGGACGGTGACGGTTGCCGTCGGCCACGGCAAAAAGGCTGCGCGGCATGTCGACGCATGGTTGCAGGGAACGGTCTACTCGCCGCGTCCCAAGCATGAGGTGGCGGCATACGGGAAGCTCAATACGTGGTACTACAGCGATGCGTCGAAAACCGTGCGGCCGGTGCTGGACCTTGCCCGCCGCACGTCGACTTTTGACGAGGTCGTCACCGGGCTGGATGAGACCAACGCGCTGTTCGAAGCGCGCCGATGCCTGTCCTGCGGCAACTGCTTCGAGTGCGACAACTGTTACGGAGTCTGCCCGGACAATGCAGTGATCAAGCTCGGTCCCGGCAACCGATTCCGTTTCAACTACGACTACTGCAAGGGCTGCGGCATCTGCGAAGCCGAATGCCCCTGTGGAGCCATCACGATGGTGCCGGAGACTATCTGAGCATTCGCCGAGGCTTGGTCATTCTGCGAACATGTCTGGCGACCAGGCCTCAAAGCGAGATTAGCTGCCCCCTTGCACACATCATGGAAGTATCGGCTAGAATCGCAGCGGCGGTGGCGGAGGTCGTTTGTGGACGGCGCTTCGCCAAAGTGCTCAAGCCGGAGCATCCGCTCGAGTTTGCGGGCAGGTGGTGTACGAACCGCGTTATGTCGATTGCGTGGCCTCGTCGCGATTAGCTTGCAAAGAATCAGCTGCGATAGATTGGGAGGGGCGACGTTTGCTTACCAATCATGACCGAAATTTTCCCCGCGCGCCGTCGACTGACGGCATCGCTTCAGCCCATAAGGTAGGACCGGCGGCCGGCTCTCTGCCAGTTCCGTCGTACCTGCAGGAGATCTATTGGTGGGCCTACGTCCACCCATGGGCGGTGCGCGTTTTCGAGCGGGAGTGGCTGGTCAATCTGATCCTGCTTGGCAATTACGCGCGCCTCCGCGACGCTGCGCTGGCCGATGTCGGCAGGGAGCCGCGCAGCAAAACTCTCCAGGTCGCCTGTGTTTACGGAGACCTCACGGTAAGGCTGCATGAGCAGCTTGCGCAGGATGCGACGCTCGACGTGGTCGACGTCATGCCCATTCAGCTTCGCAATCTGCAGCAGAAGCTGCCGCAAGGGGCAGGCGTGTCGCTGCTTCATCGGGACTCGACCGCGCTGGGAGTGGCCGACGGCACTTACGATCGCGTGCTGGTCTTCTTTTTGCTTCACGAACAGCCGCTTGCTGTGCGCAAGCGCACCGTTGCCGAGGCGACCCGCGTGGTCAAACCAGGCGGCAGAGTCGTGGTAGTCGACTACCATCGGCCGCACCGATGGCACCCGCTTCGCCCAGCGATGCGCGCCGTGCTCAGGCGGCTCGAGCCGTTTGCGCTCGACTTGTGGGAGACCGAGCTGGCCTCGTATGTCCCGGACGATGTAGCACTGTCCTCGGTGCACAAGAAGATATATTTCGGCGGCCTGTACCAGAAGGTCGTGCTGTCGCGGTAGCGTCTTCCGCGTCTTCGAATACCCGCTGGTCGCGGGGCGGTTTCGCCGCTGACAGCTCTTTCAAGGAGCGCGCGCGGTTCTGCCGAGTGTTGCACGTCACGCACGCCTGCCATCGTTGTATCGGTTTTACCACACCCTTCCGCGTAATCCACAAGGTTTGACATAGATCAGTAAGGCTTGCGCAAGGAGCATGTCACACTCGGCCGCACCCGGTTGTTATCGCTCGTCATTGCAACATCTGCTGAGCTCGGACGGGTAAGGGGTCGAGCCGGGCTTGCGGATCGCCAGCGGGAAGGGAGGAAAGCCATGCGATTGTCCGCCTCCGTCGCCACGAGAGTAGTAGGCTTCTTGCTCGCGGTTGGCATTTCATCCATCGCGCAGGCCCAGGCTCAAATTCCGGCCACCCAGGGGCAGACCAAGCCCATATGCGCTAATTGCCACGAGGACAAGTGGCACGCGATCGACCTGACGGCGCACGGCGCGAGAAACGACTCCAATGGCAGCATGTGCCAGGCCTGCCATGGCGATGCCTCCGAGCATCTCAAGGACCCGATCAAGTCCAAGCCGGCCAACCCGTTCGGCCAGGGCAAACCCGCAGCGGATCAAGCCGCCGTCTGCCTCAGCTGCCACAGCGGCAATCGCAATCTCGCCTTCTGGACCTCCGGAATGCATGCGATCAATCAGGTCGCGTGCAGCAACTGCCACAGCATTCACGGAGAAGCGGTGCTTCCCACCTACAACGGCGTGAATTTGAAGACACAGAAGGTCACGATCAACAAGTTCGTTACTTCGTTCCTGCCGAATCAATCGGAGGTCTGCGGCACCTGCCACCAGCACATCCGTGCGGAGACCTTCAAACCTTCGCATCACCCAATCATCGAGGGCAAGATCAAGTGCAGCGACTGCCACAACCCGCACGGCGCGCTGTCACCCGTGATGGTGAAGCAGCCGACGATCAACGACCAGTGCTACTCCTGCCACGCGGATAAGCGCGGACCCTTCGTGTTCAACCACCCGCCGGTCCAGGAGAACTGCGCCACCTGCCACAACCCGCACGGCTCGGTCCACTACAAGCTCCTACGCGAGCACACGCCGAATCTTTGTCAGGACTGCCACGACGGATCGCGGCACCCCGGAACGATTTACGGCGCCGGCGGTGGCTTCACCTGCCAGGCAGGAATGACGAACGACCAGATCAACTATCCGGGGTGCTTTGGCAAGCCTGTCGGGTCGTTGAGCGCGCAAGTCAATACGCGACTGATCGACCGCGCCTGTCTGAACTGCCATGTCCAAATTCACGGCTCGAACGCGCCAGCTAACCGCGGCCAGTTCTTCCTGCGATAGGGCGAGGAGAGGACCATGAGAAAGACGCTGCTTTCCACTCTGGTCGCCAGCCTCTTTTCGGCTGTGCCAGCTTTCGCGCAGACAGCGCCCGGCGACGAAGACGTCTTGCGAATCGAGGGCGGGGGAACGATCGGAGGCATCTATAACCACCAGAATGCCAGCGACAAGGCCAAGCTTCAGGAGTACCAGGACGTCGGCAACGGCGCGTTGTCGAACGTCTTCGCCCGCGGCCGCAACTCGACCAACTGGTTCGAAGGCTACGGCGAGAATTTCGGCCGCGACGACCAGTACATGTTCATACGGGGCGGCGTCTACGGCATGTTCAAGGCGGGCGCGTATCTGAACGACATGCCGCACGATTTTTCGACCAACGCCATCACCCCGTATACCGGCGTAGGCACCGGCCTGCTGGTCGCGACTTTCCCGCAACTTGACCCGAGCCAATGGAGCTCGTTCAACCTGGGTTACCAGCGCAGAGATGCGGGCGGCTACTTCGAATGGCAGAAAAACACGCCGTGGTACTTCCGTGTCGACGGCAACCAGGTGAAGTTCGACGGCACCAAGGTCGGTTCGGGCTCCAACGCCAACAGTCCCGGCACCGGCTATATCGCACTACCCATTCCGGTCCAATACAGCACCAGCAATGTCGGCGTCGAGGGCGGGTACCAGACGAGCAGCACGACCTACTCGCTGCGTTGGGACTACAGCCACTTCGACAACGCGATCACCACACTCAACTGGTCCAACCCGCTCTGGGGCAGCCTGCTCGACGCGACCCAGTTGCCGCCCGACAACACCTTCAACAAGTTCACGGGAACGGCGAACTGGCGCAACCTCCCATGGAACTCGGTGATCGCGGCGCGCTACACGTGGTCGAAAACGACGAGCAACGTAAACATTCCGTCGACCCAGCTCAACAGCTTCCCGACCGTGCCGGCGCAGAACCTGACGCTCCCCGACACGGGCACTTTCAACGGCGAGAACGTCAATCAGGCATTCGCGCTGGGATGGACGGCGCACCCGATCAATACGGTCGACACGCGCGTTTTCTATTACTGGACCAAGCTGCAGAACAAGTCGTCCGACATCACGTTTGGCGATGCGCCGGTCAATCCACTGCCGGGCGGCCTCGGCTGCGGAAATGTTCCTCCGGCGCCGCCGGCGAATCCTGCGACCACGGCGTGGCCCGCCGGGAACTGTGAGCCTGACCCGTTCAACTACAGGAAGAACGATGTCGGTTTCGACGTGTTTTGGCGCTTCGCGCGCGGTCAGCGCCTCGGCTTCGGCTACGACTACTGGAATCTGGATCAAACGCGCGTCGACTACGACAAGGCGCACGCGAACACGTTCTTCGTCGAGTACAAGAACACGATGTTCGACACGATCAGCGGCAGGATCAAGTACCGCTACGTGAAGCGCGACTCGACTCACAACTTCAGCAACGACGGCGTCAGCCCGAATGATCCTAATTTCCTGCTGCCGTTCACGTCGGCCTTCGACATGCAGGACCTGACGACCAACGGGGTGAGGCTCTACCTCGACTGGACACCGTTGCCGCAGCTGACGACGAGCTTCCAGGGCGACTGGGCCAGAAACAACTACAACAACGTCACCTACGGCCGCACCGACAACGATGTCCAGGGATATTACCTGAGCACGAGCTGGGGCGCCCCGGAGGGGATCATGGTACGGGGCTTCGGCGACTGGCAACAGGTCAAGTATCCGTCGAATCACCGCTACATCAACACGATCTCCAACGGCCCGCCGCCCACAGCGGCAATACCCATCGCCACGCCACCAGGTTGGTGCGTGATTTCTGGCACGGGCGCCAATCCGAACTGCTTCGACCCTAATCAGCAGGCCTACTTCGCGAACCCGCCGGGAAGCAACAGCTTCACCGGCTCCTACAATTGGAGCTCGCAAACCAAGGACGAGACCTGGATGATCGGGGTCGGCGCCGACTGGCCGTTGCCGTTCGCACCGCAGTGGCTGCTCAACGCGTCGTACATATACGTCAGCAACAACGGTAGCGCGACGTTCGCGGCGCCCTGCTGCGACAAGAATGGCAACCCGTTCGGCAATCCGCAAAACATCGGCAACTTCGACGACACCCGGCAGCAGTATTTCAACATCAAGGCGACCTACGCCTACACCAAGAGCTGGTCGTTCACCGCCGGATATGCGTACGAGAAGTTCAGCCGCAACGACATCGGGTCGCAGAACTTCACGTATCTGACGCCGTCGCCGACGATCGTTGCGCCGAGCACGAGCCTGAGCTACCTGAACGGCTACTACCTAAACCCGAACGGCAACCAGAACATCTTCTGGCTGACGGTGAGCTACAAGTTCGACGCGCCACCGCTCCCGGCTGCGCCAGCACTGGCGGTCGCCGAAGCGCCGAAGGTCGTCGCGCCGCCACCTCCGCCGCCTCCCCCGCCAGCGAGAGCGCCGCAAGTGCAGAAGATCACGCTGCAAGCGGAATCGCTGTTTGACTTCGATAAGGCTGTTCTCAAGCCCGAAGGCAAGGCAGCGATCGACAGTCAGGTCGTCGGCAAGCTCGCCAACGTCAAGCTGGAAATCGTGCTGGTAACCGGATACACCGACCGGCTCGGCTCCGACTCCTACAACCAGGATCTCTCGGTGCGGCGGGCGAATTCGGTACGCGATTACCTTGTCGCCAAAGGTATTCCGCGCGATAAGATCGAGGCCATCGGCCTGGGCAAGAAAAAGCCCGTGGTGGAGTGCAACCAGAAGAACATGAAGGAATTGATCGCTTGCCTGCAGCCGAACCGCCGCGTCGAGGTCGAAGCGAAGGGCGAATCGGCGATGTAGCAGGGGCTGTCCACGGGGTGCAAGCAGGGCCCCGCAGCAGGTGCTGAATCCTGCCCAACACCGTCCCGATCTAGATGGCTGGGAAGCCGATGCGATAGAATGGCGCGGGGTCTGGCGGACCCATGAGCTTTCTTGGGCTCGTCGAACAATGCGGACCTCTTCAAGACCAAAGGAGCAAACATGAAATTGCTTGCAATGCTCGCAGTGGCGTCGGTCACGGCGCTCGCTGCCGCGACCGCAAACGCGCAGCAGGCGCTGGCGCAAAGCAGTGGTTGTCTCAATTGTCACGCCGTGGATTCCAAGAAGATCGGCCCGGCGTACAAAGACGTCGCGGCCAAGTACAAAGGTAAGCCCGATGCCGAGGCGACGCTGGTCGCAAAACTGACGGCCGGTAAGGAGCATCCAGCCGTCAAGGCGAGCCCCGACGACATCAAGTCGTTGGTTAAGTGGATCCTGTCGATGTAAAGACCAGACGCTCGCTGTCTTGCCAGAAGCCGGCCAGAAGGCCGGCTTTTTTTAGTGCTTCGCCGACGACCGCTCCCTATTCTTCGGGGGCAGTGTGCGCCACTCCCTTGTGACAATCGATGCAGGTTGCTTGGTTATCAAGCACTGATTTGTGCAGCGGCTGAACGAACTCTTTCTGCTTGGCGATGACTTCCGTGTTGAACGCATGACAATATCGGCAGTTGGCGGAGTTCGTTTCCTTGAATTCCGCCCAGACATCTCTGGCGAGACGCAGGCGGTCCTTCTTGAACTTCTCCTCGGTTGAAATCACACCCTGGATCTCTGCGATTGCGTCCCGAAAGCCTGCCTTCGCCTTCACCCAGAGGAGCTGCGGATACGTGTGCGGAACGTGGCAATCGTGACAGCCGGCGCGTATTCCCTTCGGATTGGCGTAGTGAATGCTTTGCCGGTATTCGTTCGCGACCCACTGCATCGAATGACAGCTGCCACTGCAAAACTGGTTCGTGCCGGTCTGCGCTACCATGACCTGCGTCCCGATCACACCTCCCGCACCGATTACGAGCCCTACGATTACCAGCGCGAGCACTGACCATGTCGCGCTCGGCGTCGTCAAACGGCGCCACAAGCCGCCGCGATCCTGTCCGCTCCTCTGGTTTCGGTCTTCAACCATAGAATTCTCCGTCTCCGCGTTCGAGATTCGCTCGATCTGTCGGCACCTAGATCGCGTAATCGTAGCAGGATATTCTGCTTGGCGTAGGCCTCACGTTACGGGCCGATCAGCACATCATTGTGCAAGCCAAACGATGCGCTGAGCATTTAGCGCGTTCACTAGCGTACGCGCCAAGCGTCACTGCGTCTTGTGCTGAAACTCGGTTTCCACCACACTCGGCAGCCCCGGGCGGTGGATGTGGACCGTTATTTTGTACGCGCTGGCGCCAGCCATGGAAAAGTAGTCACCGTAGGTGAGGGCGCCCGCGACCGTGACCGGCTTCAAGGACTTTTCGGCGCTGGCCTGGGTTGCACCGGCAACGCGTGCCGTCACGACGGCATCGGTGATGCGCTGTCCGTTCTTGCCGTCGAACAACGCGATCGTCACATAGCGCTGTTCGCTGCCCGCGGGCGCGTTGGCCGACACGGCGGCGGGATAGTCGCCGGGATGCGCCCGAATGACGCTGCCCGGAACGACACCCAAGTAGACGTTCATGCCTTCCACGATTCTGTAGTCTTCGCCCCCGACGGCTGTGGCCGTGGCGGAACTCTTCTCGGTGACAGTACCTATGTTGAACATGTAAAGCACGGCACTCTTCATTTCGGCATCGGTCAAGTTCGCCATGCCTCCTCGCGCAGGCATGCCGCCGTGTCCGCTGATCGCCGAGCGAACGACGGCATCGACTCCTTGCTTCATTCGAGGTATCCAGGCTGCACGGTCGCCGATCTTGGGGGCACCACCGGCCCCCGCCTCGTGACAACTCGCGCATTGCGCGCGAACAATCTGCTCGCCTGTACGCTCGGTTGCCGCATTCGCTTGTGTGAGGAGCATCGCGAGCACTAATGCCGCGAAAAACGCGTGTGGCAGGGCCTTCCTACCTGGCGGCAGAACTCGTTCGCTGCAGCAACCCCCACCATCGACCATTGCACACATCCCTTTCCCGCGCCAACCACCATTCATCGTCAACCATGGTCGCGGCGGCATGGACAGCTATGCGACAACAGCTTGATCTCGCTGGGAGATTGGGCGTTGACCCAAGTCAAACTTCGAGTAAATACCCGCCCGCGAAGCGCGTCTGAGAAATCCCTTGGAAGCGAGAACAGCGGCGGATGCCGAGCCTAGAGACTGGCCCCGCAACTCCAGCATAGCTCGAAGTTCGCAGGGTTCTCTTCTCTGCATCGCCCACAGACGACAGTACCTGTCTTTGCGCGGTCGGATGCCAGCGCTGCGAGCACAGCCTCGGCGCGCGCGCGGTCGCGCGCGTTTTCCAGCCACACCTGCGGCTGTGCGACATCTGGTGGCACGTCGCCCACGATGCTCGACATGTGTTCGTTGAAGACGTGCGCGACGATGCCCGCTTGCTGCAGGCGATGCAGCAGCAGATAGGCGTCGAAGCGGTTCAGTGCGGTGTAAAAGCGCTCCACTCAAGCATTCGCCGGGTTCGTCGCCCAGCGCCAGGCGTCGACACAAATCGCATCGAGATCTCGTTGAGCACGCCAGTCGAGCGTTGAGTTGGCTCGTCGCGGATCGGCAAAGCACATCGCGACATCGCCCTGTCGCCGATGCGTGACGCGACGCGCAATGCGGCAACCGCACGCCCGCTCGAAGGCGGCGATGACTTCAAGCACCGAATAGCCGCGTCCGCTGCCGAGATTGAGCGTGCTGACGCCGGCCGCCTGTGCGAGATGGGCAAGCGCGGCGACATGCCCCTCAGCAAGGTCCATGACGTGAATGTAATCGCGCACCCCGGTGCCGTCGGTCGTCGGCCAGTCGTCGCCGTATACGTCGACTCCGTCGCGTTGGCCGCGCGCAGCCATGGCCAGGATCGGCACGAGATTATTGGGCATGCCGGCGGGCGCCTCTCCGATTTCTCCCGATCGATGCGCCCCGGCCGGATTGAAATAGCGCAACAATGCAACTCGCCATGTGGCGTCTCTTTCCACAATGCCGCGAAAAACGTGCTCGACATCGCGCTTGGTGCGGCCATACACATTGACCGGCTTGAGCTGCGCGTCTTCCGTCACCGGATTGCTGGCGGGCTGACCGTACACCGCCGCCGAGGAGCTGAAGACAAGGGTCTTCACACCAGCCTTGGCCATCGCTTCGGCGAGCGCAATAGCACCACCCACATTGTCGTCGTAGTAGCGCAAGGGCTGCGTCTCGCCTTCAGCAACCGCCTTGAGGCCGGCACAGTGCACTACCGATTGAACGCCGTAGTCGGCGAGCGCACGCGACACCGCCGCCCGGTCGCGCACATCGCCTTCCACACAGGGAACCGCCTGGCCGGTGATCTTGCGCAACCGCGGCAAAACGTTGGATGAGCTGTTGGCGAAATTGTCGAGCACCACGGGCAGCCGACCGCTGCGCGCAAGTTCGGTGACGATGTGCGATCCGACGTATCCTGCTCCCCCGGTAACCAGAGTGACTTCTCCCATGGCTGCCATGTTACTCGATGCCCTCTCGGCGCTTAGGGGTGGTGCACGTAGAACCGTCGACTGCAGACGATTTCACAAAAACAAAAGCCGGGCGCCTCGCCCGGCTCTGTCGTCCAGCTGGTTCCGTCCTCAGGCCGCCTTCTTGGTCTCGGCCTGCGTCTCGCTATCGGCGGTTGTTGCGGGCCGATCAACCAGCTCAACCAGGGCCATCGGCGCGTTGTCTCCCACCCTGAATCCGAATTTCAGGATGCGCAGATAGCCGCCCGGGCGTTTGGCATAGCGGGGACCCAGCTCGTTGAAGAGCTTATACACGACGCTTTTGTCGCGCAGGCGGGACAGTGCGAGGCGTCGGTTGGCGAGCGTTGGCGTCTTGCCCAGCGTGATCAGCGGCTCGGCCACGCGGCGCAACTCCTTCGCTTTAGGCAAGGTCGTCCTGATCGCCTCGTGCGTGAGCAGCGCATTGGTCATGTTGCGCAACATCGCCAGCCGATGGCTGCTGGTGCGATTTAGCTTGCGAAGTCCGTGGCGGTGGCGCATTTTAATTCCCTCAAGCGCTGTTACGGCCGATCCAGATTGGCGGGCGGCCAGTTCTCGAGCTTCATGCCCAGCGAGAGGCCGCGCGAAGCAAGGACTTCCTTGATCTCATTGAGCGACTTGCGGCCGAGGTTGGGCGTTTTCAAAAGCTCGGTCTCCGTGCGCTGGATGAGATCGCCGATGTAATAGATGTTCTCGGCCTTGAGGCAGTTTGCCGAGCGCACCGTGAGCTCCAGATCGTCGACCGGACGCAGCAGGATCGGATCGACCTGGGGCATCGTGCGCTGCTCGATCGGCGCTTCCGTTCCTTTGAGGTCGGCGAATACGCCGAGCTGCTCGACGAGGATACTGGCCGCGTAGCGGATCGCCTGCTCAGGCTCGATCACGCCATTGGTCTCGATGTCCATCACCAGCTTGTCGAGGTCGGTGCGCTGCTCGACGCGCGCACTCTCGACCGAATAGCTCACGCGGCGCACCGGCGAGAAAGACGCATCGAGCAGGATGTTGCCGATGCTGCGTCCGCCTTCGGGCTTCACCCGCACCGTCGCCGGCTGGTAGCCGCGCCCCTTCTCGACCTTGATCTCCATTTCAATCTTGCCACCAGACGTGAGATGCGCAATCACGTGCTCGGGATTGATGATCTCGACGTCCTGGTGCCCTTCGATGTCGGCTGCGGTCACCGGACCCTCTCCGCTCTTGGCAAGCTTGAGCGTGACATGATCGCGGTTGTGAAGCTTAAGCACGACGCCCTTCAAATTGAGCAGCACGTCGACCACGTCTTCCTGAACGCCATCAAGCGCCGAGTACTCGTGCAGCACGCCGGTGATCTTGACCTCGGTCGGAGCGTAACCCGGCATCGACGAGAGCAGCACGCGTCGCAGCGCATTGCCCAGGGTGTGGCCGTAGCCGCGCTCGAACGGCTCCATCACCACCTTGGCATGAAAAGGTGAAGTGCTCTGAACGTCGATGATGCGCGGTTTTAGAAAAGCGTTACTCTGCATGCTAAGTCCTCAAGACAATTCTCTGGCGGGATGCTGGCCTGGTGGTTTAATACGTCGATCACTTCGAATAGAGCTCGACGACCAAGCTCTCGTTGATGTCCTGACCGAACTCGGAGCGATCCGGTGCTCCCTTGAACGTTCCGGCCATTTTCTTCACGTCGACCTCGACCCACGAGGGGAAGCCGATCTTCTCGGCGAGTTGCAACGCGTCGACGATTCGCAACTGGGTCTTGGCGCCTTCCTTTACGGCGATCAAATCGCCTGCCCTTACCAGCGCCGAGGGTACGTTATGTACCTTGCCGTTTACCGTCACCGCGCGGTGCGTGACCAGTTGGCGTGCTTCGGCGCGCGTTGAGCCAAAGCCCATGCGATAGACGACGTTGTCGAGGCGCGATTCGAGCAGTCGCAGCAGATTCTCTCCGGTCGATCCCTTGCCCTGCGCCGCCATCGCAAAATAGCGGCGAAACTGCCGCTCGAGGATCCCGTAAGTCCGGCGCAGCTTCTGTTTCTCCCGCAACTGGTTGCCGTAGCCGGACTGGCGCATGCCCGAGCGCACGCCGTGCTGGCCAGGCTTGGAGTCCAGCTTGCACTTCGAGTCGAGCGAACGGCGCGCGCTCTTTAGGAACAGGTCGGTGCCTTCGCGCCGCGCCAGTTTGCATTTGGGTCCGATGTATCGAGCCACGTTCTTCCCTTAGTTAGGCCAGTGATGGCACCGTCGCTAGATGCGGCGACGCTTCGGCGGACGGCATCCGTTGTGCGGCACCGGGGTCACGTCGGCGATGCTGCTGATCTTGAGCCCGAGCGCGTTCAGCGCGCGGACCGCCGATTCGCGGCCGGGGCCGGGACCCTTGATGCGCACCTCAAGGTTCTTCACGCCGCATTCCTGCGCAGCCCTGCCCGCAGACTCGGCAGCGACCTGCGCCGCGAACGGCGTTGACTTGCGCGAGCCCTTGAAGCCGGCGCCGCCCGAGGTCGCCCAGGCAAGCGCGTTGCCCTGCCGGTCGGTAATGGTGATGATCGTGTTGTTGAAGGACGCGTGGATGTGCGCGATGCCTTCGGACACGCTCTTCTTGACCTTTTTGCGGGTACGCGCGGTCGGAGCGGGCTTCTGCGAGGGTTGCTGTGCCATCGATTGTTCCTATCAGGTCTTGGCCAGTGACGGTCTGTTGAGCGCGATCTGCTTCGCCTTGCGCGGGCCCTTGCGCGTGCGGGCGTTGGTTCGCGTGCGCTGGCCGCGCACCGGCAGACCCTTGCGGTGGCGCACGCCGCGATAACAGCCGAGATCCATCAGCCGTTTGATACTCATCGTCACCTCGCGCCGGAGATCGCCCTCGACGGTGTAGCGACCGACCAACTCGCGCAGCTTGTCCATCTGCGCATCGGAGAGGTCCTTGATCTTCGCCGAGCGGTTGACTCCCGCCGCTTCGCAAATCAACCGGGCGCGCGAGCGGCCGATGCCGTAAACCGCCGTCAGCGCGATCTCAGCGTGCTGATGATTCGGAATGTTGACGCCTGCAATACGTGCCATGTCTCAGTCCTAGAGTTGGAGTAGCTCAGCCCTGCCGCTGCTTGTGCCGCGGATTCGTGCAGATCACGCGCACGACGCCATTGCGTCGCACGACTTTGCAGTTGCGGCAGATCTTTTTCACCGAAGCCATGACTTTCATTTCCGTTCCTCTGAATCTTCCCGTTATCGCCCTACTTCGCCCGGAAAATGATGCGTGCCCGCGAAAGGTCGTAAGGCGTCAGGTCCACTGTGACCTTGTCTCCGGGCAGGATCTTGATGTAATGCATCCGCATCTTCCCTGAGATGTGCCCGAGTACCACGTGTCCGTTTTCCAGCTTTACCCTGAACGTCGCGTTCGGCAACGTCTCCAGGATCTCTCCCTGCATCTGTATCGTTTCTTCCTTCGCCATTAGCGCGTCGGCAGCCCGCCCTTGAAATTGGCCTTCTTGAGCAGGCTCTCGTACTGCTGCGACATCATGTACGCCTGCACCTGGGTCATGAAGTCCATCGTGACGACCACGATGATCAGCAGCGAAGTGCCGCCGAAATAGAAAGGCACGTTCTTCCATGCGATCAGGAAGTTCGGGATGAAGCACACCACGACCAGGTAGATCGACCCGATCAGCGTCAGGCGCAAGGTGATCTTCTCGATGTACCTGGCGGTCTGGTCCCCCGGACGATAACCCGGGATGAACGCTCCGCTCTTCTTCAGGTTCTCTGCCGTGTCCTTCGGGTTGTACTGCAACGCAGTGTAGAAAAAGCAGAAGAAAATGATCGCAGCGGCGTAAAGGATTTCATGTACAGGCTGGCCCGGTCCCAGCGTCGCCGCCAGGTCGCGCAGCCAGAACGAGACGGTGCTGTCGCCCGTGCCAAACCACTGCACCAGCGTCGCGGGAAACAGAATGATCGAAGAAGCGAAGATGGGCGGGATCACGCCCGACATGTTGATCTTGAGCGGCAGGAACGACTGCTGGCCGGCGTAGACCTTGTTGCCCACCTGGCGCTTGGCGTAGTTCACCTGGATCTTGCGCAGCGCGCGCTCCATGAACACCACGAAACCCGTCACCACGATCACCAGCGCGGCAATGCCCAGCACCAGCGGTATGGTGTAGGCGCCGGTGTTGACCTGCTCCAGGGTTTGCCCGATCGCGCGCGGCAGGCCCGCTGCGATGCCGGCGAAAATGATCAGCGAAATGCCGTTGCCCAGGCCCCGCTCGGTAATCTGCTCGCCCAGCCACATCAGGAACATCGTGCCGGTGACCAGCGTCACCGCGGAAGTGAAGCGAAAAGCGAAGCCGGGATCGATCACCAGACCGGGTTGCGCTTCGAGTGCGATCGAAATGCCCAGGCCTTGGAAGAAAGCCAGGCCCAGCGTCGCGTAGCGCGTGTACTGAGTGATCTTGCGCCGGCCCGCTTCACCTTCCTTTTTCAGCGCCTCGAGCGTCGGCACCACCACCGTGCAGAGCTGCATGATGATCGACGCCGAGATGTAGGGCATGATGCCCAGCGCAAAGATGGAGAAGCGCGACAGTGCGCCACCCGAGAAGACGTTGAACAGACCGAGGATACCGCCCTGCTGCTGGCGGAACAGCTCGTCGAGTACGGACGAGTTAATCCCGGGCACGGGGATGTGCGTCCCGACGCGGTAGACCACCATGGCCCCGAGCAGGAACAGCAGACGCTTCTTCAGGTCTGCGTACTTGCTGCCACTCTTCAGTGCTGGGTTGAAAGTTGCCAAGCCTTGCTCCGCCTCACGCGATGCTGCCACCCGCTGCTTCAATCACCGCCCGCGCGCCCTTGGTTGCTGCCACGCCGGTCAATTTGACCGCCTTGTCCAGCGTCCCGGTCTTGATCACCTTGGCCGCCTTGGCCAGCGCCGGCACGATCCCTGCCGCCTTGAGCACCAGCAGATCGATCTCCGCGACCGGCAGCTTCGCGAGCTCTGAGAGCCGCACTTCCGCCGTGTCCTCGCGCGAGCGCGAAATAAAGCCACGCTTGGGCAGCCGTCGCTGCAGCGGCATCTGGCCGCCTTCGAAGCCGACCTTGTGAAATCCGCCTGAGCGTGACTTCTGTCCCTTGCTGCCGCGTCCGCCGGTCTTGCCCAGGCCTGAGCTCGAGCCTCGTCCGACGCGGCGTCTCGGTCTCTTGCTGCCCGCTGCGGGCTTGATCGTGTTCATTCGCATGGTTGTCTAGCCCTGCGGTTCGCTTACCTTGAGCATGTAACTGATCTTCCCGATCATGCCGCGGATTTGCGGAGTGTCGGGAAGCTCGACCGTGTCGTTGCGCCATTTCAGGCCCAAGCCACGCACCGTGTCCCGGTGTGCCGGCTTCTTGCCGGTCACGCCGCGGACGAGAGTTACGCGCAGTTTCTTTCCGCCGCTCATTTTCACGCCCCCATCAACTGCTCGACCGTCAAGCCCCGCTTCGCCGCGACGTCAGCGGGCGCATTGGAGGCTTGTAAGGCATTCAACGTTGCGCGCACGATGTTGTAGGGGTTGGTCGATCCGTGGCACTTGGCAAGGATGTTGGTGACGCCGACCACTTCGCATACCGCGCGCATCGGGCCGCCGGCGATAATGCCGGTCCCTTCGGACGCGGGCTGCATGAAAACCTTGGTCGCGCCGTGACGGCCGACGACGGCATGATGCAGAGAGCCGCTTTTCAGACGCACCTTGATCATTCGGCGGCGCGCTTCTTCCATTGCCTTTTGCACCGCCACCGGCACTTCCTTCGCCTTGCCCTTGCCCATCCCGACGCGGCCGTCGCCGTCGCCCACAACGGTCAACGCCGCGAACGCCAGGATGCGGCCACCCTTCACCACCTTGGTGACGCGGTTGATGCTGATCATCTTCTCGCGCAAGCCGTCGCCGCGATCGTCCTGCTGCTGTTGTCTGGCCTGCTGCTGCCTGCCCATTGGCTTTGCCATATCCGGTCTTTCCCTAGAACTTCAAGCCGCCTTCACGGGCGGCGTCGGCCAATGCTTTTACCCGTCCGTGGTACCTGTAACCGGAGCGATCGAAAGCGACGGCTTCGATGCCGAGCGCCTTGGCCTTTTCGGCGATGCGCTTTCCGACGACCGCTGCGCCCGTCTTGTTGCCGCCGTTCTTGAGATCCTTTTTCACGTCGGCCTCGAGCGTCGAAGCACTGGCCAATACCTTGTCACCGGCTGGCGCGATGATCTGCGCATAAATGTGGCAGTTCGACCGGGACACGACCAGGCGGTTCGCCCTTTGCTCGGCGATGCGCGCGCGGGTCTGACCGGCGCGTCGGATGCGAGCTTGCTTTTTGTTCATGCCTAAATCTCCATCGCGTATGTCGCCGCGCGTCTATTTCTTCTTGGTCTCTTTGAGGGACACGCGCTCATCGGCGTAACGGACACCCTTCCCCTTATAAGGCTCGGGCGGGCGGTAGGCGCGGATCTCCGCCGCCACCTGACCCACCTGCTGCTTGTCGATGCCTTTGACCACGATTTCGGTCTGCTGGGGCGTCTCGACCTTGACCCCCTTGGGCATGCGATGCACCACCGGATGCGAAAAGCCCAGTGACAGATTGAGCTTGTCGCCGGCGGCCTGTGCCCTGAATCCGACGCCAACCAAGGCGAGCCGTTTTTCATACCCGTCGGTGACGCCCTTCACCATACCCGCGACCAGTGCGCGCAATGTTCCGTGCTCAGCGCTCGCTTCTGCATTCGCTGATTTGAACACCAGGGTGTCGCCGCTCTTTTCGACGCTGACAAAGTTGCCTAACCGGCGTGACAGCGTACCAAGCGGACCCTTGACCGAGATTTCGTCCGCGCCAATGCTCACCTCCACCTTGGGAGGCAGCTTGATGGGACTGTTGCCGATGCGCGACATCTTGTGTCTCCGTCAAGCCACGATGCAAAGCACTTCGCCGCCGACACCGGTGGCGCGTGCCTTGCGGTCAGTCATCACGCCGCGCGAAGTCGAGACGATTGCGATGCCCAGGCCGTTCATCACTCGCGGAATCGCGTCCTTGCCTTTGTAGATGCGCAGGCCGGGCTTGGATACCCGCTCAATCTTCTCGATCACCGGCCGCCCGGCGTAATACTTGAGCGCGATCTCCAGCATCGGTTTCACGCCCTCGCCGATCACGACGAAGCCCTCGATGTAACCTTCGTCCTTGAGCACCTTGGCGATTGCGGCCTTCACCTTGGACGTCGGCATCTGCACCGTTGCCTTCTCCGCCATCTGCGCATTGCGGATGCGCGTCAGCATGTCGGCGATCGGATCAGTCATGCTCATCGCTCACCTCACCAGCTTGCCTTCACTACGCCGGGAATCTCGCCGCGCATCGCGATCTCGCGCAGCTTGTTGCGTCCCAGGCCGAATTTGCGAAAGACGCCGCGTGGGCGTCCGGTCAGCTTGCAGCGGTTGCGCAGACGCGTCGGACTCGAGTCGCGCGGCAGCCCCTCGAGCTTGCGTCGCGCCGCCCGGCGATCCTCGTCGGAAAATTTGGGATTCGCGATCATCGCCAGCAGTTCGGCGCGCCTTTTGGCGTATTTCTTGACGATCAGGCGCCGCTTCTGGTCCCGATTGATGACAGCCGTCTTGGCCATGTGTGGTGTCCTTCAGTTCTTGAACGGGAACCGGAACCCGGCGAGCAGAGCTTTCGCCTCGGCATCGGTTTTCGCCGTCGTCGCGATGGTGATGTTCATGCCTCGGATCGCGTCAATCTTGTCGTACTCAATCTCCGGAAAGATGATCTGTTCCTTGACGCCCAGGCTGTAGTTACCGCGCCCATCGAAGGATCGCGACGAGACGCCCCGGAAGTCGCGCACCCGCGGAAGCGCAATCGATACCAGACGATCGAGGAACTCGTACATGCGGTCCTGACGCAGCGTCACCATGCAGCCGATCGGGTATCCGGTGCGGATCTTCCACACCGCGATCGACTTCTTGGCCTTGGTGATCACCGGCTTCTGCCCGGAGATCTTCTGCATATCGCCGACTGCGTTCTCCAGAATCTTCTTGTCGGCGACGGCTTCACCGACCCCCATGTTGAGAACGATCTTGGTGACCCGCGGCACCTGCATGGGCGAGGTGTAGCCGAACTGCGTGGTGAGCGCAGGCGCGATTTCCTTTTTGTAGATCTCCTTCAATCGCGCCATGATCAGACTCCGATCATCTCGCCGTTGGACTTGTAGATTCGTACCTTGCGACCGTCCTGTAGCGTGCGAAAGCCGATGCGATCCGCCTTCTTGGTGATCGGGTTCCAGATCGCCACGTTGGAGATGTGAATAGGCATTTCCTTGGTCACGATGCCGCCCGGTTGGTTTTGCATCGGATTCGGCCGCGTGTGCTTCTTGACCTGATTGATCCCGGCCACGAGCACATGCTCATCACCAACCGTCGCCTTGACGTCGCCGCGCTTCCCCTTGTCGCGACCCGCGATCACGACCACGTTATCGCCCTTCTTGATCTTGCGCATGCTCAGAGCACCTCCGGGGCAAGCGACACGATCTTCATGAACCGCTCGGTGCGCAGCTCGCGCGTGACCGGCCCGAAGATGCGCGTGCCGATGGGCTCGAGCTTCGGCGTTAGCAGCACGGCGGCATTGGTGTCGAACTTCACCCGAGCGCCGTCATCGCGCCGAACACCGTGGCGTGTGCGCACCACCACTGCGCTGTAGATCTCACCCTTTTTTACGCGGCCGCGCGGAGCGGCGTCTTTGACGCTTACCTTGATCACATCGCCGATCTGCGCATACCGGCGCTTGGATCCCCCAAGCACCTTGATGCACATCACCTGGCGGGCGCCGGTGTTGTCGGCGACCTCCAACATCGTTTGCATCTGGATCATTGCCAATTCTCCAACTTGAACCGCTGCGAGCATCCAGTCGCCGCGGCGGTCAGTCTTGGACCCCGTTCGGGTGAGCCCGTCGCCGGATAAGCACTTGCTTCGGCCCCGGACGCCGGCGAAAGGCGAAGCTATAAGTATGGCAGGATTTTTGCTCCTGGGCAAGTCCCCGAGCCGAATCAACGCTTTCCGTCAAACAATCCTCGCCTTTTCAATCAATCGCTTGACCCGCCATGCCTTGGTCTTGGCGAGCTTCCGGCATGCCTCGATCTCGACCAGATCGCCTTCCTTGTACTCGTTGTTCTCGTCATGAGCGTGGTACTTGCGCGAGCGGGTTACGACCTTGCCATAGAGCGGATGCTTGACGCGGCGCTCGACCAGCACGGTCACGGTCTTGTTCATTTTGTCGCTGACCACGCGTCCGATCTGAGTCTGGATGAGGCTGCCCTTAGCGGGTGCGACCGCTGCCTCGGGGGCCTGGGTTGTTGCCTGGCTCATGCCTGTCTCGCTTTCTGATTGAGCAGCGTCTTCACTCGCGCGATGTCGCGGCGAACCGCCGGTATCTTGGCGTTGTTGGTGAGCTGCTGCGTCGCCTTCTGCATGCGCAGACCGAACTGTTCCTTCAGCAACGCCTGCAGTTCGGTTTTGAGTTCCTCGGGCGACTTTTCTTTCAAGTCCTTCCTGCGTTCGGTGGTCTTCATGGCTTGATTCCTAACCCAGCAGCCGATGGACGAAAGTGGTCCGGATAGGAAGCTTGGCCGCGGCGAGAGCGAATGCTTCGCGGGCGATCGCCTCGTCGACGCCGTCCATTTCGTAGAGCACTTTGCCCGGCACGATCTCCGCAACGTAGTACTCAGGATTCCCCTTGCCGTTACCCATGCGCACCTCGGCCGGCTTCTGCGACACGGGCTTGTCGGGAAAGATGCGGATCCAGATGCGGCCGCCGCGCTTGATGTGGCGCGTCATCGCGCGCCGCGCCGCCTCGATCTGGCGTGCGGTCAGGCGGCCGCGCCCGGTCGCCTTGAGACCGTACTCGCCGAAGCTCACCTTGGCGCCGACGGTCGCGACGCCCTTGTTGCGACCTTTCTGCTCCTTGCGATACTTCCTTTTAGCTGGCTGCAGCATTTTTCGCTCCTGCGGTCCTGCGCACTCGCTTCGGCGCCTCGGGTTCCGGCACCGGCGCGGCCTGCGGCTCAGCGTTGTGCGGCATCACCTCGCCTTTGAACACCCACACCTTGATGCCAATGACACCGTACGTGGTCTTCGCTTCGGCGAAGCCGTAGTCGATGTCCGCGCGCAGCGTGTGCAGCGGCACCCGTCCTTCGCGATACCACTCGGTACGGGCGATTTCGATGCCGTTCAGCCGCCCCGAGCTCATGATCTTGATGCCCTGGGCGCCCAGCCGCATGGCGTTCTGCATCGCGCGCTTCATCGCCCGCCGGAACATGATCCGCTTTTCGAGCTGCTGGGCGATCGAGTCGGCCACCAGCTGAGCGTCGATCTCGGGCTTCCTGATCTCCTCGATGTTCAAGCCCACGTCGGTGCCCATCATCTTGCGCAGGTCAGCCCGCAAGGTCTCGATGTCCTCGCCCTTTTTGCCGATGACCACTCCGGGACGCGCACTGTGGATAGTGATGCGCGCGTTCTTCGCCGGACGCTCGATCGTGATCTTGCCGACCGACGCGTGAGCGAGCTTCTTGCGCAGGTAGTCGCGGACCTTGACGTCTTCGTTGAGCGTGGTCGCGAAGTGCCTGGTGTTGGCGTACCACTTGGATGCCCAGTCGCGATTGACTGAAAGGCGGAAGCCGGTCGGATTGATTTTCTGTCCCATGTGAATTCCTATTTGCCGTCGCCGACGGTGACGCGAATGTGGCAGCTCTGTTTGAGGATCACGTTGCCGCGTCCCTTGGCACGCGCGGTGAAACGACGCAGGTTGGCTGCCTTGTCGACGTAGATGGTCGTGATCTTGAGCTCGTCGATGTCGGCGCCTTCGTTGTGCTCGGCGTTGGCGATCGCCGACTCGAGCACTCGCTTGATGATCTTGGCGCCCTTTTTCGGGCTGAAGCTAAGCAGATTGAGCGCTTTGTCGACGGCAAGACCGCGGATCTGGTCGGCAACCAGACGCCCTTTCTGGGCCGAGAGCCGCACGCCGCGGAGAGTCGCAGTGGTTTGCATGTCTATGCTCCCTTACCTCTCGGAGGAGGCGTCGTCGGCGCCACCACTTTCTTGTCCGCGGAGTGCGCCTTAAAGGTGCGAGTCAGCGCGAATTCGCCGAGCTTGTGCCCGACCATGTTCTCCGAGATGTACACCGGAATATGCTGCTTGCCGTTGTGAACCGCGATCGTCAGTCCCACGAAATCGGGCGTGATGGTCGAGCGACGCGACCAGGTCTTGATCGGCCGCTTGTCGGAAGTGGCGCGCGCGGCCTCCACCTTCGACTGCAGGTGGTGATCGACGAAGGGTCCCTTTTTGATCGAGCGTGGCATGCGTTATCCCTTTTTGGCCGCGTGGCGACGGCGCACGATCATGAAGTCAGTGCGCTTGTTGCGCCGCGTCTGGTAGCCCTTGGTCGGCGTGCCCCACGGGGAGACGGGGTGGCGGTTGCCGCGTGTGCGGCCCCCGTGCGGATGGTCGACCGGATTCATCACCTCGCCACGAACCGTTGGCCGGATTCCGCGCCAACGCTTGGCGCCTGCTTTTCCGATCGCGCGCAGGTTATGCTCCTCGTTGCCGACTGCGCCGATGGTCGCACGACAGTCGACGTGCACCTTACGGATCTCGCCCGAGTGCATGCGCAGCTGGGCATAGGCGCCCTCACGCGCGAGTAGCTGCACGGAAGCGCCGGCCGAGCGGGCGATCTGCGCGCCCTTTCCCGGCAGCATCTCGACGCAGTGCACCGTGGTGCCGACCGGGATGCTGCGAAGCGGAAGGCAGTTGCCGGCCTTGATCGGTGCCTCGGCGCCGCTCATGAGCTGGGCGCCGGCCGACACGCCGCGCGGCGCGACGATGTAGCGTCGCTCGCCGTCGGCATACAGCAGCAGCGCGAGATGCGCGCTGCGATTAGGGTCGTACTCCAGCCGCTCGACCTTCGCCGCGATGCCGTCCTTGTTGCGGCGGAAATCGACGACGCGATAGTGGTGCTTGTGACCCCCGCCTTTGTGGCGGGTGGTGATGTGTCCGCTGTTGTTGCGCCCAGAGCCGCGCTTTTTCGATTCGGTGAGCGCCTCGACCGGACGGCCCTTGTGCAGCTCCGGATTGACGACCTTGACCAGACCCCGGCGACCCGGAGAAGTAGGCTTGACTTTGACGAGTGGCATGGTTTCTTAAGCCTCCTGGGCGAAGGTGATTTCCTGGCCCTTTTTCAGACACACGTACGCCTTCTTCCAGCTGCGGCGACGTCCCGTGTATACGCCGAAGCGCTTCTGCTTGCCTCGCACGTTGACGATTTGCACGCTGTCGACTTCGACCTTCTTGTCCTTCCACATGAGCTCCACCGCCGCCTTGATCTCTCCTTTGGTGGCATCGGGACGGACGCGGAAGATCACCTGATTGTGCTTGTCGGCAAGCTGAGTCGCTTTTTCCGACACGATCGGGGCCAGGAGCAGCGTCATCAGCCTCTCCGCATTGAATCGCGGAGCGGGCGCGGTCTTGGCTTCGACCTCGGCCGCCTCCGCCTTTTTCGTTCTGCGCAACGGGCTCATGCCAGCATCTCCTCGAACTGTGCGACCGCGGCCTTGGTGAGCAGCACGTGATCGAAGCGCACGAGGCTAACCGGATCGACCCTTTTCGCCTCGAGTATCAGAACGTCGGACAAGTTGCGCGAGGACAGGAACACGTTGTTGTCTATCGTGTCGGTGACGACCAGCACGCTGCCTTTGAGACCGAGCGACTTGAGCTTGCCGCGGAAGAGCTTGGTCTTTGGTGCATCGACAGCGATCTGTTCCACCACCGAAAGCCGATCTTCGCGCACCAGCTGCGACAAGATGGAAGCCATCCCGGCGCGAAACATCTTTCGATTCACCTTGTGTGAAAAGTTCTCCTCGGGCGAACTGGGAAAGATCTTGCCGCCGCCGCGCCATAGTGGGCTGTTGGCTTGGCCGGCGCGCGCTCGGCCGGTGCCCTTTTGTGCCCACGGCTTCTTGTGCGACTTGTTGATCTGGCCACGCCCTTTCTGTGCGCGCGTGCCGCTGCGCGCGTTGGCTTGGTATGCGGTCACGACCTGGTGAATCAGCGCCTCGTTGTACTCGCAGCCGAAGAGAGCGTCGGCCGCCGCCAGTTTCGCCGCCTGCTTGCCGCTATCGTCGATGAGCTTCAGATCCATGTCAGGCCCCCTTCCCGGCAGGAGCCTTCACCGCCGACTTGACCACGATGTGACCGCCATCGGCGCCGGGAACGGCGCCCTTCACCAGCAGCAAACCGCGCTGCGCATCGACGCGCACCACCTTCAAAGTCTGAGCAGTGCGCTTGGCATTGCCGTGCTGGCCGGCCATGCGCTTGCCGGGAAAGACGCGACCGGGGTCCTGTGCCATGGAAATCGATCCGGGCGTGTTGTGGGACAGCGAGTTACCGTGCGAAGCGCGATTCGAGCTGAAGTGGTGGCGGCGGATTACGCCGGCGAAGCCGCGGCCCTTGGTCGTACCCGAGACGTCGACGAACTGTCCAACCGCGAAGGTCTCGACGCTTACAGGTTCGCCGACCTTGAAGCTCGCCAGCGATTCCGGGGCGACGCGGAACTCGCGCAGCACTTGGCCTGCCTCGACTCCTGCCTTGGACAGATGCCCCGCTTGCGCCTTGTTCACCCGACTCGCGCGTCGCTTGCCGTAAGTCACCTGCACCGCTGCGTAGCCGTCCACTTCCGGCGTCTTGATCTGGGTGACGCGGTTGTTACCAACGTCGAGCACCGTCACCGGCACGGCCGCGCCGTCGTCGGTGAAGATCCGGGTCATCCCGATCTTTCGGCCTACCAATCCTATGGTCTCAGTCATTGTCGTTGTCCTCTAATTCGGCCGCCGATTGCGATTGACCGGCGACTTGCTTGATGCCTTGCCGCTACTGCAGCTTGATCTCCACATCCACGCCTGCCGGCAGGTCGAGCTTCATCAACTGATCGACGGTCTTGTCTGTCGGATCGATGATGTCCATCAGACGCAGGTGAGTGCGGATCTCGAGCTGGTCGCGGGAAGTCTTGTTCACGTGCGGCGAACGCAGTATGTCGAAGCGCTCGATCCGCGTCGGCAGCGGCACCGGGCCGCGGACGACCGCGCCCGAGCGCTTCGCCGTCTCGACGATCTCCTGTGCCGACTGGTCGATCAGCTTGTAATCGAACGCTTTCAGTCGAATGCGTATTTTCTGATTCTGCATGATTGCACCTTTGCTTAATCGTTCGCTTGAGCGCTCGCTTTTTCGTTCGTTATTCGATGATTTTGGCCACCACGCCGGCCCCTACCGTGCGCCCACCTTCGCGGATGGCAAAGCGCAGCCCCTCCTCCATCGCAATCGGCGCAATCAAACTCACCGTCATCTGGATGTTGTCCCCAGGCATCACCATCTCC
>DATFSE010000022.1:0-4507 GCA_035262745.1 Casimicrobiaceae bacterium | reverse complement strand
CCCCGATCTCGTCGAGGAACAACGTGCCGCCGTCCGCCTGCCGGAAGAGCCCGACTGCGCCGCCCTTGCGCGCGCCAGTGAAAGCGCCCTCGCTGTAGCCGAAGAGCTCGGACTCGACCAGGCTTTCGGGCAGCGCGGCGCAGTTGATCGCGACGAAAGTGCCAGTCCGGCCGCTTGCGCGATGGGCGTGGCGGGCCAATTGCTCCTTTCCGGTTCCGGTCTCGCCCCGGATCAAAATCGGCATTTTGCGGCGGGCGGCCGCCTCCGTCTGGCGAACGATGGCCGCGACCGTCGGATCGATGGCGACGAACTCGGTCGGGTGCGCCCGTTGGGCGGGCGGCATTGGCGTCGACACGGCTCGCTGCATCGGCGAAAACTGCGGCGACTCGACGCGCGCGAGATAGGTGCTGCCCACAACATCCTGAAGGCGCTGGCGCTCTGAGCGCCGGCTTTCGCCGATGAAGTCCGAGATGCGCGTTCGGAAGACCTCGCTGAACGGTTGCCCCGGCGACAAGGGCAAACCGTGCAGGCTCGCGCGCGCCGCCTGGTTGGCAGCCAAAATGGAGCCGCTCTCGTCGAGAGCCAACAATCCGACGCTAAGCGTGTGCAAGAACTCGCTGCGATTGTGGAAGGCGACGACGATATCTCGCCGGTGCCGCTCGCGAAAGAGGCCGTTCTCGATCTGGGTGGCCGACATTTCGACCAGCACCCGGGTATGACTCTGCCGAGATACGCAGTCGGAGGAGGCGTCGATCACGCCGGCCAAAGATCCGTCCGGATCGAACACCGGCGCGGCGCAACACGTCAATGATCGAAAACACGAGTAGAAGTGGTCGTCGCCGTGTACGACCGCGGGCCGCTTAAGGAACGCCGCAATGCCGATGCCGTTCGTACCGCCGCGACGTTCGTCCCACCAAACGCCGGGTCGGATCGCCTTGCCATCGGGACCGTCCTTGAAGCTCTCATCGGCGACAATGTCGAGCAACAGGCCCTCAGGTGTCGCAAAGGCGATGAGAAAATTCGTGCCGGCGATCTGCTGATGCAGCACCTGCATCTCGGCCAACGCCAAGCCGCGCACAAAGGTCCGGCGTTCCCGCTCGGCCCGCAGTTCTCCGCCGCCGACGTATTCTACGTTCGGCGGCCGGTCGCAATCGAGGCCGAGCGCCACGCATCGCAGCCAGCTGTCGTAAATGTCAACCGGCAACACGCCGGCCGGCACGACACCGTCGCGTCGCAAAGCACCGCGGGCCAACGCGCTTCGCTCCGCAGGAGCACCGACCATAGGGCCTCCACGTGGCAAGCGGCTCGTCAGGGAGATCCATGCGCTCATTGATCTCGCGCGCCGCAATTGCAGTGAGACTACCTGAAGCAAAGCCGAAATCAATGCGTCTTCGGCGCGCATCTGTTCCGAAACGGAGCAATGTGTGCTCCGTGACTGATCCGATTCGGAGCGAAACGGCGAGCCCGCGGTTGGTCGAAACCGACGTTGTCTCAAATAGATAACGGGGTGGCACGGTCGTTGCAAAGGAGGTTGGATTGCGCTGCGGGCAGCTAATGCACGCGTTCGGCGAAAGGCTGACCGCGATTGTCAAATGCGATGCGGGCAACTAATCGTTGGTGAAGCTGACTCCGGTGAAGGTGACACAGTCTAGGGGTAGGAAATGAAAGCGGCTGTTTTGCACGCGTTCGACGAAAAGCTGACGGCGAAGGAGTTTGTCAAATACGAGGATGTCGCAGACCCGACGATTAACCGCCCCTCTGAGGTGATTGTTCGCATCGGTGGCGCTGGGGTCTGCCGGACGGATCTGCATATCGTCGAGGGCATCTGGCGCAGCAAGGTCGACGTCAATCTGCCCTACATCATGGGGCATGAGAACGCCGGTTGGGTCGAAGCGATCGGCAAGAACGTGCAGGGAGTCAAGGTTGGGGACGCAGTCATCTGTCATCCCCTCGTGACAAGCGGCCATTGCCTTGCGTGCAGACGCGGCAACGACATGCATGCGGAGGAGAGCAGTTTCCCCGGCATCAACGCCAATGGCGGCTATGCGGAGTATTTGCTGACCGGCGAGCGCTCGGTAATCAAGTTGCCGAAGTCGCTCGCGCCGAAGGAAGTGGCGCCGTACACGGACGCCGGCCTCACGGCCTACCGCGCGGCCAAGAAGGCGTCGCGCCATCTGCTCCCCGGAGAATATGCGGTGGTCTTAGGTGCCGGCGGACTCGGGCACATTGGTATTCAAGTTCTGGCCGCGCTGTGCGCGGCGGAGATCGTGGTGGTCGATCGCTCCGTCAAGTCGCTGGAGTTGGCCAAGGCATGTGGCGCCCATCACACCGTCAAAGCCGACGGTGGCGAGGTCGAAAAAGTGCTGCATCTCACGCATGGAAAAGGCGCGGAGGCAGTCATCGACTTTGTCGGCGAAGGCGACGCGGTCGCGAAAGGGCTCGCGATGACGCGGAACCAGGGCTTCTACTATGTGGTAGGCTACGGGGGAAAAATCGACATTCCGACCATCGACATGATCACCAGCGAGAAGACGATCGTGGGCAATCTGGTCGGCACCTACGGCGAACTTGTCGAGCTGATGGCGCTTGCTGACCGGGGTCGGGTGACGCTGCATACGCGGGAGTACAAACTCAGCCAAGCCAACGACGCGCTGCACGATCTGCATGACGGCCGGATCAACGGGCGCGCGGTGCTCGTTCCATGATTGATTCTGAGCAGGGTCGCAACGATCGGTCGGAGGGGTCCAGGCGGTCGCAGGCGAGCGCCGAGGCCCGCCAACGTTTGATCCTTGCGATGATCGACAACAACATGCGCCAGTTGCGGTTCGACAGCGCCCGGGCCGGGGCCGACATCGAGCAGGCCGGCGCGTTGCGCGATGTGGCGCGCGACCCAAACGATCGCGACGCGGCCGTACGGCTGGAAGAAGTCAAGAAGCGGATCGCGCTTCTCGAGGAGGAGCATGGTCGTCTCGTCACGGAGCGGGAGTGGCTCAACAGATCGCTGATGGTACTTAGTGAGGAGGCGGAGGGACCCTCGGTCGATCCGCGCAAATTCTCATGAACGCTACCGAGAGGCCGGAGGATCCGGCGGTCGCCAATCTGAGCGAGGAGGATCGCTCAAAGGACGAATTGTTCGTGCGGCTCGCCCATGTCGCGGAAGAGATGATGGCGAAGCACGGGAAGGACTTTGCGATGGGCGGGTTGATTTTGGCCGCTCGCTTCATCGCAGAAGGAAGGCCGCTCATAAAGCCCCAAGGTTCGAGGAGCGACTGGATGAAGGCTGCGAATTGAGCGGGGAAGACTCAGTTTCGTGTGCGCGAGAGTGCACACGAAATCGGATACGCGACCGCTCGGAAGCGATTCGTCGCGGCAGGAAGGAACAAACAGGAGGACTATTCAATGGCAGCAAGTCTAACTTTGAATAAGATTACCTCGCAGAAAGGCATCAGCATCGGCGAAGCGGCCAATCGCGTCGCCGATCTGGGCTGGACGCCGAGCTACGTTCAGGAAGCGATGACCTTCCCGACCGACTATAAGATCTCGCGGGTGCCGCGCGATCCGATGAAGCAGGTGCTGCGTTCGTATTTCCCGATGCAGGAGGAGAAGGACAACCGCGTTTACGGCGCGCTCGACGCGGCGTTGCGCGGCGACATGTTCCGCAACGTGGAGCCCCGCTGGATCGAGTGGATGAAGCTCTTCCTCGCGATTATCCCGTTCCCAGAAATCTCGGCTGCTCGGTCGATGGCCATGGTCGGACGCCTGGCGCCCGGCGAGGAGCTGCGCACCGGATTCACGATGCAGATGGTCGACGAACTCCGTCACTCGACGATTCAGATGAATCTGAAGAAGTGGTACATGGAGAATTACATCGACCCGGCCGGCTTCGACATCACGGAGGCCGCGTTCGGCAAGTGCTACGCATCGACCATCGGGCGTCAGTTTGCTGAGGGCTTCCTGACGGGCGACGCGATCACGGCGGCGAACATTTACCTGACGGTCGTGGCCGAGACGGCCTTCACGAACACGCTATTCGTCGCGATGCCTTCGGAAGCGGCGCGCAACGGCGACTACGCCCTGCCGACGGTGTTCTTGTCGGTGCAGTCCGATGAATCGCGTCACATCGGCAACGGCCACTCGTTGTTGATGGCGATGATCCACGATCCGTCGAACCATGATCTTCTGGAGCGCGATCTCAAATACGCGTTCTGGCAGAACCACGCCATCGTCGACGCCGCGATCGGCACGTTCGTCGAATATGGCACCACCAATCGCGACAAGACTAAGGAATCCTATGCGGAGCTATGGCACCGCTGGATCTACGAAGACTACTATCGCACCTACATGTTGCCGCTCGAGAAATACGGCATCAAGATCCACCACGACGACGTGGCGGAGGCCTGGGATCGCATCGTTAAGAAGGACTACGTTCATTTGACCGCGCAATTCTTCGCGGTCGGCTGGCCGGTGAACTTCTGGCGCATCGAAGCCCAGACCGAGAAGGACTTCG
>DATFSE010000021.1:0-3837 GCA_035262745.1 Casimicrobiaceae bacterium | reverse complement strand
CGGATGCAGCCGGAAGAACTCACGGCGCTGCTCAACGAATATCTGACCGAAATGTCGTCGATCGCGGCGGCGCACGGCGGCACGGTCAACAAGTTCATTGGCGACGCGATCCTCGTGTTCTTCGGGGATCCCGAATCGCGCGGGGTGGTCAACGACGCAAAGGCGTGTCTGGCGATGGCGTTGAATATGCAGCGCCGCCTCGCCGAACTCAACGTGCAATGGCGCAAGCGCGGCATCGAGGAGCCGTTCCGCGTGCGCATGGGCATCAACACCGGCTTCTGCAACGTCGGCAATTTCGGCAGCGACGACCGGATGGATTACACGATCATCGGCGCCGAGGCCAATCTCGCCGCGCGCCTGCAGTCGATTGCGGAGCCGGGCGGGATCGTGCTGAGCTACGAAACCTTCATGCTCGTGCGCGACATGGTGCGTGCGCGCCCGCTGGAGCCGATTACGTTGAAGGGCATCCCCCATCCGGTCGTGCCCTACGCGGTGGAGGGCGGCATCGCCGCGGCGGGCAAAGCTGCGCCAGTCATCAACGAGCACGATACCGGGCTCGACCTCTTCATCGATACCGCTGCGATCGATGCGTCGGCGGCGGAGCGCGTGCGTCGGACGCTCGAAAGCGTCATCGCCGAGTTGAAGCTGCGCAGCCGCACGGCCCGACAAAATTGAACGATCGCTCAGGCCGTGGTGCACGACTGCGGAGTGAAACTCCGTCATCGGCATCGGGTTCATAAACTCGTAAGGCCGTAGCCGTAGACGCCTAAACGGGGATCAGCTCGCGGCCGGCCTTAAACTCGATCGTGGAGTTCTGGAAGTCATCGCCAACCGGCTCGCAGCGCCCGCCGAGATACGTTGCGAGGAACGCCTCCACAACGGCGTGAAAGGAGCGGCGATTCTCGGGTCGGCCGAAGCCGTGCCCTTCATCAGGATAGTAGACATAGATCACAGGGATTCCGTGTTGCTGCATCGCGGCTACGATCTGCTCGGACTCCGAAGCTTTTACGCGCACGTCGTTCGCGCCCTGGCCGATCAATAGCGGCCGCACGATGCGGTCGGCGCGGTTGAGGGGCGAACGCTCCTGCAGGAACCGCCGCCCCGCCTCGGAGGTGTAGTCACCCACGCGGACCTTCCACATCGATTTCCACGTGATCCAATACTCCGGGATCGTGTTAAGAAAGGTCACGAGGTTAGAGATCCCTACGATATCTACCGCGCAGGCGAATTTCTCGGGCGTGAAAGTCACACCCACCAACGCCGCGTAGCCGCCATAGCTGCCGCCCATGATCGCGACGCGGTCGGGATCGGCGATATCTTGAGCAATCGCCCAGTCAACGGCGTCGATCAGATCGTCGTGCATCTTGCCTGCCCACTCGAAGTTGGCAGCGTTGACGAAGGCTTTCCCGAACCCGGTTGAACCTCGATAGTTCACACTCAGCACCGCGTAGCCCCGGTTGGCGAGCCATTGGTGATCGGGGTAGAGCGCCCATACATCTCGTGTCCAGGGCCCGCCATGCACGAGCAGCACCATCGGCAGCCTCTTCGCCGGCCGCGCGTCGCGCGGACGGGACAGATAGCAGACGAGTTCGAGTCCGTCGCGAGCGCGAACGATGACGGGATCCATCATCACAAGCGACGCGCCTTCCAATGCGGGCATCGACGAAAACAGGCGCCGAGCCTGCCTCGCGTTGCGATCGTAATGGAAGTATTCCAAAGGTGCGTCGTCATGCAGATAGGCTACGATCCAGTGCCGCCGGTCCTGCGACATGCTGGTGATCGTGAGATCACCCGATGATTGGCGCGTGAGGTAGTTGAAATCTTGCTCGTAGTCCGGGTCCAGCACCTCCCACCGGATACGCTCGAATGTACGTGCTGCCGCGACCGGGCGCTCGGTCATGGGATCGAGTAAGAGATGGGTGAAATCGGCTCGGGGGTCTTCCGCGAGAATCCGCGTCGTGCCACTTTCGAGGTCATGCGCGACCGCCGCGACGGTATCGCGACCCCGGCTATCCAGCCAATACAATTCGCGGCCGTCGGCGCTGAATTCTATGGCGCGAGTCGCCACCGCATCATCCGCGCTGATTCTGGTGAAGAGGTCCCATCCACCGTCTGTGCCGCGTTGGAGGTACTCGACATCGCCGTTGTCGCCATGACGAACAGCGTAGCGCACACGGAACTGCTGATCGGTGAAGTGCGAGGTGAAACCCTCGTTGGCTTGGAGCAAAGTGCTTTCCCCGGTCGCAACATCCACACGATAGACGTCGAAGTAACGCTTATCGCGCTCGTTGTGGGCGATAAGCAGTTCGCTGGGAAAGTGGCGCGAACTCTGCTGAACGTAGCATCTCACTCCGGGTTCCGGAGTCAGCGGCCTGATTTCGGCAGTTCGAAGATCGACTCGCCAGGCGCGCCAGTTCTCGTCGCCAGCCTGCTCGCGGAAGAATACGATATGCCGATTGTCGTGCATCCATACGATCAAGCCGAGATTACGGTCGGTCACCGCGGTCACGGGACACGCATTATCGATCTGGTCGATGGGAGCAATCCAAAGATTGAGCACGCCATCTACCGGCGCAAGGAAGGCAATCCGCGTGCCATCCGGACTTATGCGCACGACGCACCGTTCGGGATTTCCGAAGATTACGCGGCGCGGAAGCAGTCCAGAACCTTCATCTCCAGTCCGCAATCTCGACTCCGAAGGCGCAGAGGGCTTGATCGGCTCTGCCATTGTAGCTCTATCCTCGACGCGTCAAGCGACTCCATGAACGTCATGGTGGTTATGCCCCCTCGTAGCGGCAATGTACTTGCAATCGAGTACTCTGCGAGCGAGATATATCACCTGTCGACTTCGCGAAAATTTATCGCGGCCAAGCACGGCCGGAATGACACGCAAGCGTCAACAGATCAAAGAGAATATTTTGGCCGAACCGATGCACGCGTTGCCAAGGTGAAAGTTTAACCGGGTCGCGAATGACCTCGAATCCATGGCGAGCGGCGATGCGCTGAAGCGAGTCGAGATTTGTAATCGCGCGAATGATGTTTATGTCCGAGAGTTGCGGCCTGCTCATCAGAAATTGCGCTAGTCCGCGAAGGGACCTTGCGACGCTGCGGTTGAAGCTGCATCCCCACGCCAGGGAATAGCCTGCGGCAGGCTTGACGGGGATCTGCTCATTCCAGAAGTGGAGGTCGATCACTCGGTCACCGGACCGGCCGAACGTTCCATCGGAAAGTAGCACGTCACTGGTCAGTCGGCCGAGCTGGGCCCGAAGAATACAGTCTGGCTTGTGGCTGTACTCGAACACGCCCTCCCGCCTTCGCAGCCAGGTATCGAGGGCAAAAATGAACTCCGCCCAGAGGGGCCGCGTGCGGTTTGCTCCAGGTCGATTCTCAATGCGACGCGAGGAACATACCCGAAATGCCCACGGGTGGTCCCATCGGTTGAGAATCGTCAGTTGGCATCGGGATAAAATTGTCATACCACCCCCTCGAAGTTAGTCGCTGTCCGTCGCTACGCGAGCAACACGGCTGCGCTTGAGCATTCCGCGCTCTCCTTGGAGAGCGGTTACAACTCAATGCGGTCAGGCCGACATGACCAAGCCTGCAATCGGCTTCACATCGTTGCTGCCGGGGAACACATCGGCTGCGAGCGCGCGCTCATCCGCCCGAAGATGATCCTTCAGCAATCCTTTGAGCACCGCGCGCACATCGATGGTCGGCTTGAGGTCGCGGTTCTCCAACAAGTTCGCCGCCTTCAGCCCAGGCCAGTCGGCGATTACGCGGCCGCCTTTAAGCGCGCCGCCGGCGAGCAGCATGACGGTGGCGGTGCCGTGGTCGGTG
>DATFSE010000020.1:0-69131 GCA_035262745.1 Casimicrobiaceae bacterium | reverse complement strand
TACGACAGGTCGTACTTCGACGCCTCGATCTCCGCCGGATCTTCTTCGTCGAGATCGCGCATCTCGAGAATGTCGGTATGACGGAACAGACCGTTGCTGTCGAAATTGAGCTTGGCGTCCAGCGCGACCACCCTGCCGTCGCCGGTGAGAATCAGCGGATTGATCTCGGCGAGCGACGCGTCGGTCTCGTCGAACGCCCTGTAGAGTCCCTGAAGAACCTTGCGCGCCTGCGGCAAGCTCGCGTCCGGGATGCCGATCTTGCGCGATGTCTCGTCGGCTTCGGCGTCGGTGAGTCCCTTCATCGGATCGACGAACACCTTGTGGATCTTCTCCGGTGTCTTCGCGGCGACTTCCTCGATATCCATGCCACCTTCGGAGCTGGCCATCAGCACGACGCGCTGCGTGGCGCGGTCGACCACCATGCCAACGTAGAGCTCCTTTTTGATGTCCGCGCCTTCTTCGATCAGCAGCCGGCGCACTTGCTGTCCCTGCGCGCCGGTCTGATGCGTCACGAGCTGCATTCCAAGAATCTTTCCGGCGAGATCGCGCACCTCGTCGAGCGACTTCGCCACCTTGACGCCGCCGCCTTTGCCACGGCCACCTGCATGAATCTGCGCCTTCACCACCCAGACTTTGCCGCCAAGCGATTCGGCGGCGGCAACTGCCTCGTCGACCGAAAATGCGGGAATGCCGCGCGGCGTCGGCACGCCGAAGCGGCGAAAGATTTCCTTGCCCTGATATTCGTGGATTTTCACGCCAGCTCCTGTTCAGCGCTCAAGCGGCGCCGCGATACCACTGCGGGTAATATCGACGCACCGTTTCGCTGGTCGTCTCCAGCGCATGGCAGCGATCGAGTTGAAACGGCTTGGCTTCGCCAGGCTCGATTTCGCGACGCAGGCCTGCGAACATCTGGATGGCGGCGGTGGGGGCGTGCGAAAGCAACTCGGTGACATGACTGCAACCCTTGATGCCGCCCATCGCATCGTAGAGAGTCTTGCGAAAGCCATGCAGCAGGCTCTGGCCGGCGAGCTTGGTGTACGCGGACTCGATGCGCTCGCAACCGACGGGATAAGGCATCTCATCGAACTTGACTTCAACACTGCGAATGACGAAGTCTCGCCCGACCGTAATGCGCGCCCACAGGTCGTGCACCGCCTCGCCGGCGCGTCTCACGCCGCTGAGCAGTGCGTAATCTTGGTCCTTGACATCGACCAGGCGACCCTCGATGTCGAACAGCCCGTCGTCGCGCTGGAAGCATTCGTAGCTCACGCGTCGCGTGTGCAGGCGTCTGCGCGCAGCGGATTCGGTGAGTGCCATCGGTGGGAGTAGACCCCAGTGTTCTGGTGACGAAACGGCGGCTAGTACGCCGACCCACAGATTTGCGAACATGCCGAGACGCGCATCCGCGCGCCGAGCGCGCGAAGCGAACCGCAGCCATAGCCCATGCTATGGCGAGGATGAGCGACAAAGCAATCGGCGATGCGGGGCGCGTCGAACATAGCAAAATTTGTGGGTCGGCGTACTAAAATAATCGCCGCAAGCTGCGCCATTCTACGCGGTGACATATCAACTAACAACGACTTGAGAGAGAACGCGATGTCTCTCGTACTCGCCCTGGATCAAGGCACGACCAGCTCGCGCGCAATCGTGTTCGACCAAAAAGGTGGCGTGCGCGCGGTCGCTCAGCGCGAGTTCGCTCAGCATTTTCCGCAGCCGGGCTGGGTCGAGCACGATCCTACCGAGATCTGGGCAAGCCAGTTCGGGGTGCTTGCGGAAGCGCTGGCAACAGCCGGAGTCGCTGCAGGCGATCTCGCGGCCATCGGGATCACCAATCAGCGCGAGACGACACTCATTTGGGAGCGAACAACGGGCAAGCCGATCGCCAGGGCCATCGTCTGGCAGGATCGGCGCACCGCAGGTATCTGCGATGAATTACGCAACGCCGGACACGCCGATTTGATCCGCCGCAAGACGGGACTGGTGATCGACGCTTATTTCTCCGGCACTAAGTTGAAGTGGCTTCTTGACAACGTGCCGGGCGCCCGTGAACGTGCCCGCCGCGGGGAGCTCGCGTTTGGAACTGTGGATACTTGGCTGATTTGGCATCTAACCGCCGGGACTCGACACCTTACCGATGCGTCGAACGCCAGTCGCACGATGTTGTTCGACATTCATCGCGGCGAGTGGGACGACGATCTTCTGACGCTGCTCGACGTGCCGCGCTCGGTGCTGCCGGAAGTCGTCCCCTCGTCGGGCGTGTGTGCGCAGGCAAGCTTGCAGGGGAAGAACGTACCCATCGCTGGGATCGCCGGCGACCAGCAGGCGGCGCTCTTCGGTCAGGCATGCCTCAAGCAGGGAATGGCCAAGAACACCTACGGAACGGGATGCTTTTTGCTGCTCAACACTGGACGCAACGCAGTCGAATCGCGAAGCAACCTGGTATCCACCGTCGCGTGGCGCCGCGGCACTGCCACCGACTACGCTCTCGAGGGCAGCGTGTTCATCGGCGGGGCGGTCGTGCAGTGGTTGCGCGACGGGTTGAAGCTGATACGCACCGCAGCCGACATCGAGGCGCTCGCCGCCAGCGTCCCCGACAACGGCGGCGCGTATCTGGTGCCGGCGTTCGCCGGGCTCGGAGCGCCGCACTGGGACGCATATGCGCGTGGCGCGATGCTCGGCCTCACACGAGGCACCAGCGACGCGCATGTTGCTCGTGCTGCACTCGAATCCATTGCCTACCAGAGCGCGGATGTCCTTGCCGCGATGGAAACCGACGCAGGATTGAGGCTTTCCGAGCTACGCGTCGACGGCGGCGCGGCGGCCAACAATCTTCTTATGCAATTCCAGGCCGACTTGCTGGGTGTTCCCGTGGTGCGTCCGAAGGTTGTCGAAACAACCGCGCTTGGGGCCGCATACCTCGCCGGAATAGCAGTAGGGTACTGGCGCGATGACGCGGAAGTTGGCGCCAACTGGCAGATCGATCGCCGCTTCGAGCCGGCGATGTCACGCGATCAAGCCGCAGCGCTGATGGCGGGCTGGCACAAGGCCGTGGAAAGAGCGAAGCGTTGGGCCTAGGGTTGTTTGGGGAGCCACTCGTTAGGAGTACGCGCAGCGCCCGTCGGACGATCATGCAGGTGCCCGGCACGACTAAGGCGCGATGCGGTCGATGGCGTCGGTGATGATGCAATCAACGCCCCAGCCAGCCAGGCTCGCGACTATCTGAGGATCGTTGGGCGTATAGGTCAGAACCTTGTAGCCCGCCGCATGCGCAGTGGCAACGATGCCGGCGTCGAGCTCGCGATAGTCGGAGTCGAGCGCAACGCATTCGAGGTGCGCCAGCCGCGTCTGCCAGTCGTGCGGAATGCGATCCACCAGGAGCGCTCGTTGCAGCTCAGGTACTGCGTCGCGCGCCGCTGCAAGCGCGCTCTCGGAAAAGGAGGACAGCAACGGCGGCACGTCGGCTCCTCGCCACAGCGTCTGTGCATCCAGCGCCACCGCCGCACCGGTGTCGCGTTCGCGTCCCGGCATGGGCTTGATCTCGATGTTGCATGCGACGCGGTTGGCGAGCGCCCAGTGTGCGATGCCGGCTAGCGTCGGTACTCCCTCTCCTGCGAATGGCGCCGAGTGCCAGGCCCCCGCGTCGAGCTTGGCAATCTCCCCCCAGGTCAGAGCATCGGCACGGCCGTGTCCAGTGGTCGTGCGATCGAGCGTATCGTCATGCAGCAAGAATGGCACGCCATCAGCCGAGAGCTTGACGTCGAACTCCACCATTCTGTAGCCATGCGCATGGCCGATACGCATGGCCGCCAGCGTATTCTCTGGAGCAAGCTTTCCGGCGCCGCGATGAGCGGCGAAGCGAGGATAGGGCCAAAGGGCTGACGCTTCCCGGCTCACGGGAGTCGTCGCCTTGCTTCGTTGCCGCGACATGACGCGATCACGCGTGGGCAGTCAAGCGGTTGCCGCTTTCGGCGTCGAACAGATACACGTGGTCACGGGCGGCAGCGAGCGCGATCGGCTCACCGACTTCGGCTTTAGCACCGTGCGGCAGACGGGCGATGATCGAGCGGCCGGCGACCGCGACATGAACTAGCGTATCGGCGCCGAGCGCTTCGATCATTTCGACGCTGCCGACCAAGTTCGCCTCGCTCGGTTTGCACGGCGTCAGATGCTCAGGACGCACACCCACCGTGACCTTGCGTCCTGCGTCGACTTTTGACGCGACTGTGACGCTGCCGCTGCCGTTGAGCGCGATGCGTCCTCCGCTCTCGCTCTTACCCTCGAGGAAATTCATCGCGGGTGAACCGATGAACCCCGCGACGAAGGTCGTCGCCGGATTGGAATAGACCTCCATGGGCGTGCCGATCTGCTCGGCGCGGCCCGCGTTCATGACGATCATCCGCTGTGCAAGCGTCATCGCCTCGACCTGGTCGTGCGTGACGTACAAGCTGGTGGTTCCAAGGCGGCGGTGCAGCTTCTGGATCTCGAAACGCATTTGCACGCGCAGCTTAGCGTCGAGGTTCGACAGCGGCTCATCGAACAGGAACACAGCCGGCTCGCGCACGATCGCACGGCCCATGGCGACACGCTGGCGTTGTCCTCCGGAGAGCGCCCGCGGCTTGCGCTCGAGCAGCGGTCCCAGCTCGAGAATTCCCGCAGCGCGATTCACCCGCGCCTCGATGTCCGCCTTGGACAGGCGACGGATTTTGAGACCGTACGCCATGTTGTCGAACACGCTCATGTGAGGGTAGAGCGCGTAGTTCTGGAACACCATGGCGATGTCACGATCCTTGGGTTCAAGGCGGTTGACCACGCGATCGCCGATGACAATTTCGCCCTGGGTGATCGGCTCGAGGCCGGCGACCATGCGCAAGAGGGTCGACTTGCCGCATCCCGAAGGCCCGACGATGACAATGAATTCGCCGTCGGCCACATCCATGGTGATCCCATGGATCACCTCGTTGGTGCCGTAGCTCTTGCGAACGTCGCGTAGCTGTACCTTGGACATCTCTCTCCATCGTCGTCCCGGCAAAGGCCGGGACCGAATTTGGAAGACCGCTCTACCTACCCGCTTGGATCCGGGACCCTCGCGCTAGCGCTCGCCCGGGATGACGAATCCGTTTCCAATCGCGCCGCGGCTTCGCCTTGCGCTCTTGGGCGGATTCGTCATTTCTCCGTGTCGACCAGGCCCTTGACGAACCACCTCTGCATCAGCAGCACGACCAGCGCCGGCGGCACCATGGCCAGCACCGCGGCGGCCATCACGAGGTTCCACTCCATCGCCGCATCGCCGCCGCTGGAGATCATCCGCTTGATGCTGATCACGGTCGTATACATCTCCTCCTGCGTGGTCACCAGCAGCGGCCAGAGGTACTGGTTCCAGCCATAGATGAAAAGGATGACGAACAGCGCTGCGATATTGGGCCGCGACAGCGGCACGACCACATCCCAGAAAAAGCGCAGCGGGCCTGCGCCGTCGATCCTCGCCGCTTCGGCAAGCTCGTCTGGAATGGTCAAGAAGAACTGCCGGAACAGAAAAGTCGCCGTCGCCGATGCAATCAGCGGAATGGTCAGCCCGGCGTAGGTGTCGAGCATCCCCAGGTCGGACACGACCTTGTAGGTGGGCAGGATGCGCACTTCGACCGGTAGCATCAGCGTGACGAAGATCATCCAGAAGAAGAAGCTGCGCAGCGGAAAGCGAAAGTAAACGATGGCGAATGCGGATAAGAGCGAGATCGCGATCTTGCCGATGGCGATGACCAGCGCCGAGACAAGGCTGTTGACCATCATGCGGCCGACACCTGCGGTTGCCTCACCGGCTCCATGAGTCATCACCGCCCGATAATTCTCGATCAGGTGCGGTCCGGGCAGCAGGGGCATGGGCGCCTGCAGAACTTCTTCCGCGGTGTGCGTCGAAGCAACGACCGTCACGTACACCGGAAATGCGACGATCGCTACGCCGAGAATCATCACCGCGTGAGTGATAAAGGTCAGGAGCGGGCGGTGCTCGATCATCCCTTCTCGGCGGCCCTCGCGCCAGGTCCGCGGAAGAAGCGCTGAGAAAAGCGCAATGAAGGGCAGGCGCGATGTCGGCCGCGGTCGCTCGGAGGCGGTGCTCATCAGTACTGCACCTTTCTCTCGACGTAGCGGAACTGCACCACCGTGAGCGTGATGACGATGATCATGAGGACCACCGACTGCGCCGCCGAACCGCCCAGATCAAGTCCCTTGAAGCCGTCCTTGTACACCTTGTAGACCAGGATCTCGGTAGCCTGTCCGGGGCCGCCGTTGGTCGCGGTGTCGATGATGCCGAAGGTGTCGAAGAACGCGTAGACGATGTTCACCACGACTAGGAAAAACGTCGTCGGCGAGAGCAGCGGAAATACGATGGTGAGGAAGCGTTTCACCGGCCCCGCTCCGTCAATTGCCGCCGCTTCGATCAGCGACTTGGGGATCGACTGCAGTCCCGCAAGAAAGAACAGGAAGTTGTAGCTCACCTGCTTCCAGACCGCGGCGATGACCACGAGCAGCAGCGCCTGACCGTCATAAAGAAGATAGTTCCAGTCCACCCCCATCTGCTTTAGCCAGTAGGCGACGATGCCCAGCGTCGGATTGAACAGAAACATCCAGAGCGCAGCCGCGATCGCCGGTGCGACAGCATAAGGCCAGATGAGCAGGGTCTTGTACACGTTCGCGCCGCGAAGCACCCGATCGGCGAACACGGCGAGAATCAACGACAACACCAGGCCAAACGCCGCGACCAGCAGCGAGAATACCGCAGTGACCCTGAACGAAGCGAGATAGAGCGGATCCTTGAACAGGTCCTTGAAATTGTCGAGCCAGACGAATTCGGTATTGGCACCGAACGCGTCCTGGATGAGCACCGATTGATACACCGCCTGGGCAGCAGGCAGAAAGAAGAAGACTAGCGTGACCAGGATCTGGGGCGCGAGCAGAGCGTACGGCAGCCATTGCGACTGAAACCGGGCGCGCTTTTCCATTGCCATGGCAGGCGGTTCAGGCTAATGGTCGATGCGTCTTCGTCATTCCCGCCCCCGATTCCCCCTTTCGGGGGCAGGCGCCGGCGGGAATCCAGTGTCTCGATGTAGCGCCGCTAAGTCCCCGCCCTCGCCCCGAGCATACCGGGGCGCGCTTCGCGGGGACGACCCTCGACGTCACGCGTTGCACTTCCTGCCCTAATGCTCCCTCGTGGTCTTCGCGAACTTGTCGATCTGCTCGTTGCCGCGCTTGACGGCGTCGTCGAGAGCCTCCTTCGCGCTCTTCTTGCCGTTCCAGACGCTCTCCAACTCCTCATCGATGATGTCGCGGATCTGCACGAAGTTACCCAGACGAATGCCTCGCGACTTGTCCGTGGTTTTGACGATCATCTGCTGTACGGCCACGTCCGTCCCAGGATTCTTGTCGTAGTAGCCCGACTTCTTGGTGAGCTCGTAAGCAGCCATCGTGATCGGCAGATAGCCGGTCGTCTGATGCCATTCGGCCTGGATCTCGGGCCTGGACAGGAACGTCAGGAACTTGGCCACTGCCTTGTATTCGTCTTTTGACTTGCCGCCCATCACCCACAGGCTGGCGCCGCCGATGATGGTGTTCTGCGGTGCGCCGGGAACGTCGGCGTAGTACGGCAACGGCGAAATCCCGATCTCGAACTTCGCGTTCTGCTTGGCCGTCCCATAGAACGCCGACGACGTGGTGATCATGGCACATTCGCCGCTGTAGAACTTTGCCTCGGGCTCGTTCTTGCGGCCGGCGTAAATGAAATACCCCTTTTTCACCCAATCCTGCATGTTACCGATGTGGCGGGTCTGGACCGGTCCATTGAACAGCAGCTTGGGGTCGGTTCCGGCAAATCCGTTCTGTTCGGAGGCAAAGGGCACGTTGTGCCAGGCGCTGAAACTCTCGAGCTGCGTCCATGATTGCCAGCCCGTAGTGAACGCGCAGGGTGTCGCATTCGATGCTTTGATCTTGGCCATTGCCGCCACGACAGCCTGCCATGTCAACGGCGGTTGGTTGGGGTCCAGACCGGCTTTCTTGAACGCATCCTTGTTGTACCAGAACACCGTGGTCGAGCTGTTGAACGGGAAGGACAGCATCTGCCCTTTGGGGTTGGTGTAGTAGCCCGCGACTGCCGGTATGTAGCTCTTGGGATCGAAAGGCTCCCCAGCATCAGCCATCACCTGATAGATAGGCTTGATCGCACCCTTCGCCGACATCATCGTAGCCGTTCCAACTTCGAACACCTGCAGCAACGCCGGTGCGTTGCCTGAACGATAGGCGGCGATCGCCGCCGCCATCGCTTCAGGGTACGAACCCTTGAACACGGCGGTTACCTTGTACTCGTTCTGGCTTTCGTTGAAGCGCTTCGCAAGCGCGTTGACCCGGTCGTTGTTGGCGCCGGTCATGGCATGCCACCACTGGATCTCGGTGACGGCGTACGCCTGAGCGGCAAGAGTGAGCAGCGCGACAGAAACGACGCCGCGCATCCAGGTCGATGCTTTGCACTTCATTGTTTCCTCCTCCAAGAATGGATTCTGAACGATCCGGGTGACGATTCTATTGCAAATGAGAGCGCCGCGTCAGTCCGCCGGTCCGGGATGTGCCTGCGTAGCTGCGTGAGGCGCGATGACGTCCGGCGCTCTTGTGCGCGCCGCCAGTAGCGTATACGCGGTTGGAACCACGAACAGCGTGAGTAGCGTACCGAAAGTCATTCCGCCGACGATGACCCAGCCGATCTGCGTACGCGATTCGCCCCCTGCCCCGGTCGCCAGCGCCAGCGGTACGGAGCCCAGCACCATAGCGCCAGTCGTCATCAGGATCGGACGCAGGCGCAAAGTCGCTGCATCGATCACCGCGTCGAACAGCGCCTCGCCCTTCGCCCGCAACTGATTGGAGAATTCGACGATCAGGATGCCGTGCTTGGTGATCAGGCCGACCAGGGTGACGAGGCCTACCTGGCTGTAAATGTTGAGCGTCCCTCCGGTGAGCCAGAGCACGAACAGCGCCCCGGTCATCGACAGCGGCACCGACAGCATGATTACGAACGGATTGCCGAAGCTCTCGAACTGTGCCGCGAGCACCAGATAGATGAAGGCGAGAGCCAGCACGAAGGTGAAGTAAATCTCGCCGCCGGACTTGCGAAACTCGCGCGACTGGCCGTCCAGATCGGTGAGCGCATTCGAGGGCAACGCGCGCTTCGCTGCATCGTCCATCGCCTTGAGCGCATCGCCGACGGCGTAGCCAGGCGCGAGCGTGCCGGTGATCTTGACCGCACGCAGCCGGTTGAAGTGGTTGAGCGACTGAGGAGCGACGCCCTCGCGCACATCGACAAGGTTGGAAAGCTGAATCATTCCGTTGTCGCGCGCGCGCACGTAGCTGTCGCTGATGTCGGCCGGCGTAGAGCGGTCGACCGGCGCCACCTGCACGATCACGTCGTACTGCTCGCCGTCTTTCTTGAACCGGGTCACCTGGCGGCCGCCAAGCATCGTCTCGAGCGTCCGCCCGACCGTGTCGACGGCGATGCCCACATCGGACAGCTTGTCGCGATTGATGGTCATGCGCAATTCCGGCGTGTTGAGCCTCAAATCGGTCTGCAGATTCTGCACTCCCGGATATTTGCGCACTTCGTCGAGGAAGCGGTCGACGACACGTTGCAGCTCCGCGTACGGCACCTGCGACATGACGACATACTCGATCGGCGTCGAACGGAACGGCTGCCCCAGCGAAGGCGGATTGACGGGAAAGGCGAAGGCGCCCGGGATCGCCATCAGCTTGGGCCGCAGCTCTTCGGTGATCTGCTGCTGCTTGCGCTTGCGTTCCTCCCAGGGCATGAGCCGCAGAAAGGCGATTCCGTCGACGACCGTCGGAAAGCCGGCGATCGCGCCGTGGGCGAACTTCTCGGGTACCTGGGCGTAATAGTCTTCGATCGGCTTCAGCTGATCGGCCGTGTATTGCGGCGTGGATCCCTGCGGCGCGGAAACGATGCTGAGCACGATTCCCCGGTCTTCGAGCGGCGCGAGCTCGGCCTTGAGCAGCAGGAAGAACACGGCACCGAGGCCTGCGACCGCGAACCAGGCGCCGAGGATGAGCCAGCGGTGATGCAGCGTCGCGGTAAGCGCCCGCCGGTAGCCCCGCGTCAGCGCCTCGATCCAACCCTCGATCTTGTTGTAGATCCACGAGTGCTTCGCCTGGTGGTGCAGCAGCAGCGAGCACATCATCGGGGAGAGTGTCAGCGCGACGAAGCCGGATACCAGCACCGCGCCCGCCAGCGCAAGCGCGAACTCGATGAACAGCCGGCCGATGCGCCCGGTTGCGAAGGCGAGCGGCGCGTACACCGAGGCGAGCGTCAACGTCATGGCAACGATGGCGAAGCCGATCTCGCGCGAGCCGACGATCGCGGCCTGCTTGGGCGGCATGCCGGCCTCCACGTGGCGGAAGATGTTCTCCAGCATGACGATGGCGTCGTCGACCACCAGTCCGATCGCAAGCACCATCGCCAGCAGTGTGAGCGTGTTGACGGTGAAGCCGAAGGCGTACATCAATGCGAACGCCCCGATCAGCGATACGGGGATGGTCACCATCGGAATCAGCGTCGCCCTCAAGTTGCGCAGGAAAAAGTAGATCACCAGTACCACCAGCGCGATCGCCTCGCCGATGGTCTCGAATACGGAAGTGATCGAGCGGTCGATGAACATCGACGTGTCGTAGCCGATGACGAGTTTCATCCCCGGCGGCAGCGTGGCGTTGATCTTGTCGACCTCGGCCACGACCGCGCGGGACAGGTCGAGCGGATTGGCAACCGCCTGCTTGACCACGCCGATGTTGAGCGAAGGCTGGCCGTTGAAGCGCGAGATCGTGCGCTCGTCGACCGCTCCCACCGCCACCGAGCCGACGTCGCGGATGCGAACCGGATAGCCTCCGACGTTGGCTACGATGATGTTGTTGAACTGCTCCGGTGTCTGCAGGTCCGTTTCCGCCACGACGGTGAACTCGCGCGCCGTCGATTCGATTCGACCCGCCGGGATCTCCGCGTTCTGCTTGCGAATGGCGTCCTCGACGTCCTGCACGGTGAGCTTGTAGCCGGCAAGCCGGGTGCGGTCGAGATTGACGCGCATGGAAACGCGTCGTTCGCCAAAGATGCGCACGTCGGATGCGCCGGGCAGAACCGAAAGGCGAGGCTGCACATAGCGCTTGATGTAGTCGGAAGCCTCCAGCGTAGAGAGTGATCCTGCCTGCACCGCGATGTAGATAACCGGATTCGAATCCGCCTCCACCTTGGCGATCACCGGCTCGTCGATGGTGTCGGGCAATCTCCCGCGAACGCGTGCGACCTTGTCGCGCACATCGGCCGCCGCGGAATCGGGATCGCGCTTCAAGGTAAAGCGCACATTGATCTGGCTGGTCTCCGAGCGGCTTTGCGAGGTCATCACCTCCACACCCTCGATGCCGGCCAGCGAATCCTCCAGCGGCTTGGTGACCTGCGATTCGACGACTTCCGCCGACGCGCCGCGGTAGGTGGTCGAAACGCTGACCACAGGCTCGTCGATGCGCGGGTATTCGCGCACAGGCAGGCGCGCATAGGCAATCAGGCCGACCAGCAGGATGATCAGCGAGAGCACCGTCGCGAAGACCGGTCGCTTGATGCAGACTTCCGACAGGATCATCGGAGACTGATTACGACTTCGGCACCGGTGCCGGCGTCGCGTCGGCCTTGGGTGGCGCTCCCGCTCCGGTTGCGTCACGCTGCGTCGTTGCGACCTGCACCGGAACGCCCTCGCGCAGCTTCAATTGGCCCGCGGTGACGACGAGATCGCCGGCGTCGAGACCCTTGACGATCTCCGCTTTGCCGTCGCGACGCTGCCCGATGTCGACTTTTGCGCGCTGCGCCTTGCCGTCGACGACGCGATAGACGAACCACTCCTCGCCTTGCGGCACGATCGCCTGCTCGGGAACCATCAGCGCTTCCTGAACGTCGCGGGTAAACAGGCGCACCCGTGCGAACATTCCCGGGCGCAGCGCGGCATCCTGATTCTTGACCTGCGCCCTGATCACGACAGATCGCCCGGCAGCGTCGATCAACGGATTGATCGCCAGCAGCCTGCCTTCATAGGTCTTGCCCGGCATGGCATCGAGCGTGAGCTCGAGCGTCTGTCCGACGCGAAGCTGCGTCAAGTAGACTTCCGGCACGCGAAAGTCGACCTTGAGTGGGTCGATCGCTTCCAAGTTGACCATGTCGGCGCCCTCCTTGACATAATCGCCGACGCTGACCGAACGCAGCCCGATAATTCCCGAGAACGGTGCGGTAATCGTGAGCTTGGCCAGCTTGGCCTCGGCCAACGCCAGCGCCGCCTCGGAAACCTTGAGGTTATTCTCTGCCTCGTCCTTCGCCTGGCTCGAGATGAAGCCCTGCTTCTCGAGATCAAGCGCGCGCTGATACTTCTGCTTGGCCCACGTCAGATTGGCACGGGCCTGCCGCTCCTCGGCCTCGGTCACCGAGGTGTCCAGTTTGACCAGGGGTGCGCCTTTGACGACGCGCTCGCCCTCGTGAAAGTGAATGCTGTTGATGCGTCCCGCGACTTCAGGGCGGAGCGTGACCGACTCGTCCGAGCGGAGACTGCCGACCGCAGTGATGCCTTGGGGCAGCGCAGCCTTGGCAACCTTGCTCGCTTCGACTACGACACTCGCGGAAGCAGGATTGCTCCTGGGTGCCGCGACCTGCGTCGCAGGGCCGGCATCTTTTTGCTGGCCGAACCAATAACCGGCGAAGCCCGCTGCAACAAGCAGCGCGACGGCGACCAACGCGATAACTGCTTTGTTCATGCGGGCTCGACTCGACAAACGGGCAATTATGCGCTGGCGTCTGCACCGGGGCAAATTGCGCGTGGGCGTTGCTGCTAGAATCCGGCGCAGCCGCGGTGAATCGTTTGCCGCGAATGGAGGTGTCGTTGAACACGAAAGCAGTCGTCGGTCGCTTGCTCTGCGCGATGCTTACCGGCGTGGTCGCACTGATGTCATCGACGATCGGCGCCGAGCCCTATCCTGTCAAAGCGATTCGTCTGATCGTGCCATTTCCGCCGGGTGGGCCGCTCGACGTCGTGGCGCGATCGGTCGGACAGAAGCTCTCCGAGGCGTGGGCGCAGCCGGTCGTCGTCGACAATCGTCCCGGTGCCGGCGGTAACATCGGCGCCGACTTGGTCGCCAAGAGCGCTCCGGACGGCTACACCATTCTCGAGGGTGCGCTGTCGACCCACGCGGTCAACGTGAGTCTCTACGGCAAGTTGCCCTACGATCCCATCAAGGATTTCGTCCCGATAACTCTGGTTGCGGTCACTCCGAACGTGCTCGTTGTGAACCCGTCCTTGCCCGTGACTTCGGTCGCGGGGCTGATCGCGTACGCCAAGGCGAATCCCGGCAAGCTCTCGTTCGCCTCGGGAAGCAACGGCAGCGCCGGGCATCTCGCCGGCGAGCTGTTCAAGCGCGAGGCAGGCGTCGACATGGTGCATATTCCCTACAAGGGCGGCGCGCCGGCGCTGCAAGCCCTGCTCGCCGGCGACACGCAGCTCATGTTTGACAACCTTGCCAACTCGACGCCGCAGCTCAAGGCGGGAAAGCTCAAGGCGCTGGCTGTGACGACGGCCAAGCGATCCCCGCTCGCTCCCGAGCTGCCTACGCTCGCGGAAAGCGGATTGCCCGGATTCGACATCTATACCTGGTGGGGATTTCTCGCGCCCGCCGGAACGCCGAAAGACATCATCGACAAATGGAACGTCGAAGTCACTCGCATCCTGAACACGCCGGAAATGCGCGCCTTGTTTGCTCAGCAGGGTGCGGAGCCATCGCCGACGACTCCCGAGCAATTCGCAGCGCTTATCAGGAGCGAGATTCCCAAGTACGCCAAGATTGTCAAGGAGTCGGGCGCGAAGGTCGATTGAGGCGAAACGCGAGTGAGACGGAGAAGACGATGACGCATCGCTGGCAACGCTGGGCAACGAGTTTATTGCTTGTCTGCCTCGCCTCCGCGTCCGGGGCTCAGGGCTATCCCAACCATGCCATTCGCCTGGTGGTGCCGTTTCCCGCGGGTGGCACCACCGACATCCTTGCGCGCGCAGTCGCGCAGAAATTGACCGAGGCCGTGGGCCAGTCGGTGGTGGTCGACAATCGGCCCGGCGCGGGAGGAAACATCGGTGCCGATGTCGTCGCCAAGAGTGCGCCGGACGGTTATACGCTGCTCATGGGGACGGTCGGCACGCACGCCATCAACCCAAGTCTTTACGCAAAGATGCCGTACGATCACGTCAAGGACTTTGTCCCTGTCGTGCTGGTTGCCGGCGTGCCCAATGTGCTCGTCGTCAATCCGTCGCTGCCGGTGAATTCTGTTGCAGACTTGATCAAGCTCGCCAAGAGCAAGCCCGGCTCGATCAACTTTGCTTCTTCGGGCAACGGAACATCGATTCACTTGTCGGGGGAGCTGTTCAAGACGATGGCGGGCGTGGACATGACCCACGTGCCGTACAAGGGCAGCGCTCCGGCTTTGACTGATCTGATCGGCGGTCAGGTGCAGGTCATGTTCGACAATTTGCCTTCATCGCTGCCGTACATCAAGGCGGGCAAGCTGCGCGCCATCGCCGTGACTTCGCTCAAGCGCGCTCCGGCGCTGCCCGATGTGCCGACCATCAGCGAAAGCGGATTGCCCGGTTTCGAGGCGAGCTCGTGGTTCGGAGTTCTCGCACCCGCGGGAACGCCGCCTGCAGTCGTGACGCGACTGAACTCCGAAGTCAACAAATGGCTGCAGACGCCGGAAGCCAAGGAGCAGCTTCTCGCCCAGGGAGCGCAGGCAGCGGGCGACACACCGGAGCAATTTGCTGCGTTCATCCGCAGCGAGACCGAGAAATGGGCGAAGGTCGTGAAGGCATCGGGCGCGAAGATCGATTGACCGCCAGCGCTGTAATTCTTGCCGCAAGAGGTAAATTCTTCCGCTGCCGTCTGCCGGCGTCGCACTGAATCGCTATAGCACTCAACCGCTTGAGTGCAGGAACGAAGCTTGCTCGTTTACCGTTTGAGCCCCGGTGTCGCAGTTTCGCTCGTGGGGCTCGCGCATGAGTCGATCGAGTCCCACGAAACACCGCGAGCAACAGCAGCCCGCAGTCAACGAATCGCAAGACGCCGCTTTGTCACAAGCCGGTGAAGCGCGACGGCGCTTTCTCATCGAAAGCGGCGTGCTCACCGGTGGCCTGGTCGCGACACCGTACTTGAGTGCAGCGACGCCCACCGTGAATGCAGCGACGCCAGCGGTGAATGCGGCGACGCCCACGACCCAAGCTGCTGAGGTCGCAAGGCCCCCAAGCGCTGCGACAATTCCCGTGCAGCTGAACATCAACGGCCGCGTCTACGATCTCGTGCTCGATCCGCGCGTGACGCTGCTCGACGCGATGCGCGAGAAGCTTTCGCTCACCGGCACCAAAAAGGGGTGCGATCGAGGCCAGTGCGGCGCGTGCACGGTCCTGGTCAACGGCCGCCGGATCAATTCGTGCCTGTCGCTTGCGGTCGCGCACGCCGGCGACCGAATCGTGACGGTCGAAGGTCTGGCGCACGGCGAGCAGTTGCATCCGGTGCAACAGGCTTTCCTCGACTACGATGCCTTCCAGTGCGGCTACTGCACTCCCGGCCAGATCTGCTCCGCGGTCGCGCTTCTCGACGAGGCGCATGCCGGCGCGGCGAGTGCGGCGACACCTGATGTGCGCGTTACTGGCCCCGCCAAGCTGAGCGATGACGAAATCCGCGAGCGAATGAGCGGCAACATCTGTCGCTGTGGCGCCTACGTGAACATCGTGGCGGCGGTGCGCAAGGCTTCGGGCCAAGGTTAAAGACACGGCGCGATCATGCACGCTTTCACCTACGTGCGCGTCGACACCGTGGATGCCGCAATCGCCGCGGCGAACCGGCCCGACACCAAAGTTCTCGCGGGAGGGACCAACCTGGTCGATCTCATGAAGGGCTACGTCGAGCAACCGATCCGCATCGTCGACATCAGCCACCTTCCGCTGCGTGATATCACGGAACTTCCCGACGGAGGCGTTCGCATCGGCGCGCTCGCAGCCAACAGCGACATGGCCAACCATCCGTTGGTCCGCCAGCGCTATCCGCTGCTGTCGCAGGCACTGCTCGCGGGAGCGTCGCCGCAGTTGCGCAACATGGCCACAGCCGGCGGCAATCTCATGCAGCGCACCCGCTGTCACTATTTCACCGACGTGGCTTACGACCGCTGCAACAAGCGCGCCCCCGGCTCCGGATGTGCCGCGCGTGAAGGCTTCACGCGTCAACTCGCCATTCTGGGGACGAGCGAGCAGTGCATCGCTACGCACCCCTCGGACATGGCCGTCGCTCTCGCCGCGCTGGATGCGACGGTACGCGTACGCGGTCCGTCCGGCGAGCGGTTGATTCCGATCGGCGAGTTTCACCGCTTGCCCGGAAACGAGCCGCAACGGGACAACACGCTTGCTCCCGGCGAATTGATACTTGCCATCGAGCTGCCACGATCGGCGTTTGCGCGCAACGCCTGCTATCTCAAGGTGCGCGATCGGGCGAGCTATGCGTTCGCGCTGGTTTCGGTCGCGGCGGCGCTGGATCTCGACGATACCAACGTGCGCGACGCGCGAGTCGTACTCGGCGGCGTCGCGCACAAGCCATGGCGAGCGACCGATGCCGAGCGAGCGCTCACGGGACGCAAGCTCGATCGACCGTCGATCGATGCGGCTGCTGCAATGAGCGTCGCCGGCGCGAAGCCGGTGCGCGACAACGCGTTCAAGGTGACGCTCGCGCAGCGCACCGTCGCGCGCGCGTTGCAAACCGCCGGGGGCGTGGCATGAACGAAGACGGCGGTCCGATCGGTCTTCCGATCAATCGCATCGACGGTCCGCTCAAGGTCACCGGACGCGCTCACTTTTCCGCCGAATTCTCGGCCGATCGCCTCGCCTACGCCGTCATCGTGCAGAGCACGGTGCCGCGCGGGCGCATCACTGCGATCGACACCGCGGCCGCGCGCCGGGCACCCGGCGTGCTGTATGTCATGACCAATCAGAACGCGCCGCAGCTGCCCCAGAAAGGCCGGGCCGGCATCAACCCGCCGGCAGGTCGAACGCTATCGCTGCTGCAGGACGACGCGGTCCACTATAACGGCCAACCCGTCGCGGTGGTGATCGCCGACACCTTCGAGCATGCCGTCGACGGAGCAGCTCTTCTTCGAGTCGATTATGCGGTCGAGCCAGCAGTGCTCGATTTCGAAACGGCCAAGGAGCGCCCTCACCGCCCGCAAAAAGACGGGGTCGTGACCACCGACAAGTCGTGGGGCGATTTCGACGCGGGTTTGAAGCAGGGCGAAGTACGGATCGACGCGGTGTACTCCACGCCCATGGAGCATCACAATCCGATGGAGCCGCACGGCACTGTTGCGGAGTGGCAGGGCACGCAGCTCGTTCTGCACGACGCGACCCAGTATGTCTCCGGCGTGCGCGAGGCTGTGGCCAAGACATTCGGTATCTCGCCCGACGATGTTCGCGTGGTTTGCCCATTCACTGGCGGCGGCTTTGGCTGCAAGGGATCGACTTGGTCGCATGTAGTCCTGGCTGCGATGGCGGCAAAGCAGGCGAGCCGGCCCGTCAAGCTCGTTCTGGCCAGGCCGCAAATGTTCGGCCCGGTCGGCGGCAGACCGCAGACCGAGCAGCACATCATCCTGTCAGCGCGTCGTGACGGCCAGCTCACCGCTCTTCGTCATGACGTGGTATCGCACACCTCCGAAATGGAGGACTACGTCGAAGGCGCGGCCTCGCCTTCGCGTGCTCTTTATGCGTGCGCCAATGCCGAGACCAGTCATCGGCTGGCGACGTTGAACGTAGGCGTTCCCACATTCCAGCGCGCTCCGGGCGAAGCAACCGGGACGTTTGCCATTGAATCGGCGATGGATGAGCTCGCCTACGCGCTGCGTCTCGATCCGCTGGAATTGCGGCTCAAGAATTACGCCGACACCGAGCCTCAGAGCGGCAAGCCATGGTCGAGCAAGCGGCTGCGTCAGTGCTACGAGCAGGCCGCGCAGCGCTTCGGCTGGGCTCGCCGCAATCCGGAGCCGCGTTCGATGCGGGGCGGCGGCAAATCGCTGCTCGGATGGGGCATGGCAACGGCTACTTACCCCGGACACCGCATGCAGGCCTCGGCACTCGCCCGTCTGTTGCCTGACGGCACCGCGCTTGTCCAATCCGGCTCGCAGGATCTTGGCACCGGAACGTACACTGTCATGACACAGGTCGCAGCGGAAGCTCTGGGGCTTCCGATCGAGCGTGTGCGTTTCGAGTTGGGCGACACCACCATGCCTCGTGCTCCTGTTTCCGGGGGTTCGATGACCGTCGCCAGCGTTTCGCCGGCGGTGCAGGCCGCGTGTCAGGTCTTGCGCGAAAGACTGATCACGCTGACCACGCAGGATGTGCGATCGCCCCTTCGCGGATTGCGCAATGAGGATATCGACGTTCACGACGGCTGGCTTTTCGCGCGCGCCGATCCCGCGCGACGCGAGGCGCTGCACGCCTTCGCGAGTCGCCAGGGCAGCCCTGTCGAGGCGCGCGCCGACGCCGCCCCCAAAAAAGAGGAAGAGGAGCGATACGCAACGCGGTCTTTCGGCGCCTTGTTCGTCGAGGTCGCCGTCGACGCAGACCTGGGCGTGATCCGCGTCCCGCGCATCGTCGCCACTTACAGCGTGGGGAGGCTGCTCAACGCCAAGACAGCGCTCAGCCAGCTCCAGGGTGGCATCGTGTGGGGAGTGAGCCAGGCATTGTTCGAAGAGAGCCTGCTCGATCCGCGCTACGGCCGCTTCGCCAACGGCAATCTGGCCGAATACCACGTACCGGTGAATGCGGACATCCAAGTCATCGACGTCACCTTCGTCGATGAAAACGACACGATCTTCAATCCGCTGGGGGCAAGAGGCATCGGCGAAATCGGAATCACAGGCGTCGCCGGGGCTCTCGCCAACGGCGTTTATCACGCGACAGGCAAACGCATTCGTTCGCTGCCGATCACGCTCGACAAATTGCTGTAGATTGAGCGGCAGCTTGTCGCCGTCGGAGGGACCATGAGCAAAGCATCGAGGCGCAGCAGCGTCGAACCGGTCGCGGACGCGATGCTGGAGCGGATGGACGCCTATTGGCGGGCAACCAACTATCTCTCCGTCGGGCAGATCTACCTCTACGACAATCCCCTGCTCAAGCAGCCACTCAAGCTGGAGCACGTCAAGCCGCGGCTTCTCGGTCACTGGGGAACGACGCCGGGACTCAACTTCGTCTACGTGCACCTGAACCGCATCATCAAGCAATACGATCTCAACGTGATTTATGTCACCGGGCCGGGCCACGGCGGACCGGGACTGGTGGCTAACACTTATCTGGAAGGGACCTACAGCGAGCTTTATCCCAATATCTCTCAGGATGAGCAGGGTCTCAAGAAGCTGTTCACGCAATTCTCGTTTCCCGGCGGAATTCCCAGCCACGCGGCGCCGGAAACTCCGGGCTCGATCAATGAAGGCGGAGAGCTGGGCTACTCGCTGGCTCACGCTTATGGCGCTGCCTTCGACAATCCCGATCTGCTGGTCGCGTGCGTCGTCGGAGACGGCGAAGCCGAGACGGGACCGCTGGCGACCGGATGGCACTCGAACAAGTTTCTAAACCCGGCACGCGATGGCGCAGTGTTGCCGATCCTTCACTTGAACGGCTACAAGATCGCGGGGCCCACCGTGCTGGCGCGCATTCCGCAGGAGGAGCTGGAATCGCTCATTCGCGGTTACGGCTACGTGCCGTACATCGTCGAAGGCGATGATCCGATGCCGGTGCATCGCACGATGGCGGCAACGCTGGATACCATCGTCGCCGATATTCAGCGCATCCAGCGCGAGGCGCGGCAGCATGGATTCAAGGAGCGCCCACGCTGGCCGATGCTGATCCTGCGTACACCCAAAGGCTGGACCGGCCCCAAAACCGTCGACGGCAAGGCCATCGAAGGCACCTACCGCGCGCACCAGGTTCCCGTCGCCGACTTCGACAAAAAGCCGGAGCATCTGAAAATCCTCGAGCGGTGGCTGAAAAGCTACAAGCCCGGCGAACTTTTCGACTCGAGCGGAAAGCTCATAGCGGAGCTGGCCGAACTCGCTCCGCGCGGCAACCGCCGGATGGGTGCCAATCCTCACGCCAACGGCGGGCTGCTGCTGCGCGAATTGATATTGCCCGACTTCCGCGACTACGCGGTCGCGGTACCGAAGCCGGGAACCGTCGAAGTTGAATCGACGCGGGTCCAGGGCAATTTCATCCGCGACGTGCTTCGCGACAACGCGCAGAGTCGCAACTTCCGGATCTTCAGCCCGGACGAGACGTCGTCGAACCGCTGGGACGCCGTGTTCGAAGTTACCGACCGCTGCTCGACCGCTGAAGTGCTCAAGTCAGACGACCACGTCGCACCCGACGGCCGCGTCATGGAAATGCTGAGCGAGCACCAGTGCGAAGGCTGGCTGGAAGGCTATTTGCTCACCGGCCGCCACGGGATCTTCTCCTGTTATGAAGCGTTCATCCACATCGTCGACTCGATGTTCAATCAGCATGCCAAGTGGCTCAAAGTGACGCGCGACATTCCCTGGCGTCGCCCGATCGCATCGCTCAACTATCTGCTCACCTCGCACGTCTGGCGTCAGGACCACAACGGCTTCAGCCACCAGGACCCGGGCTTCATCGATCACGTCGCCAACAAAAAAGCCGACGTCATCCGCGTGTACCTGCCGCCCGACGCCAACACATTATTGTCGGTGACGGATCACTGCCTCAAGAGCCGCAACTACGTGAACGTCATCGTCGCCGGAAAGCAGCCGCAATTGCAGTGGCTCGACATGGACGCTGCGATCAAGCATTGCGCCGCCGGCATCGGCATCTGGCCATGGGCGAGCAACGACCAGGGAGGTGAGCCTGACGTGGTCATGGCTTGCGCGGGCGACGTGCCTACACTGGAGACGCTCGCTGCGGTGGAGATCCTGCGTGCTCATTTTCCCGAGCTCAAGGTGCGCGTGATCAACGTAGTGGACCTGATGACACTGCAGCCCAAGAGCGAGCACCCCCACGGGCTCGCCGACAAGGACTTTGATGTGCTCTTCACCAGCGACAAGCCGATCATCTTCGCCTTTCACGGCTATCCGTGGCTCATCCATCGGCTGACCTACAGACGCACCAATCACGATGGCCTGCACGTGCGCGGTTACAAGGAAGAAGGAACAACGACGACTCCGTTCGACATGGTCGTGCTAAACGAAGTCGATCGCTTTCATCTGGTGGGCGACGTTATCGATCGCGTGCCCGGGCTCGCCGCGCGAGCGGCCTATCCCAAGCAGTATCTCCGCGACCGGCTGATGGACCACAAGAACTACATCCATCGCTATGGTCAGGACATGCCGGAAATTCGCAACTGGAAGTGGGGCGGCGAGACAAATAAGCCCAAGCATCGCCGTCCATCCTGAGCGCAAAGTGTAGCCACGAGCTCGTTGGCGACGACTTCCAGCTCCGCGGGACCCCCTCCAACCGCTCTCGCGAGCGTCAAAGCGGTCGGTAACCTTTTCCGGTTCATGGGAACTGGTGGCGAGGTTCGTGGTCCGATACACGAGCCAAACGCATGCAGAGGAGAGGATGCATATGATGCTAAAGAACATTTTTGCTGCGGGCCTGACAGCAGTCTCGGCGTCCGCATGGTGCGTCGCCGATGCGACAGATTTCACTGACCAGGCACCGGTGGTTGCAACGACACCCATTTATGAGCGAGTGAATGCACCCAAGCAGGAGTGCTGGAACGAGTCGGTGACAACGCAGGGCCCAACGAGTGGCGGCTCTCCGTTGGGAGCTATCGTCGGTGGCATCGCGGGGGGCGTGATTGGACACCAGATCGGCAGCGGTCGGGGCAATGCGGTCGCCACGGGCGTCGGTGCGGTTGCCGGCGCGGTAATCGGCGATAAGGTCGATCCAAACGGCGGGATCATCACCGGGCGCGCCAACGCTGGAGCGCAGGAACAGGTAGTTCAACGTTGCCGCACGGTGAACAGCGTGCAGGACATCGTGCGTGGCTATGACGTTACGTATCGTTACAACGGACGCGATGTCACCATCCGCATGCCGTACGATCCGGGTCCCACGGTTCAGGTCGCGGTAGGCGTGATCCAGGATCAGCGCGGGCCGATGCCTTATGCCGGACCCCCTCCTGCCGGAACGCCACCTTCGAATTGAGCGCAGGGGTCTAGTGACCGATGGCCGCCGGTTTGCCCGCGGCCATTTTTATTTCTGGTCGCAGCCGGATGGGCAGCCACTCGCTTTAATCGCCCTTGAGGCGCCTCACTAGCGCGGCACCGGTCAAGAGTTCGAGTTGCGTCTCCAACCGGATCACCCGGCCAGTGAGATCCTCGATCTTGGCCTGTTGGGACTTGAGCGCCTCTGCCTGACGGGTGACGCGGTCCTCGAGCCTGATCACCGATGTGAAAGCGTTCCAGACGCGCTCGGTGACGCTCATTTTTTCCTCTTTCTAGAGCGGCGCTTGGCGGCGGGGGCACGGCGCGTGCTCGACCCCTCCAGCGCCGCGATCCGCTTGTTGCTCGCTTCAATGAAGTCGAGCGCCCGGTCGATCGACGCGCTGGCGCGCTCGGCGGCTGCCCTGGCGGCATCGGCCAGGGCACCCAGCTCCTCATCCGCCTCTTTCGACTGATATGCCGTCGCTCCCCGACGCATCAGCTCTGAAATCGGCAGGCCCAGTCGTTTCGCCTTGGCCGTGATGGCCTTTTTTTCCTGAGGGGTGGCCTGGACCACGATTCTCTCGACTGCGGCTGCCACTCAAAGTCTCCAAAAGCCATGCATGTACATGTACATTATATGTACATCACTCGCGCGTCAACCGTTGCCCGGACTCTAAAGATCGGCGGCTAGAGCGAGAGTGATCTCGGCTGCCGGCGCTTCCGTGCATCCGCTCGCATTCTGGCCCGCCCACAACGGAGAGAAATCGCCGCTGCCGCTGCTTTCCGCCTTGGCCCTCAGCGGAGCAATCGCCGCCGTGGCCAAAGGAAACGCAGGAGGCAAGCTGCTCATCGGACCCAGATCCCGCATCAATCTATTGACGATGCCGAGCGCGGGTCGACCGGTGAAGAGATTCGTGAGTGCGGTATGGCGCGCGCTTGGGCTCTTGAGAGCGGCGCGATGCACCGCGCTTGTCGTCGCTTCGGGACAGAGCAGGTAGGAGGTCCCCACCTGTACACCGCACGCGCCCAGGGCCAAGGCGGCGGCAACGCCTCGCGCGTCGGCAATGCCGCCGGCAGCGATGACCGGAGTGCGCACTGCGTGAACGATCTGCGGCAGCAAGGCGAAGGTGCCAACCTGCGTCGTCACATCCGCGGACAAGAACATTCCCCGGTGTCCCCCCGCCTCCAGTCCCTGAGCGATGATCCCATCGACTCCACGCGCTTCGAGCCAGAGCGCTTCTTCCACGGTCGTGGCCGAGGAAAAGATCTTCGATCCCCACGCGCGCACGCGTGCAACAAGATCAGCCGCCGGCAGCCCGAAATGGAAGCTCACTACGGCCGGACGTATCTGGTCGAGCACGTCGGCGGCTTCATGACTGAAGGGCGCCCGCCCGGCTCCCGGAGGGACAGCACTCGCGTCCAGACCGAACTCACGATAGTAAGGCGACAACGCCGCTCGCCAGGCGCGCTCGCGTTCGGCGTCGGGCACCGGTGGTGTGTGACAGAAGAAATTGACGTTGAAAGGCTTGTTGGTTCCCGCGGCGATCGACGCCAGTTCGCTGCGTAAGCTATCGACGGTCAGCATCGCGCAAGGCAGGGACCCTAATCCACCGGCGTTGGACACCGCGATGGCCAGAGCGCTGCCCTGTACGCCGGCCATCGGCGCCTGAACGATCGGCAATTCGATATCCAGCAACGAGCTAAGCGAGGTCATCGACACGCTCTCTTCATGGAGACAGTACGCTCATCGGATCAACGCCACCCAGGCGACGACCAGCCAAGCCGCGATGAATGACGCACCGCCTAAGGGCGTGAGCATTCCCAACCAGCGCGTGCCGGTGAGCGCAAGGGCGTAGAGGCTGCCGGAAAAAAGAAGCAGACCGGCGATCAGCAGCCACGCTGCCCATGACAGCGCAGGCGCGGCCCATTGCGTCATAAGGATCCCGACGCCGAGCAGCCCCAGCGCGTGCCAGAAGTGGTACTGGACAGCGGTCTGATAGACGGTGAATGAGTCGGCAGCGAGCCTCGCTTTAAGCGCGTGCGCTCCAAACGCGCCCAATGCAACCGCAGCCGCGAGCGCGATTGCTGCGATCAGCACACATCCGCGTGGGCTCATGGCCTTGTGGCGAGTCCACTACAATGAGGAACAGGAAGGATAGCACCTTGGATTCAAGGTCAGATTCGGACGCCGGTTCCACCGGAACCATGCTGGCATTGCGGCGCGAGAAGCGGGGATGCGCCCGGGCAGCAACCTTTCGCGCGGCCGTTGTGGCAGCGATCGCGGCAACGCTCGCCTCGACGATGCTTGTCGACGAGGTACTCGCAGCAGAGTGCCGCATGCTCCAGATCGGCGAGCTGCCGGTCCGGCTCGCGCACAACAAGCTGATCGTAGATGGCGAGCTCAACGGCCAGAAGATAGGCGTGGCGCTGGACACGGGCACGACTCGGACGTTCCTGCTGCGTTCATCCGCGGAAAGGTTGGGGTTGCGGCACGATCAGGTGCGGGGCCTGCGCATGTTCGGCATCGGCGGTGAAACCAACGTCGAGTCTGCCTTGGTCAATGAATTCAAAATCGGCCAAGCCTCGCGCACGGGATGGCGAATGCTGGTCGAGGGTGAGCATCCGCTAAGCGATATCGACGTGTTTCTGGGGGACGACTTTTTCAACAGCATCGACATTGAATTCGATCTCGCCCATCGTTCGGTGAGGCTTTTTCAAACCAAGGACTGCGAAGGGGTATCGTTAGCGTACTGGGCTCGCGACGGTGCGAGTCAGGTCGAGATCGAACCGGTGGATCCAGTGCGTCCGCAAATCGTCCTGACGGTGCGGATCGACGGACAGCCTCTGCGTGCGTTGCTCGATTCGGGCGCGACTATCTCGTTGCTTGACAAGCCTGCAGCCTCGGGCCTGGGAATTACCCCGGAGACTTCGGGCGTGGTTCGAGTGGGTCGCAGCATGGGGCTCGGCACAAAGGTCGTCGAATATTGGGTGGGTCCATTCAAGAGCTTCGCAATCGGCGATGAGACGATCAAGGACCCGTTGATCGTTTTTGGCGATGTCTTCAAGAACGCAAGCTACGTCGCGCCCGGGAGCTATGTGCGCCGAAGAATCGCGGGAACTGCTGCGATGCTTCTGGGCGCAGATTTCCTGATTTCGCATCGAGTGCTGGTTGCCCACAGCCAGCGCAAGATGTATTTCACCTATTCTGGCGGCACGCTGTTCCAGCGCGTGGTTCAGGCATCAAGCGCAGGCGCAGGCTTCGAAGCGGGAGACAGGTCTGCAGTGCCGGAGAGGTGAATTGCGGTATCGACGATTCCGATGAGCCGCTCGGCCGTCGCCACAGGGTCGATTGGCCGCGCACTTCTGCGAACAGGAGCTTACTTGTCCGCTTCTTCCGGTGGGACTTCTCTGACGGGGCCGACTTCCACCTTGCCGCGCATGGCAGCGATTTCCGAGTGCATCACCGCGTCTGCGACAGACGATTCGATCAGTCTGGAAAGCCGGCTGAACACGTAGCTCTGGGTGCCGCTTTCGTCCAAGTCCAGGCCGCCCGGCGAAGGAACGAGATGCGGGTCGTTGGCGAGCCGCTGCTCGTCGAATTCTTGCTGGTGGTCAAGCACCACGAGTGTTTTCGGATCGACGATCCAGATTCCGACATATGAAAACGGCGCGACGAAGGTTCGCGCTCTGATCACTTTGTCTTCCGACGTCACCGCTTCCACGCCGTTCTCGCCAAGAGTGTCGCCCCACATGCCAGGAACGCCACAGCCTCCCTGACAAAGCGGCTGCGAAATCAGGCCGAAGCCTTGCAGCTTTCCGGCGAGCCGGTCGTGTTCCATCGCCCTGTAGGCGGGCGTGGCGATCACGATTCTGTCCCATTCCATGCGCTCCGGCATGTTCCTGACCTCCGCCAAGACCCTGCTCACTACGACGCTATCGCGCTGCGCCGGTGCGACTCCATCCAGCGGCCCGGAAGCGAAGCTGAGATACAGCCGCTTGCTGTCCGGATCGACCTTTTCCATCGCCCTGTCCAGACTATGCAAGGCGATGCGATTAAGAGCATCGTTCAAGGCATCGGTTGTGCGTCGGCGGTGCGGCGACAAGTGAGTGCCGGTCGTCGGCTCTTCGTGTACGAACGTGAATTGCGTGCCGACCGCCGCGATCAGCGCATAGACTCTTGGTGCCGCGGGACGAACTGGCTCGACTGACTGCTGTCCGTACGCCAGCGTGCTGAATAAATGCGCGAAGGCGATCGCCAGTGTGACGCGCTTAAGAAGCATCATGCACTTCACGGGATCCGATCGCGCGGATCGAATGCAGCTGTGGCGTCACGTTCCTTGCCATACCCAGACGAGAGGGACCGCTGCCATTGTAATCGCTCTCCGTTCCTCCTCGGCGGCCAATTCGTCTAGAATGGCAATTTTGTGTGACAGATTCTTTCGTGCCTCCTCCTGCTTCCTCCACCGCAGTCGCCGCCCGAAGCAACGCTGCCGACCCGTCGACTTCGCTGCCCGTTACACGCACGATGTTCGACGAGCTGATGGTGCCGTGCTTTGCTCCCGCTCCGTTCATCCCCATGCGCGGCGAAGGCTCGCGCGTCTGGGATCAGCAAGGGCGCATGTACATCGACTTCGCCAGCGGCGTCGCGGTCACCGCGCTGGGCCACTGCCACCCGGCGATCGTGCGCGCCTTGACCGAGCAGGCGCGCACCATCTGGCACGTGTCGAACTGGATGACCAATGAACCGGCGCTACGACTCGCAAAGAGATTGATCGATGCGACGTTCGCCGAGCGTGCGTTCTTCTGCAACTCCGGCGCCGAAGCCAACGAAGCTGCGCTCAAGCTCGCTCGCCGCTATGCTCACGATCATTTCGGCGCCGAGAAATTCCGCGTGATCTCTACGCTCAATTCGTTCCATGGGCGCACATTTTTTACGGTGACGGCGGGTGGCCAGGCGAAATACGCGACCGGCTTCGGGCCGCCGCCGACAGGCTTCACGCATATCCGCTACAACGACGTCGCCGGGCTCGAGGCCGCCTTTGCCGAAGAGGGCGGCGACGACATCTGCGCCGTTCTGCTCGAGCCGATGCAGGGCGAAGGCGGAATGATTCCGGGAACGCCGGAGTTTCTGGCCGCGGCCCGGCGGCTTTGCGACGAGCACGACGCGCTATTGATCTTCGACGAGATCCAGAGCGGCATGGGCCGCACCGGAGCGCTGTTTTCCTACATGCAGAAGGGGGTCGTTCCCGACATCCTCACATCGGCCAAAGGTTTGGGCGGCGGATTCCCCATCGGCGCGATGCTGACGACGACAGAGATCGCCAGTGCATTTTCGGTCGGCGTGCACGGCACGACCTTCGGCGGCAATCCGCTCGCATGCGCAGTTGCGTGCGCCGTGTTCGACGTCGTCAATACCACAGAGGTGCTCGATGGCGTCAAGGCACGCCATGCGCTGTTCATGGAAGGCTTGCGCACCATCAATCAGCGTCGCGAAGTTTTCGCCGACATTCGCGGCGAGGGCGTGTGGCTGGGTTGCGAGTTGAAGGAACCGTGGCAGGGCAAGGCCGCCGATGTCATGAGCGCCGCCGCCGACGCCGGCCTGATTGTCCTTATGGCAGGGCCCGATGTCGTGCGTATCGCACCTTCGCTGGTGATCAGCCTCGACGAGATTCTCGAAGGGCTCGCACGACTGGAAAGCGCGTTGGGTAAAGCGCTGACCTAAGATCGGCGTCGCCCCCGCGCAGGCGGGGGCCCAGTGTCTCTCGCATCGAACACCATACGAAACTGGGTTCCCGCGTCCGCGGGAACGACAATCATCACTCCGCCGCCGGCGCCGGAAGCTTGTGATGGCGGCGGACGGGTGACCAGAAAACCGCTCCCGCGCACAGGATCAATCCCAGCACGCCCACGCTGAGCAACGTCGGACGCAGGCCGATCACGCTGGCCAGCGCGCCGCCGACGAGCGAGCCCAGCGGTGCGACGGCGACCGTCAGAAATCGCATGGTCGCTGTCATGCGGCCGAGCAGCCGATCCGGCGTGATCGCCTGGCGCAAAGCGAGGTAGTTGATCGCATAAAGCACAGCGCCGAAGTCGAACATCAGCAGCGCGGCACCGAGCGCCAGGGTAGCGACCCAGACCGGCCCACTGATCAATCCGAACGACTGCCAGGCGAGCGCGGTGAGGATCAGTCCGTGGACGATGACCGGTCCGATGCCGAATTTGGTCGACAGCCGCTGTGCCAGCGCCGACGCCAGCAGACACCCGAGGCCGCCTCCAACGTAGGCGAGCCCGATGGCGCCCGGCGACAAGTTGAGGTCGCGCGTCGCGAACAGAATCAACACAGCGATCTGCATGTGGTGCAGCAACTGCCATAGGCCGGCCAGCCAGGCCAACCCGCGCAACGTCGGATTGCCGCGCACGAGCTTCAACCCTTCGCCGATCTCGCGCCAGACGCTCGCCCTTCCGTGTACTTGCGGAACAACGTCATACTTCGCCTCCAGCTTCCGCAACATCAGCGCGGAAGCGAAGAAGGTCAGCGCGTCTATGGCGATGGCGAATGGCGCGGTCAACGCATGGATCAAGGCGCCTGCAATTCCGGGCCCGACCAGCGCGGAAGACTGCTCGCCCAGCGAGATCTTGGCGTTCACCTCGACCAGCCGCTTGCGTCCCGCCATCTGCGCCAGCAGCACCTGATAAGCAGCTCCGCCGACCACATTGGTCACGCCGCAAAGGAACCCGACCACAAACAGAATTTCGATCGACAGCATGCCGAACCAGGCAGTGACCGGTATCGCCATCAATGCGACGCCGCGCCAGACGTCGAGCGCGATCGCCACCGGCAGCTTGCGCACGCGATCGAGCAGTACGCCGGCGTGAAGGCTCACCAGCGCGAATGGCAGCGTCTCCAGCGCGACCAGAATCCCCATCTGCATGGGCGTGGCGTTGAGCAGCAGAGCCGCAGTCAACGGCAATGCCAGATTGGTGATCTGCATGCCGAAGGACGTAAGAGTGAGCGACGCCCACACCCTGCGGAAATCCCGCGAGAGCCAGAGGCCGCGGAACACGCGGCGGCGCAGATTTTTCACTCGTTCGATTACGGTCATAGTTCTTCCTCCGGCCGCGCAGCAAGCGCGGCCGCCGGGTGTTCCGACACCGGCGGGAAGCGAGGATGGGGACTAAGCGCCCTGTTTCGGTTCCCGCCCAGCCCGGGCGGGAGCCCGCTCGGGCTTTAAACCAACTGCGGCGATACTCCGGCAAGCTCGCCGGAGAGATGCGCGCCCATGGGAATGCCCCACCGGAACGCGCGCGCCGCGATTGCAATCGCGGTGACGGATGTCGTCGGCGTTCTGGTCATGGGGGATTCATTCCTTGCAAGTTGGTTGAGAGTGGTGCGAAGTGTACGCGAAGACGCCGCTGGTGCGCAATAAATCGCGCCACCATCGGCGCGCTCCGAGCAACCGTCTGTCGCATTTGTGCCACTGCGACACTGCGACAACATTCAACGTCCGGCCTGCTGCCGCGCCGTGTCGACGTCGAGGTACTTCCATGGATGTTCCCAATAGACATGCTTTTTGTAGCCCAACACCCAAGGCTGCACCAGCGTGTTCTCGATGGTATAGAAGCCGAGCCACCACGGATTGTAGGCGGCGACCAGCTCGGACATTTTGCGGTAGAGCTTGTTGCGCTCGGAACCGTCGGGCAGCCGGCGCGACGCTCGATACAGCTCATCGTATTCCGGCAGTGAAAAGCGCGCGTAGTTAGTCTGCCCGATGTTAGGGCCATAGAGAAGCTGAGCGAACGCGTCGCCTTCGGCGTACAGGTTGATCCAACCGACCCGCCACATCTGCAACTGTCCGGCTTTGCCCATTTTGATCAAGTCGGGGAATTTCTGCTTCATGAACTCGATGCGGATACCAATCGCCTTCATGCTCTTTTGCCACAGCTCGTCGAACTCGCGGTCGCGCGACGAAGTTGTCGAGGCCATCACCAGCTTCAATGGCTTGCCATCGGGCAATTCGCGGTAACCGTCGGCATCGCGGCTGGTATAGCCAAAGCGGTCGAGCAGCGCATTCGCAGCAGGGGGGTCGTACTTGAGCGCGACGTTCCAGTTGGGGTCGTGCCCCGGCAGGTTGGGCGGAATCGGCTGCGTCGCCGGCAGTGCCTGACCTTGGTAGACGACCCGGATCATCTCGGGACGGTCGAAGCCCATGGAGATCGCGCGGCGCAAGGCGATCTTCTCCTTGGCGAGGCCGCCGACGACGGGGTCTTCCATGTTGAAGTAAGCGTACTGCAACGCAGGTTGCGTTACGCGCGCCAGAACGATTCCGCGCTGCGCGTAGTCGGGCCGCAGATGGCCGGATGAGTCGAGCACGGTGTCGCTCAGGTCCGACGGGACATTGGCATAGTCGAGTGCGCCGCTGTTGAACGCGAGCAGGCGCGGGTTCGATTCCTCGATGATGTTCACCTCGATGCGCCCGACGATCGGCAGCTTCTTTCCGCGCATCTTGGCGACCAGTTCGCCGTCAGCCGGATCGCTGCTGTCGGGGAAAGTCTCGTCCCGGTAATTCGGGTTCGCTTCGAGGACGATCTGCTGGCCGCGGCGCCACGACTTTAGCCGATACGGGCCCGTACCCACCGGGTTGGACTGAACCCAGCCGCTGGCGTCTCCATAGGCTTCGATCACTTCTCGGGCGACGGCAGCCATCGGCGACTGGGTCATGTACCCAAGCATGATGTAGTCGGGCTCTTTGAGCTTGAGGCGCAGCGTATAGCGATCGAGCGTCTGCAATCCTTCGATTGGAGCGTCGTAATCGAAGCGGCCGGATTTTTTCGCGGCTTCCACCACGGGATCGGCGCCGACGATTCTGTCCTGCACGTACCACGAGAATGGGGAGCGGATCTTCGGATCGAGCAGTCGCTTCCATGAGTACACGTAATCGGCCGCAGTGAGCTCCCGTTTCTTCCCTTTGAATGCCGGATCGTCGGCAAAGTAGATTCCGGCCTTCACCTTGATCGTCCACGTGCGGCCGCCGTCGGTAATTTCAGGCATCGCTTCCGCAGTGCGGGGTGAACGCTTGTACGGCCGCGTCAGATACTCGAAGCCGTAGAGCGTCTCGAAAATCGCGCGCTGGATGCTGTCGGAATAAAGGTCGCTGGTCGCCTGCGGATCGAAGCCTGTCTCGGCCGCGATGAATGCGGTGCGAATGGCCTTGCTCGTGTCGGCGGCGAAAGCCGGCGTGTGCAGCGCTGCTGCGATGAGCCAGGGCACAAAGCAGATCGACTTCCAGCAGTGAAGCGCGGCTCGGTGCTCGGCCGGCCACCAACGGCTTCCTACGGGTCCCCGGCGCGGCTTCACTCTTCAACCCACGACTTCGCTCGCCGCGCCACCCGTGGCGGAAGCCGTGGCCGACTCGCCCTCGCCGCGCCTTCCGCCGCTGGGAGCATCCAGCCGCGCTTCGTGGCTAGGGCACGATATCGCATCATCTCGAAAGACGCTGTTATTCACTTAGTGGCCGTCCGAGCGCAGAGGCTCGCCTCGCCGCTGCGCCGCCGAGGCGAGCCACAGGATGCGACGTCGTTCACTTCGACGCACCGTTGCGGCGCGCGAGATCGATGTCGTAGTAACGCCAGGGTTGCTGATAGAAGGCGTTGTATTTGTAGCCGATCAGCCACGGCTGGGTGACGATGTTCTCGTAGCGGTAAGCGTGTAGTGTCCACGGCGCGTAGACCGCTACCAGCTCCGACATCTTTTGCAGAATCTTGGTGCGCTCCGGGCTGTCTTGCATCGCTCGCGCCTGGTCATGAAGCTTGTCGAACTCCGGAAGCTTGAAACGCGACAGGTTGGAAAAGCCGGCGTGCGGCCCGTAGAGTAAATCGAAAAAATCGAATGGATCGGTGGTCGTGCTGGTGTTGCCAAGTCCCCACATCTGTAGCTGGCCGAAGCGTCCCATCTTCAGAAGATCGGGCCACTTCTGCTTGACGAACTCGATCTTGAGGCCCACGGCGTTCATGCTTCTCTGCCACAGCTCGTCGTACTGCCGCTCCAGCGCGCTAGGAGACGAAGCGTACTTGAGCACCAGTGGCTTGCCATCGGGCATGTCGCGCCACCCGTCTCCGTCTTTGTCGACATACCCGAACTTGTCGAGCAGCGCCTTGGCCGCCGCGGGATTGAATTTCGCGCGCCCGTCGAACTTAGGATTGTAGGCAGTCACGCTGGGAGGTATGACCTGCGTCGCCGGGATCGCCTGGCCCTGGCGCAGCACGCGAATTTCCTCGTCGGTGTTGTACGCCATGCCGATCGCCCGCCGCAACGCGATCTTGTCCGGTGTGTACCCGCCGACGACCGGATCTTCCATGTTGAAATAGGTGTAGGTGATCGCCGGCTGCAAGCCGCGGCCGAGGCTCATTCCGGCTTTCGCGTATTGAGGCTTGAGCTTGTTCTCCGCGTCGAGAACATTGGAAACAAAGTCGGACGGAATGGTTATGTAGTCGAGTTGGCCCTGTTCGAAAGCAAGCCAACGCGGATTCGATTCCTCGATGATGGTGATCTCGACAAAGTCAACGATCGGAATCTTCTTGCCGCGCAGCTTGGACACGATCGCTTTGTCCGCCGGATCGCTGCTGTCCGGATAGCGCTCGTCGCGAAAGCCGGGATTCTTCTCGAGGACGATCTTCTGGCCTCGACGCCATTCCTTGAGGCGGAACGGCCCAGTGCCGACCGGATTCGCCATCACCATACCGCTCGCATCTTCGTAAGCTTCGACGACTTCGCGCGCCACCGCCGACGTGGCGGTCTGCGTCAGGTTCTGCAGCAACTCATAGTCCGAGTACTTGAGCTTCATGCGGATGGTGTAGCGGTCGACCGCCTGCAATCCTTCGATCGGGACGTCATAGTCGAACTTGCCCGTTTCCTTGGCCTGGCCCATCACTTCGTCAGCGCCGATGAAGTGCTGGTCAAATATGCCGAGAAAGTTCGACCGCGTTTTCGGGTCCAGGATGCGCTTCCACGAGTAGACGTAATCGGCAGCGGTGAGCTCGCGCTTGACACCTTTGAACGCGGGGTCGTCCGCGAAATAGATCCCCGGCTTGATTCGAATCGTCCAAGTCTTGCCGTCGGGCGAAATCTCCGGCATTCCCGCGGCGGTGTTCGGTATCACCTTGTAGGGCCGCGCCAGAAGCTCGTATCGGTAGAGCGGATCGAACATTTCACGATTGACGTAGTTCGAATACAGGTCGCTCGCGGCGGCGGGATCGAAGCCCGTCTCGGCGATGATAAATGCGACGCGCAACGTCTTGGTAGCATCAGCCGCCACGGACGTGGACGCTGCGACGAGCAGGCATAAGCCCGATGCGCACAGCAGGTAGCGCAGGCATTTCATGTTGGCGGCTCCTGATTCGATTACTTCGCCGCGGCTGCACGCCGCGGCATGTCGACATCGAGATACAGCCATGGGTGCTGGTCGAAGACGTTGTGCTTGTAACCCAGCACCCACGGATAGACGAGCACCGTTTCGTAGCGAAAGGCGTCGAGCTTCCACGGGGCGTACGCAGTCACCAGCTGCGACATCTTCTGAAACAGGCGAGTCCTTTCGGGTGAGTCCGGCAGCTGTCGCGCCTGATCGAAGAGCTTGTCATACTCGGCGAGCTTGAAGCGCGCCAGATTGGTCACGCCGGCGTGCGGGCCATAGAGCAGGTCGAGGAAGCCAAACCCCTCGGTGGTGTTGCTGATATTGCCGAGCGTCCACATCTGGAGCTGCCCTGCGCGGCCCATCTTGAGCAGATCGGGCCACTTCTGCTTGACGAACTCGACGCGAATGCCAACGGCGTCCATGCTTTTTTTCCACAGCTCGTCGAGCTGCCGGTCGGTGGCCGAGGGCGGCGAGGCGATGGTGAGGATCAAAGGCTTCCCGTCGGGGGTCTCGCGCCAGCCGTCGCCGTCGCGATCGACAAAGCCGAACTTGTCGAGCAGCGCCCTGGCTCCCGCCGGGTCGAAGCGCACGTGGCCGTTGAACTTGGGATCGTAACCGGTGACGTTGGGCGGGATCGGCTGCGTCGCGGGCTCACCCTGACCTTGGCGCACCACACGAATCTCGTCATCGGTGTTGTACGCCATGCTGATCGCGCGGCGTAACGCGATCTTGTCCTTGCTGTAGCCGCCGACGACCGAATCCTCCATGTTGAAGTACGTGTAGCTGATCGCCGGCTGGACCGCGCGCCACATTGTGATGCCCTGCTGCGACAACGCGGGCTTCAACTTGTCCCCCGGATCGAGGACGTTGCGGATCAAATCGGTGGGAACGGCAATGAAATCGAGCTCGCCCTTCTCGAATGCCAGGAGCCGCGGATTGGACTCCTCGATGATCGAGATTTCGATGCGTCCGATTTGCGGCAGCTTTTTCCCGCGCATGCGTTCGACGATGGACCGGTCATTGGGATCGTTGCTGCCCGGGAAGACGAGCTCCCTGAAATTCGGATTGGCTTCGAGGACGATCTTCTGCCCGCGACGCCAATCCTTGAGCCGATACGGTCCCGTTCCGACCGGATTCGCCATCGCCCAGCCGCTCGAGTCTCCGTAAGCGGCGATTACTTCGCGCGCCACCGCCGCGGTCGCCGCAGTCGTAAGATCGGATAGCAGATCGTAAGAAGGGTAGTTGAGCTTGAGCCGGATGGTGTAGCGGTCGGTCGCTTGCAGCCCCTCCATCGGCGCGTCGTAATCGAACTTGCCTGTCTGCTTCGCCGCGGCGATGACCAGGTCCGCACCTACGAGCTTGCCGTCGAAGACCAGGTTCGAGATCGAGCGCATCTTGGGATCGAGTACGCGCTTCCAGGAGTAGACGTAGTCGGCCGCCGTAAGCTCGCGTTTTTCGCCTTTGAACGCTGAATCATCGGCGAAATAGATCCCCGGCTTGACGCGGATCGTCCAGGTTTTGCCGTCCGGTGAAATATCGGGAAGCGCTTGAGCGGTGTTGGGTACGATCTTGTACGGCCGCGCGAGGTAGTCGTAGCTGTAAAGCGATTCGAAGATCACGCGGTTGACGTAGTTCGAATAGGCGTCGCCTCCCACCTGGGGATCGAAGCCGGTCTCTGCGGCATTGAATGCGACGCGCAGGACCTTGGCCGGATCGGCCGCCTGGCCGGGCACGGCCGAGGCAGCCAGGATCGCCGCGGCGAGCGCCCACCACCAGCGATGGATGCGCATCAGAGAAGCTTTTCGATGTCTGCCGTGATCGCCTGCGGCTCGACATTGGGCGCGTAGCGCTCCACGACCTTGCCTTTGCGATCGACGAGGAACTTGGTGAAGTTCCATTTGATCGCCTCCAACCCGAGCAACCCGGGCTTTTCCTTTTTCAGATACTTGTACAGTGGAGCGGCGTTGCCGCCATTGACCTCGATCTTGGCAAACATGGGAAAGCTCACGCCGTAGTTCAATTCGCAGAACGCCTCGATTTCCTTGTCCGTGCCGGGCTCCTGCGCACCGAACTGGTTGCATGGAAAGCCGAGCACCTCGAGACCGCGATTGTGCATTTTTTCGTACAGCGCCTCGAGTCCCTTGTATTGCGGAGTGAAGCCGCACTTGCTGGCGACGTTGACGATGAGCATGACCTTGTTCTTGTACCGCTCGAGGTTCTGATCCTTGCCGTGGATGTCCCGGACGCTGAAGTCGTAGACGCTGGCCATCGAAGTTCCCCGCAGGTTCTCAATCGCGAAATTATGCACCTGCAAAGCGCTTGACGGGAGCACGCGGGCGAAGACCCAATGCCTGGCGGGTGTGGAAAACAGCTGCCCACGCCCGCCCGAAGATGTGGCATCCTTTCGGCGAGGCCGCGGGCAGGGGAGCCCGCACGCCTTGCCCCCTTTCTTGACGCGGATCGGCGATGGACCCGAACGTCATCATTCTCGCGTTCTCCGCAGTGGTTATCGCCGCCTACGCCTTTGACATTCTGTGTCGTAAAGCGCGCCTGCCCTCGGTGATCCTGCTGCTGCTCTCCGGCATTGCGCTTCGGCAATTCTTCGACCGGCTCGATTGGTCGCTGCCCTATCTCGACGATGTGCTCCCGATCTTGGGGACCATCGGACTGGTGCTCATCGTGCTCGAAGGCGCGCTCGATCTGAAGCTGCGCCGCGACAAGCTGCCGCTGGTCGCTCGAACTCTCGTCGCGTCGGTCTGCGGATTCGCGCTGTCGCTGGTGGCCATCGCTGCAGCGTTGCACGCGCTGTTTTCAACCGACTGGACACGCGCATTTCTCACCGCCTGCCCCTTCGCCGTGATCAGCAGCGCGGTAGCGATCCCTAGCGTCTCCACGCTCTCGGCACAACGCGCGGAGTTCGTCGTCTACGAGAGCTCCCTTTCCGACATCGTAGGCGTGCTCGTGTTTTACGCTCTGCTGGAAGCGCACGGAGACGTGGCTGAGTTCGCCCTGGGCGTCGGGCTGACCGGCTTAGTCAGTCTGCTACTCGGGCTCGTGTTTACTGCAGGTCTCTACGTGCTGCTCAACCGACTTACCGGCCACGTGAAGTACCTGCCCATTTTCTTTGCGCTGATGCTGCTCTACACGCTGGGCAAGCAATTCCATCTCTCTCCGCTGGTACTGGTGCTGGCATTCGGGCTGCTCCTCAACAACACCTTCCTCCTCGATGGACTGAAATGGCTCAAGCAGCATCAGAGCGAGAGCTTCGATGTCGATCTCGCGCATTTCAAGCAGATCGTTGTGGAAGGCGCATTTCTCGTGCGCACCTTCTTCTTTATTTTGCTGGGCTTTTCGACCGATCTCGCCGATTTCGGCGCCCTCACCGCGTGGACGGTCACCGCAGCGATCCTTGCGCTCACTTACGTCACCCGGTGGCCGCTGCTGCGCGCGCTCTGCCCCGCCGATATTCAGCCGCTACTGTGGGTCGCGCCTCGCGGTCTCATCACCGCCGTGCTGTTCCTGAGCCTGCCGCGCGATCTGCACATCGAGCACTTTCCCGCGGGCGCGGTGATGTTGGTAGTGCTGCTGACCGCGCTTATCTTAAGCGCCGGCGTTCGCTCCGTCGTCGCGCGCGGCGACGCGGCAACTCAGCGTGTGACGGAACCGTAGCCGCCGCCGCCCGGCGTCTGGATGACGAATACATCGCCGGCTTGCATCTCCACTTGGCAGGTTGCGCCGTATTCCTCACGTGTCCCGTCAGTGCGCTCTACCCAGTTGCGTCCGACTGCGCCTGGCTGACCGCCGGCGACGCCGAAGGGCGCGACGCGGCGGTGATTGGCGAGCATGACTGCGGTCATCGGTTCGAGGAATCGCACGCAGCGCTCGCCGCCGTCGCCGCCGCGATGGCACCCGGCGCCTCCGCTGCCCGCGCGAATGCGGTAGCTTTCGAGCCGCACCGGAAAGCGCCACTCCAGCACCTCCGGGTCGGTGAGCCGCGAATTGGTCATGTGCGTCTGCACCACGCTGGTCCCGTCGAAGTCGGGGCCCGCGCCCGAGCCGCCGGAGACGGTCTCGTAGTATTGATAAACGTCGTTGCCGAAGGTGAAATTGTTCATCGTGCCCTGCGAAGCCGCGAGCACGCCCAGCGCGCCATAGAGCGTGTCGGTGATCGACTGCGACGTCTCCACGTTGCCAGCAACCACCGCCGCCGGGTAGCTCGGCGAAAGCATCGATCCCTGCGGGATAACGATATTGAGCGGCTTGAGACAACCCGCGTTCATGGGAATCTCGTCGTCGACCAGGGTGCGGAAGACATAAAGCACGGCGGCCTTGCACACCGCAGAGGGCGCGTTGAAGTTGGTTCGTTGCTCGCTGCTGGTGCCGCTGAAGTCGATGGTCGCCTCGCGCCGCGGCTTGTCGATGGAGATCGTCACCGCGATCCTGGCGCCGCTGTCCATTTCGTACTCGAAGTGGCCGTCCTTGAGCACGTCGAGCACGCGGCGCACCGCTTCCTCGGCGTTGTTCTGCACATGCCTCATGTAAGCGCGCACGACGGCAAGGCCGAAATGCGCGACCATCTTCTTCAGTTCCTCGATACCTCTCGCGCATGCCGCGACCTGCGCGCGAAGATCGGCAAGATTCTGCTCAACGTTGCGGCATGGATAACGCCCGGAGGTCAGGATCTCGCGCAACTCGTCTTCGAGAAAACGGCCGCGCGCCACCAGCTGCACGTTGTCGAGCAGCACGCCCTCCTCGTCGACTTCCTTGGAGTCCGGCGGCATCGATCCCGGCGTGATCCCGCCGATGTCTGCATGGTGACCGCGCGACGCGACGAAAAATTCCGGTGGCGTTGCCGCGCCGAGAAATACCGGCGTGATCACGGTCACGTCGGGCAAGTGGGTGCCGCCGTTGTATGGCGCATTGAGCACGAAGGCATCGCCAGGCTGCATGGTTGCCGAGCGGCGCTCGATGATCGTCTTCACGCTCTCGCCCATCGACCCCAGGTGCACCGGCATGTGCGGAGCGTTGGCGATCAAATTGCCTTCGGCGTCGAACACCGCGCAGGAAAAGTCGAGACGCTCCTTGATGTTGACCGAGTACGCAGTGTTGGCGAGCGTCACTCCCATCTGCTCGGCGATCGCCATGAACAGGTTGTTGAACACTTCGAGCAGCACCGGATCGGCGGTGGTGCCGATGGCATGACCGCGTTCCAGCGGGACGGTGCGCTCGAGCACGAGGTGGTCGCCGGCGCTTAGAGTCGCGGCCCATCCGGGCTCGATCACTGTGGTCGCGTTCTTTTCCGCGATCACGGCGGGCCCGGCGAGGCGGTCGCCCGGCCGCAGCTCTTCCCGCGTGTATACAGGAGCATCTTGCCACGCGCCTCCGGTAAAGACGTGGTTGATCTTCCGCGGCGACAGCTCCCCGCGGCGCGGCGCGAAGATGCGCGGCGCGTCCTCCACCGTAACCGCCGCGCCGATCGCTTCGACCGCTACCGCCTCGATCACCAGCGCGCGGTTGGGCATCAGGAACCCGTAATGGGTCTGGTAGCGTTGCTCGAATTCGGCAACGAACAGCGCCACGGCATCATCGTCGGCAATCAGCGTACTGCGCAGCGGAATCTCCAGCGTCGTGTCGGTTCCGTCGTATTTGAGTTGGAGAGACTGGTTGAGCGAGATTCGATCTGTGGTGATACCCTGGCGCTCCACTTCGCTCCGCGCGATTGCCCCGAGCTCTGCGAAAACGGCCTGGCAACCGCTCAGCGCCGTGTTCGACAAGCGTGCTTCGACCGCCTTTTGCCGCAACGCACGCACATCGGCGAGCCCCATGCCGTAGGCGGAGAGCACCCCGGCCAGTGGATGGATGAAAACGCGAGTCATGCCCAGCGCATCGGCAACCGCGCAGGCGTGCTGGCCGCCGGCACCGCCGAAGCAGCACAACGTGTATTCGGTCACGTCGTAGCCCCGCTCAACCGAGATGTGCTTGATCGCATGCGCCATGTTCTCCACGGCGATTCTCAAGAATCCTTCGGCGATGGCCTCCGGCGAGCGCACGTGTCCGGTTGCTCCCTTGAGCTCCGCAGTGAGCGTAGCGAATTTCTCCCGCACGGCTTGTGCATCCAGCGGTAGATCGGAGCCTGGCCCGAAGACTCTGGGAAAAAGCTCCGGATCGATCTTGCCCACCATGATGTTGCAGTCGGTGACAGTGAGCGGCCCGTCCCGCCGGTACGACGCGGGGCCGGGATTCGCCCCGGCCGACGCGGGACCGACGCGAAAGCGAGACCCGTCGAAGCTGCAGATCGAGCCGCCGCCGGCCGCCACCGTATGGATGCGCATCATCGGCGCGCGCAAGCGAACTCCGGCGACTTCCGTGTCGAAGGCGCGCTCGTACTCTCCGGCATAGTGGGTCACATCGGTGGACGTTCCGCCCATGTCGAAACCGATGATCTTGTCGAAGCCCGCCTGCCGCGACACCTGCACCGCACCGACGACGCCGCCGGCGGGCCCGGAGAGAATCGCATCCTTGCCCTGAAAAAGGTGCGCGTCGGTCAAACCTCCGGACGACTGCATGAACTGCAGGCGCAGCGCGGAATCGCGGCGGCTCCCCAGCAAGTCCTCCTCCACCTGCGCGACATAGCGTCGCAATATCGGCGATAGATAGGCGTCAACCACGGTCGTGTCGCCGCGCGAAACGAGCTTCATCAGCGGGCTCACTTCGTGGCTGACCGACACCTGGCTGAATCCGATGGCGCGGGCGAGCCTCGCCAGCGCCCGCTCGTGCTCCGGGTAGCGATAACCGTGCATCAGGACGATTGCGCAGGCGCGGATGCCGTCACCATGCGCCGCGCGCAGGTCGCGCTCCGCCGCCGCGAGATCGATTTCGCGCTCGACCTCTCCGTGAGCACCGACGCGCTCGTCGATCTCGACCACGCGCTCGTACACCAGCGCCGGCAGGACGATGCGCCGCACGAACAGCTTCGGCCGATTCTGATAGGCGATGCGAAGGGCGTCGCCGAAACCGCGGGTGATCGCGAGCACGGTGCGCTCGCCCTTGCGTTCGAGTAACGCGTTGGTCGCAACCGTCGTTCCCATCTTCACCGCGTCGATCAACTCGACAGGAATCGGCCGGTCCTGCGGCACGCCGAGCAGCTCGCGGATGCCGGCGACTGCGGCATCGCGATAACGCTCGGGATGGTCCGACAGCAGCTTGTGCGTGGTGAGCGTCCCGTCGGGACGGCGGGCGACGATGTCGGTAAAGGTGCCGCCGCGGTCGATCCAGAATTGCCAGCGGTCGAGCGCGTTGCGGGTTTCGGACATGATCGTGCTAGCCCTGACCGGACAGTCTACAAGCCGAGATAGGCACGCCGCACCTCGTCGGAGGCGCCGATTTCCTGCGCGCTGCCATGCAGCTCGATGCGTCCACTCTGCATCACGTAGGCGCGCGATGCGAGCTCGAGCGCCTGCACCATATTCTGCTCCACCAGCAGGATCGATGTGCCACCACGATTGAGATTCGCAAGCGTGTCGAACACCGTTTCCACGAGCCGCGGCGAGAGACCCAGGCTTGGCTCGTCGACGAGCAACAGTCGTGGATCGCTCATCAGCGCACGACCGATCGCCAGCATCTGGCGCTCGCCGCCCGAGAGCGTTCCGGCGATCTGGGTCCGCCGCGCGGCGAGGCGCGGAAACAGGGCGTAAACGCGCGCGATGCGGTCGCGGCACACGGCTTCGTCGGCGACAACGTACGCGCCAAGCCGCAGGTTCTGCTCGACATTCTGACGTGCGAAGATGCGCCCGCCTTCGGGGATGAGCGCCATGCCGTTGCGGACAAGCGCATCCGATGAACGCCTCGTGACATCGACGCCGTCGAACCACACGCGTCCACTGCTCGCCGCGACGGAGCCCATGATGGCAAGCAACGTGCTCGACTTCCCGGCGCCGTTCGCGCCGAGGAGAGCGGTGATCTCGCCTGCGCGCACTTCGAGCGTGACGCCGCGCACGGCCTGGACCCCTCCGTAAGCCACATGCAGGTCGTCGACATTCAGGATCGCTGCGTCAGGCATCGCGCTTTCTACCGAGGTAGGCTTCAATCACCGCGGGGTTGCGCACGACTTCCTCGGGGCTTCCCGACGCGATCAGCTCGCCGAAGTCGAGCACCAGCACCCGGTGGGCGAGCTGCATCAGCACCTCGAGCACGTGCTCGACAATCACCAGCGTGATCCCGCCCGCATGCACTGCGCGCAGGATCGCGACCAGTTCGCGCGCTTCCGCCGGATTGAGCCCACCCGCGACTTCGTCGAGCAACAGAATCTTCGGCGAGGTTGCAAGCGCGCGTGCAAGGTCGACGCGCTTCTGGCCCGCGAGATTCAAGTTGCCTGCACGCGCCGCCCCACGCTTTCCGAGGCCCACAGCATCGAGCACGCGCTGCGCCTCGGTTCTCGCATTCGCGGGATCCGGGCAGCGCAGCAGCGTACCGACCATCGTGTTCTCCAGTACGCTCATGGCGGTGAAGCAACGCGGAATCTGCCAGGTGCGCATGAGGCCGAGATCGGCGATCGCCTCCGGCGCGCGACCGACGAGCTCGGCGCCGCTTAAAGCTACGCTGCCCGAGGTCGGCGTGTCGTGACCAGCGACGCAATTGAAGAGCGTGCTCTTGCCCGCACCATTGGGACCGATGATGCCGACGATCTCGCCCGCGTCCACTGCGAAGCTCACGTCGCGGTTCGCGACCAAGCCGTCGAAGCGCTTGGTGAGCTTGTCAACCTGGAGCAGCGGCACGACGCAACCTAAGGGTGATCAGGCCTCGCGGCAGGAACAGGCTAACCAGCACGATCGCCAGCCCGTAGAGCAGCAGATCAAAGCCCCTTCCGGAACCGCCCATCGCCACGCGCATGCCTTCGGCCAGCGGGACAAGCAGCGCGGCGCCGAGCCACGGGCCCCCGATCGTGCCCACACCGCCGAGGATCGTTACGAGCACGATTTGGATTGAGAGCGTCAGGCTGAACGCCGAGTCGGGATCGACGAATCCGACATAGATCGCATAGAAGCCGCCCCAAATCCCGGTAATCGCGGCGGACAGCACGAAGGCGAGCATCTTGTAGCGCTCGGCCGGCACGCCGAGACTGCGCGCGGCCGCCTCGTCGCCGTTGATTGCGCGCCAGTAATAGCCCGCCTTGGATCTCGCTAGCGCGTACGTCGCCCACAGCGTGAGCAGTGCAAGGACGGCTGCAATCCAGTAATAGGGAGCGCGCGAGCGAAAAAGCAGCAGCCACACGCTGTTCGCGATCGGCGCCTCGAGTCCGACCGCGCCGCCTGCCCAGCTCCAGTTGACCATCAGCACATGCGCGACTGCGAGCACTGCTATCGTTGCCATCGCGAAATAGTGTCCGGTAAGCCGAAGCGTCGGTCGACCCACGATGAACGCCGTAACAGCCGCAATGAGGCCGCCCGCCGGAATGCCGAACCACGGACTGAGCGCGAGGTTGTGCAGGAGGAGCAGTGTTGTGTACGCGCCGAGGCCAAGGAACACCGCATGGCCGAACGAGACGCGGCCCAGGAAGCCGCCGACCAGGTTCCATGCCGCGCCGAGTGCACCGTACATCAAGGTCATCACTACAATCTGCCGATAGAACGTATCGGCGACCGCGAACGGAAACGCCGCCAGCGCCAGCGCGACGACCGCCACGACGCGCGCACCCGGCGATCGTACGATGGCGCGCCTCGCTGCTCTCATAGCGCTGTCCTCCGGCTGCGGATGCAACCCACAGCCATCGTGATGGCGCCTGCGTCGCTCACCACCGCCCAAACAGGCCGCGCGGTCGATACCACAGCACCAGGAGAAAGATCAGGAAAATGCTCGCCGTTTTGTAGGCCGGTTCGACAAGATAACCGGTGAGCGCTTCGACAATGCCGATCAGGACCCCCGACAGGAACGCGCCGGGCAGCGCCCCGAACCCGCCCATCGCGACGGCGACGAATGCGAGCAGCCCGAAAACGGCGCCGACCGACGGAAAAACATAGAAGAAGGAGGTGAGCAGCGCGCCGGTCACGCCTACCGCGGCGCTGCCAAGCATCCACACCTGCGCGTTGACGCGATCGCAGGGGATACCAACCAAAGAGGCGGCCAGCCTGTCCTCGGCGACTGCCTGGAGCGCGCGCCCCCAACGCGTGCCATACACCAGCTTGAAAAGCACGACGATCATCGCGAGCGCGACGACGCCGGTCACGACCTGCGGGCGGCCGAGCGAGATCTCGCCGAGACGGATCGAACCGGAGAGCCAGGTATCGGGGAGATTGCGGTAGTCGGGAGAAAAAGCGATGAACGCGAGCTGGCGCAACACCAGGCCGAGACCGAACGTGGCGAGGATCACGATCATGGGTGGCGCGCGCTGAAGGGGCCGGATGATAAGCGCATAGGCGGCGAAGCCCACGAACCCGAGCACGCAAGCTGCAACCGGTGCCGACAGCGTCGGATCGACATGCCCGAGCGTGAACAGCCAATAGGCAACGTACATGGCAAGCATCAGAAAGTCGCCGTGCGCAAAATTGATGACGTCCGTGATGCCCCAGATCAACGCCAGGCCGACCGCGACCGCGGCGTAGATCAAGCCATTGAACAACCCGGTGGCGACCGCCTCGAGCACGTCGCTCCGCGGCGTCCCGCGCCGGCCTCAGCGTTTCCAGGCAAAGGGCACTGTCGGCAGGTCCTGCCTCTGCTTGTAGCGCTCGGGCCACACGGTGGCGTACCCGCCATCGACAAGCTGCAGGATCAGGCCCTGCCCCCGCTCATTCTGACCATTGGCGTCGAACTTCACGCCCGCCCACGGCATTATTACGACTTGATCCGCGGAGAGATCGGTAGCGGCGAGCGCTTGGCGGATCGCTTCTGGCTTGGTCGAGCCAGCGCGGTCGATCGCTTGCGCGAGCACCAGCATTCCCTGCAGCGAGCGAGCGCTATTGCCGTTGAGCTCCTTGCCGCCGGAGCGCGCCTTGAACATATCGTTCAGCTGCTTGGTCACCGGCTTCATCGTGTACAGATCATTTGCCCACACGTCGCGGGTAAGCACGCCTTGCACCTGCGGGCCGACTTCGGAGACGAAGCGCGAATCGATGAAGCCCGCATCGTTGGCGAGCAAGACCGGTGGCGCGTAATTCGTCTCGCGCATGGTGCGCACGAACAGGATCGCATCGGAGGTGTAGCTCGCGAAAATCGCCACGTCGGGCTTTGCGGCAGCGAGCTTCTGCGTCTCCGAATTGACCGAAGCCGTTCCGGCGGAATAGGGGATGCTCGCCACGACCTCTCGGCTCGCCTGCTTCGCGAACCTCTCAACCGCCTTGGCCGTGTTCACGCCGAAATCGGTGTTCTCGTACACCACTGCAATCCTCTTGGTCGGAACGCTCTTCAGGGTGTCGAGAAACTGCATCATGTTGCCGATGAAAGTCTCGTCGTTCGGCGTGGTACGGAAAAACCACTTGAAACCCCTCTCGGTGAGCTCCGGGCTGCTCGACTCGGGGTTGAGATACGGGACCCCGCGCTGCTCTGCGATGCGGCTCGTCGTCTTGGTCACCGCCGATTGATAGGCCCCGATCAGCGCGACGACGTGCTCCTGGTCGATGAGCCGCTCCGCTTCCGCTTGCCCGATTTCGGGCTTGCCTTGCGAATCGGCGAAGACAACCTCGATTTTGGCGCCGCCCAGATGCGCCAGCCCGGAGCCCGTTGCGCCCGGGACGCCCTTCAATTCGGGATGCGGCTGGTTGATCAGATCAACCGCCAGCTCGATCGCTCCCTTGAGTTCGCTCCCCGTCGACGCAAGCGCGCCGCTCAACGGGTAGATCGCGCCGATCCGGATGACGCTGTCCGCCGCCGTGGCGCTATTAGCGAAAGCAAGGGCGCAAGCCGCGAACAACACTGTCAGAAGATTCTTCATGGGTCCCCTTATAGCGTCTTCATTTCCAGCAGGCGTTGCTTCAGGTGGTCTTTCGATGCGAGGCGTCGCTCGCTTGCATAAAATATTATCATCGCCTGGAAGACGAGATGGAGGGAATAGTGCCGATAACCTCGCCTGCCGAGGTGCGTTTGGCCGCGCGCTGCGGTACCTGGAGGGGGACCACTGCGGGGCATTGCCCGGAATACCAGCAAGCCAACCTCGTCGTTCTTCCGAGCGAGGTCGCCAACGAGTTCGCGGTTTTCTGCACACGCAATCCTGCGCCCTGTCCGCTCATCGAAATTACTGCACCGGGCGATCCTGTGCCGGCGCGATCGGCGCGGGAAGCCGACCTTCGCACCGACCTGCCCGGCTACCGCGTCTACCGCGATGGCGAGTTCGCCGAGCAGCGCAACGACATCTGCGATCTATGGCAAGATGATCTTGTCGCGTTCCTCCTCGGCTGCAGCTTTACGTTCGAGCACGCGCTTGCCGAGGCTGGGATTCCGCTTCGAAACGTCGAGCGCAATACGACGGTGCCGATGTTTGTTTCAAATCTCGCCTGCACGCCAGTCGGTCGCTTCCATGGGCCGATGGTGGTCACAATGCGCCCCATCGCCGCTGAGCGGGTCGAGCTCGTTCGCGCGTTATCAGCGCGCTACCCGCACGCGCATGGCGCGCCGGTCCACGTCGGCGACCCACAGGCGATTGGGATCGTCCGTCTCGACCGGCCCGACTACGGTGAACCGGTACCGATCGGCGCGGACGAGGTGCCTGTGTTCTGGGGTTGCGGCGTGACTCCGCAGATTGTCGCGGAAAAGGCCCGGGTCACACTGATGATCACGCACGAGCCTGGTCAGATGTTCGTAACAGATCTTCCGCGCGACGGAGGCCGCGCCCTGATGCAATACCGTTGAACACCGCAGCGTCGGATGAGGGAACCATGCGCAAGAATGCAATTCGTGTCGACTACACCAATACCAGACAACGCCCGCCGACGACTCTCCGCGAAGGTGGCGCCGTGCTCGTAAATTCACCCGCGCCGGTCTATGCCGCCAAATTCAAGGCGCCTTTTGCAATGCTCGGCATCCGCACGGCTCGTGGCGCAGTCACCGGCATCGAATATCTCACCACGCGAGAACGGTCGCAGTCGCCCGCAGATGCGGTTGCCGAGCGAACGTGCCGGCAGATCGAGCGCTATCTCTCAGACCCGCAATGGCGCTTCACCCTGCCGCTGGCGCCGGCGGGCACCTCATTCCGGCGCAAAGTGTGGGAGGCCTTGTCCAAGATTCCGGTCGGCGAGTCGCGAACCTACGGTGAGATCGCCCGAATGCTGCACAGCGCGCCCCGCGCGGTCGGCGGCGCCTGTGGCGCGAATCCTATCGCGCTAGTCATTCCCTGCCATCGCGTGGTCGGCAGCCAAGGATCGCTCGGCGGATTCATGGGCGTTACCGACGGGAAGCCGATCGCAATCAAGCGCTGGCTGCTCGCGCATGAAGGCTACCGCTTCGGAGCGTGATCCGGGCGCGCTGATCGACGCCTTCTGCGACCAGGTCTGGCTGCAGGACGGGCTCGCCGCGGCCAGCCTCGCCAGCTACCGGCGCGACTTGTCCGCGTGGGCGCAATGGCTCGATCGCCACGCCGGCAAGGATCTCCTGGCCGCGGGGCGCAGTGACGTCGAAGCATTCCTCGCAGCGCAATTCCGTGGCAAAGCCAAGGCAAGCTCGATCAACCGACGACTATCTTCGGTGCGTCGCTTTTATCGCCTGCATGCGACCCAAGGCAGTATCGCCGCCGATCCCACCCTGCGTGTGAAAGCGCCGAAGCTGCCGCGCAGGCTCCCCAAGAGTCTTTCCGAAGCGCAGGTCGAGGCACTGCTCGAGGCGCCCGATACCCAAACCACGCTGGGTTTACGCGATCGCGCCATGCTGGAAACGCTCTACGCCACGGGCCTCCGGGTCTCGGAGCTGGTGGGCCTCAAGCTCGCTCAGATGAGCCTGCAGATGGGCGTCGTGCGCGTCCTGGGCAAGGGACGCAAGGAACGCATGGTGCCGCTGGGCGAGGAGGCAATGTCTTGGCTCGAACCCTACCTCTCCACCGCGCGTCCCGAGCTCGCCGGCAAAAGCAAAACCGATGCGTTGTTTCTAACAGGGCGCCGAGCGCCGTTGACGCGGCAAGCCTTCTGGCAGCTGGTGAAGCGCCACGGGGCGAAGGCGGGCATTTCGCGCACGGCTTTGTCGCCGCATGTGTTGAGACACGCCTTCGCCACGCACCTTCTGAATCACGGCGCCGATCTGCGCGTCGTGCAATTGCTTCTCGGTCACTCCGACATCACGACCACGACGATCTACACCCATGTGGCGCGCGAGCGCTTGAAGCAGCTGCACCAGAAGCATCACCCTCGCGGTTGACCCCGCTGGCCGTTAGAATTGCCACAATGGCCGCTGCGCAAACTCCGTCCAACCTGCTGCGTGCGTTGCCACAGCGGATGCGCCGCTGGTTCTCGAGCAGCGCATGGTCCCCGACGGCCCATACGACCACCATGGTCGACTTCCGCTGCAACGTCTGCGGCGCGCAGTGCCGCGTAGCGTCAACCGAGCTATCGCGCGAGACGCCGTCGTGTCGTCGTTGCGGATCGACGGTGCGGATGCGCGCGATCGTCCACTTGCTTGCCGCGGAGCTGTTCGGCCGCGGTATCGCGCTTCCTGATCTGCCCGAGCGCAAGGACATCGTCGGCATCGGTCTTTCCGATTCCGAGAGCTACGCCCGACCGCTCGCGCGCAAGCTCGGCTACACCAACACCTTCTTCCACGCCGAACCACGACTGGACATCGCCGACGTCCCCGTCGAACATGCTGCGCTGTACGACTTCATTGTCTCGAGCGACGTATTCGAGCACGTTGCGCCACCGGTGTCACGCGCGTTCGTCAATGCACGCCGGCTGTTGAAGCCCGGAGGCGTGCTTATTTTCACCGTACCATTTACGCTCGAGCCTGAAACAAGCGAGCACTTTCCGGAACTGCACGACTATCGACTGGTGGAAACGCATCAGGGTTGGCTGCTGGAAAACCGCACCGCCGATGGACGCGCGCAGGTGTATACCGATCTGGTCTTTCACGGCGGGCCCGGATCGACCCTGGAAATGCGCGTATTCTCTCGTGCGGGTCTCGAACGCGAGTTTGCGCACGCCGGATTTTCACGCCTGCGCATTGCCGACGACGCGCATCCCGAACACGGGATCGTCTGGCCAGAGCCATGGTCGGTGCCGATGGTGGCGTACGCCTGACTCGATTCCGGTTCGCTCACGCTTTGACCGAGGCCGTCATGTTGCCCGAGCGCCCCAACGCCGACTTGATCCGCGAGACGTTCATCGCCGACGAAGCGTGGTTGGTCGCGCAGCTGCTGTCGTCCGCAGGGCTTTCCGAGCAGGCTTCAGCGCGCGTCTCTGCACGCGCACGTAACTGGGTCGAGGCGGTGCGTGCCCGCCACGCCGCGAGCGCTGGCATGGAGTCTTTCCTGCACCAGTACGACCTTTCAACCCAGGAGGGCGTGCTGCTCATGTGCGTGGCCGAAGCGCTGCTGCGCATCCCCGACGCGGCTACTGCGGACCGGCTGATCCGCGACAAGCTCTCCCGCGGCGACTGGCAGAAGCACCTGGGCCAAAGCGCATCGCTTCTGGTCAATGCGTCGACCTGGGGCCTGATGCTCACAGGCAAGCTCACGCAGATCGATGCCGATACCGCGCGCGACCCTGCGGCGTGGTACGAGCGCGTGGTCGCTCGCGCCGGCGAACCCGTGGTGCGCCTCGCCCTGCGTCAGGCGATGAAAATCATGGCCGAGCAGTTCGTCATGGGGCGGACCATCCATGAAGCGCTCGAGCGCAGCCGCGCGGGAGGCAATTCCAGGTTTCGCTACTCCTTCGACATGCTGGGCGAGTCGGCGCTCACCACCGACGACGCCAGGCGCTACCATGCGGCGTACGCCACCGCGATTGCCGCCATCGCGGCGACGCGCAAGTCTCAAGCCGATGTGTTCGCGCAGCCCTCGATCTCGGTCAAGCTCTCCGCGCTGCATCCTCGCTACGAGTTCGCGCAACGCGAGAGAGTGCTGGCCGAGCTGGTCCCGGCGGTGATCGAACTCGCGCGTATCGCGCGCGAAGGCGGCATCGGACTCACCATCGACTCCGAGGAAGCGGAGCGCCTCGAGCTGTCGCTGGAAATTTTCGCGCGGGTTCGCCGCGATGCCTCGCTTGCCAGCTGGGAGGGGCTCGGCCTCGCAGTGCAGGCGTATCAGAAGCGCGCACCTGCGGTGATCGACTGGCTGGTGGCGCTGTGCGCCGAAGAGCGCTTGCGCATTCCGGTGCGACTGGTCAAGGGGGCCTATTGGGACACCGAGATCAAGCGCGCGCAAGTGCAGGGCCTCGCCGGCTATCCGGTCTTCACGCGCAAGGCGCACACCGACGTTACCTACCTCGCCTGCGCGCGAAGCATCATTGCCGCGCATCGAACGCTTTACCCGATGTTCGCGACGCACAACGCGCACACGGCGTCGGCCATTGTCGAGTACGCCGCGGAAGCTTCGCTGTCGCATGACGACTTCGAGTTCCAGCGCCTGCACGGCATGGGCGAGACGCTCTACGACGAGGTCGTGCCGCCGGATAAGCTGGGCATCGCTTGCCGAGTCTACGCCCCGGTGGGAAGCCACCAGGATCTCTTGCCGTACCTCGTGCGCAGGCTGCTCGAGAACGGCGCCAACACTTCCTTTGTGAATCGCATCGCCGACGCCGGGGTGTCGGTCGACGATGTGGTCGCCGATCCGGTGGCGCGCGTGCGTGCTCGGGGCGTGAAGCCGAGCGCGGCTATTCCGCTTCCGCACGATCTGTTCGCCCCCGAGCGAGTGAATTCACGCGGCGCGAGCCTTGCCGATCAGGAGGAAATGGCTGCTCTCGATCAGGCGTTTGGCGCCAGCGAAGGCAGGCGTTGGTCGGCAGCACCACTGATCGGCGGCCGGCGCATTACCGGCGGCGACCGTTCGGTTACGAGCCCCGCCGATCATGGCCTTCCTATCGGCAGTGTCATCGAAGCCAATGCCGCGCAAGTCGACGCAGCGCTCGCGCGCGCAATCGATGCCCAGCCGGCATGGGACTCTGCCGGCGGCGAGCGGCGTGCCGAGGCGCTCGAGCGGGCGGCGGACTTGATCGAGGGGGCGCGCGACGAGCTGGTCGTGCTCCTCGCACGCGAAGCAGGAAAGACCCGTGGCGACGCGATCGGAGAAGTGCGCGAGGCCGCCGACTTCTGCCGCTATTACGCCGCAGCGGCGCGGCGACACTTCGCGACTGGACAAGATCTGCCTTCGCCCACCGGCGAATCGAACGAGCTGGTTCTGCATGGGCGCGGCGCCTTCGTCTGCATCAGTCCATGGAATTTTCCGCTGGCGATATTCACCGGCCAGATTGCCGCGGCGCTTGCCGCCGGCAACGCGGCGATTGCCAAGCCTGCCGAACAGACGCCGCTGGTGGCGTTTCGCGCGGTGGAGCTTTTGCTCGCCGCCGGCGTTCCTCCCGATGTCCTCGCGCTGCTGCCCGGCAGCGGCGAGCGCGTCGGCGCGGCGCTGGTCGCCGATGCGCGCAGCGCCGGTGTTGCGTTCACCGGATCGACCGACGTGGCGCGAGCGATCGCAGGCACACTAGCCCGTCGGGACGTACTGGTTCCGCTGATTGCCGAGACGGGGGGCCAGAACGCACTCATCGTCGACAGCTCCGCGCTGCCGGAGCAGGTCGTTATCGACGCGCTCACCTCGGCGTTCAACAGCGCCGGGCAGCGCTGCTCCGCACTGCGCGTGCTGTTCGTGCAGGACGAAGTCGCGCCGCGATTGATGGAGATGCTCAAGGGCGCCATGGACGAGCTGGTGGTCGGCGATCCGGCAGAGCTTTCCACCGACGTCGGCCCGGTGATCGACGATGACGCGCGCTCGGTCCTCGAAGCTCACATAGCGTCCATGGCTGCGGCAGGGCGCGTTCGCCATCGCGTTGCGCTGCCGGAGGCTTGCCGGCACGGCACCTTTGTCGCGCCGACGCTGATCGAACTCGACCGTATCGACAGCTTGACGCGCGAAGTTTTCGGTCCGGTGCTTCATGTGATCCGCTACGCCGCCGATGCACTCGATCGAGTCGTCGACAACATCAACGCCACGCGCTATGGATTGACGCTAGGCATCCACAGCCGCATCGACCAAACCGTGCGCAGGATCGTCACGCGAGCGCGCGTGGGCAATGTCTACGTCAACCGCAACATGATCGGCGCAGTCGTCGGCGTGCAACCCTTCGGTGGCGAAGGCTTGTCAGGTACCGGGCCCAAGGCAGGCGGCCCGCACTACCTGTTCCGCTTCGCAGTCGAGCGCACCTTGTCGATCAACACCGCCGCCGCCGGAGGAAACGCGGCGCTGCTGGCGCAAGGCGATGCGTAGCCCAAGCACCCAATATAATTCGCCAAGCCGCCATCAACTGCCGGCTATCGCGGGAACTCGTGAATACGCGGATGCCGGGCTGCTCTTCAGCTTTCCGATCAGTTTCGGCGCAGCGCGTTCTACGTGGACAAGATCTTCGAGGAGCAAAGCCTGGCGACTTGCCGGTTGAGCAGCCGACTCGGTTCTATCTCGCCATCAATCGCAAGGCTGCCGGTGCGCTCGGCCTCACGATTCCATCCGATCTTCTGCTGCGCGCCGACGAGAGCATCCAGTGATGCGCTTGAGCGTCAAGCCGGCTTCGAAGCGCTGAAAACAAAGCGGCTGCTGGCAAAGAAGTAGCGTCCTTCGTCGCTAAGCCGGGGAAACTCGGCGGCCCAGGCCGCGACCTCATCATCGCTCATGCCGCCCCGCTTCGCGACAAACTCGCCGATGGTCTTGACGATGCCTTTGCTGTATGCGTCGTCGTCCCATCGGAGATTGACGATCGGGAAGACGGTGGCCGCATCCAGAACGAAACCCGCGTCGCGCATCCGCTTGGGCATGCTGCGGGGAAGCCGGGGTTGCGCGCAGTGCCGCTCCCACGCTTTCATGACGGCAGCCATTCGTTGAGGCGCGTCCGAGTGCCAGATCACGGCATCCCAATCGGTCGCGATGAACAACGCGCGCCCTCCAGGTTTGAGGACGCGAAACGCTTCCGATATGGCCTTGTCGACTTCCGGAATGTACTCGGCAACCTGTGTGCAGGTGGCAACGTCGAAACTCGCGTCGGGTTCGTCGATGTGCGTTGCGTCGTCGACACGGTAGGAAAGCCACTGACGATGATTGCGTTGCGCGGCACGCGCGATGAGGTCCGCGGAGATGTCGATACCGAGAACGCGCCCAGAGGGTCCCACGACGTCGGCCATGCTCTCGCAGAGGAAGCCGGGACCTGACCCGATGTCAATCACCGAATGACCTCTGGCCAGCGGCAGCTTGCGCAGCGTGTCGGAACGCTGAGCGACCACGTCCGCGGTCATGTACAACGCCTCGAGCTGTCTTGCCGCTTGGTCGGTGAACTTGAGCCCGCTCATCGCTGCCGCTGCTATTTCATCGAATTCAGCCGGAGCGAGCTCTAGGAGCGCTTGCCGCGTTCGATCGCGACGCCAATCTGCTTCACTCCGTCGATCGGAGCCAGCTTGGCGACGCGCACCTTCACCCAAGGAGTGCGGAACTCGCCGGTCATGATCCCGGCGACAGCTTCGGCAAATCGTTCGAGCAGCTTGTGCGGATGATCCGCCGCCAGTGCCTGCAGCCGCGCGACGACCGCTGCGTAGTCGACCGCGTCGGCGAACTTGTCGCTGGCAAACGGCGCAGGAGAGGGCAGCTCGAATTCGACGTTAAGCAGCAGCGGCTGGGTCAAATGCTGCTCCCATTCGTAGACACCGATGCGCGTTTCGACACGCAGATCCTGAATGAAAATAGTGTTCATTGGCGGCCGCGAGCTAAGCGCGAGCTTTGCTACAATCCGACGCGATTTGTCGCCCGCCATTTTAGGGCCTGTTCCCTGAATGAATCCATCGTTGGCCACGCCCATTGTCGTCGCTGGTGCCTATCTCATCGGCTCGATCTCATTCGCCGTCGTGGTCAGCAAGCTGTTCGGCCTCCCCGACCCGCACAGCTACGGTTCGGGCAATCCGGGTGCGACCAACGTTTTGCGAACGGGAAATCGCGCAGCTGCGGCATTGACGCTTGCTGGAGACGGCATCAAGGGCTTTGTTGCGGTGTGGCTGGCCAACCGCATCGGAGCATGGTGGGGGGACGCCTCTCTAGCAACCGCCGGCGCAGCAGTAGCCGTTTTCCTCGGCCACGTCTACCCGGTGTTTCACCGCTTCGCAGGCGGCAAAGGCGTCGCGACGGCGGGCGGCGTCATATTGGCGCTGTCGTGGCAGCTCGGACTCGCGGTTTTCGCGCTGTGGATCGTCGCTGCCCTAGCGTTTCGCATTTCGTCGCTGGCCGCGCTGATCGCGGCCGCGGCGGCGCCGGTGCTAGGCTTTTATTTTCTCGGCAACCGGCCGGAAGCGTGGGCGTTGTTTCCAATCTCTGCGCTGCTCATCTGGCGTCACCGCGTGAATATCCGCAAGCTGCTCGCCGGCGAAGAACGAAAGATCGGGCATTAAGGAACCTGAGGCAGCTACGGTTTCGAGTTGCTGTCTTGCGACTCCAGGCGGTAGTTGACGCTCCAGCGGGCGAGGGTTACCGTGGCCTGAAGCGAATCCGGTGACGAACAAAACACCCGCAGAGGCCGATTGATCCGGATCGTCCACCCAAGGAGGACACCATGACCGTGTTGGCTGCGCTGTGGCTCCCGATTTTGCTGTCGGCAGTCATCGTCTTCGTCGTGAGCTCCATCATTCACATGGCCACACCCTGGCACAAGGACGACTATTCCAAAGTGCCGAACGAGGACAAGGTGATGGAAGCGCTGCGCCCGTTCAACCTTCCGCCGGGCGACTACATGATGCCGCGCCCGGCAAACATGCAGGACATGCGCTCGCCCGAATTCGCAGAGAAGCGCAACAAGGGACCTGTCATGGTTTTCACGGTCATGCCGTCGGGTCCTTTTTCCATGGGCAAGAACCTCGTGCTCTGGTTCCTGTATTCGGTGCTCGTCGGCTTCCTCGGCGCGTATGTCGCCGCGCGGGCGTTACCCGTCGGCGCACCCTATCCCGCCGTCTTCCGCTTTGTCGGCGTCACCACTTTCATCGGTTATTCCGTCGCGCTGTGGCAGTTCTCGATCTGGTATCACCGCTCGTGGGGAACAACCATCCGCTCGACCGTCGACGGGTTGATCTATGCGCTGCTCACTGCCGGAGTCTTTGGTTGGCTGTGGCCTCACTGAGTTCGCGCGTCGCTCGCCGGAGACTGGTTGCGAGCCAGCCGCTCGGCAAAGCTTGAAAGCACGTCCGGACTCACATCCGACACCGCAACCCAGTCCATCGCCGAACCAGTCGCGCGCGCGATGTTGAATCCGCGAATGGTGCGCAGCGCCGGCGTCGCGGTTACCGACTGCTGCGGACGCACAAAGACGTCGATGATGTGCTGGTGGTAGCGGTAGACCAGCACTGCCACCGGGTGACCGCCGAGGTAGTCGCGGCGGCCGCCGCTAAGCGCGAACCCGTCCGATGCGAAGTCCGGCACCGGAGGCGAGTAGTCGAGACGCGCGGAAAGCCACGGCTTGACCGTATGCTGATCCGACGAAGCCACTTCGATCAGATGGTTGCCCAGCGTGGCCCGAACGTGCGCGCCCACCGCTTCGGTGGCGAGATCCTCGCCGGCACGCCAATCCAGCACGCTGGTGCCCACGACCCACGCCAGCACGGTGGCGGCGCAGCCGCTCAGCGCGCCGCCCAAGAGCCAGCGCCAACGCTCGCTTGCGCTCGGCCGCTGAGTCTGTCGCGAGGCGCCTGCTGCAGCCGCGGATTGCAGCACGCGGTTGCGCAGCGCCGCAGGCGCGGAGTAGTACGGCACCTCGGCGCGGAGCCTGGATCGAAGATCGAGGATGGCCTGGCGCTTGGCCGCGCAACCGGCGCAGCCGGCGAGATGCTTCGCCAGCGAGTGGCCGCGCAACCGGTCGACCTCGCCGTCGGCATAAGCGGCGATCAGCGAAGCAACTTCATTGCAGTTCATCATCCACCTCCCGACGAGTGTCCGTCGATTGCCTGCAGCAACGGCGAGCGCTGCAGAAGAGCGCGCGCACGCGCCAGTCGCGACATCACCGTGCCGACCGGGATGTCGGCGACGCGAGCGATCTCCTTGTACGACAGCTCCTCCAGCTCGCGCAGGATGAGCACCTCGCGGTATGTCATCGGCAGCGCTGCAACGGCGTCGGCAAGCACGCGCGCCTGGTCGCCGCGCATCAACATCTGTTCGGGCGAAAGTGCAGCGCTATCGACAGCCATCTCGATGGCGGTGCCGTCGTCGTCCGCGATCTCAGGATGGCGATTACGCTTGAACCAGTCATAACACGCATGACGAACGATGGTCAGGAACCACGCTCGAGCCTCGTCGCCGCGTAGCGAACCGACGTACTGCATGGCGCGAACGCAGGCGTCCTGGACGACATCCTCCGCGTCGTGCGCGTCGCGCGTGAGCCATCGCGCAAGGTTGTAGCCTGCATCGAGATGCGGCAGCACCGTTTCCTCGAATCGGCTATGGGCGGTCAACGATTTCTCCTTTCACCTCGGTTCCTACTGAAAGCGACCCCAGGTTATTCCCGGTGAGCTCTGTTCGGTCGGCGCTCAGACGCGAGGTTTGCTATACCCGCTGCCGATGATATTTATTCCCGGATGGCGTTTTATGGAATTTCGCGACCACGAAAGAAGTATTGGGTACTGTGGTCCACCCTGCTCTGAGGAGCCGTCATGCGCAAATCGATCGATCGTCGTGAGTTTCTCAAATTGGCCGGCTTTGGCGGCATCGTGTTCGCATCGGCACTGCGCCCCCGCGGTGCTGGTGCGGCGGACGCCAAGGCCGCGGATGAGTTCTACTTCGTCCAGCTTTCCGATACGCACTGGGGATTCCAGGGCCCGCCCAATCCCGACGCCAAGGGGACGCTCAAAAAGGCCATCGCCGCCGTCAACGCCTTGCCCGAAGCGCCCGACTTCATCGTATTCACCGGCGATCTGACCCATACCACGGACGACCCCAAGGAAAGGCGCCAGCGCCTCACCCAGTTCAAGGAGATCGTCAGCGAGCTCAAGGTCAAGGACGTTCATTTCATGCCTGGCGAGCATGATGCCTCGCTCGATCACGGGGAGGCTTTTCAGGAATTCTTCGGACCTACCCATTACACGTTCGATCACAAGGGCGTGCACTTCATCGCCGTCGACAACGTGTCCGACCCGCGCGCACTGATCGGAGACGAGCAGTTGCAGTGGCTCTCCGCGGATCTCGCCAAACAGCCCGCGGACGCGAACATTGTAGTACTCACCCATCGTCCGCTTTTCGATCTTTACCCGCAATGGGACTGGGCCACTCGCGACGGCGCGAAGGCGATCGACCTGCTTCTTCCCCATCGCAACGTCACGGTGTTCTACGGCCACATTCATCAGGAGCATCACAAAATGACCGGGCACATCGCCCATCACGCGGCCAAAGGGTTAATGTTCCCTCTGCCGGCCCCGGGTTCGCAGCCCCGCCGCGATCCGCTACCTTGGGATCCAGCGCAGCCCTATCGGGGTCTGGGATGGCGCGATGTCGAAGCCGAGGTCAAGACCTCCGAATACAAGCTCACCGAGAAGCCCGTTCAGGGAGCGTGACCATGCGTGCCGATCGACGAAAGGTGGTTGTGGGTCTGGGCTGGCTGCTCGGCGCGACGGCGATCGGCGGCGTCGGTGCAGCGACTCAATCGAAGGAGCAGGTCATCAAGATCACGGCGAGGCGGTTTACCTATTCCCCCAACCATCTTGATCTCAAGGTCGGGGTTCCGGTCGTGCTCGAGTTCAAGACAGCAGACGTTCTGATGGGCTTCAGCGCGCCGGATTTCCAGGTTCGCGCCGACATCGTTCCGGGAAAGGTCGTGCGGGTGCCCCTCAAACCGGACAAGGCGGGTACGTTCACCTTCCTCTGCGACATTTTCTGCGGGTCTGGGCACGAGACGATGAGCGGGACGATCACCGTCAGCGCGTGAGCGGATACAGACCGCGAGCTCGAAGATCACGTCTCGCGCCTACCGAACCCGTTCCATTACTTCGGTAGAGATCGCTCCCGGATGAACTGTGACCTGGACTGTCGCAGCAGAGCTTACGACGAAGCCGTTAGCCCGCGTCCTGCGCGACTGCCGATTCGAGATCCCAGCGCGGATGCACCGTGAAGGCGTAGTCGGTGCGCTCATGGCGCAGTCGCAGCGCACCGACCAGCGCGATCATCGCGCCGTTGTCGGTACAGAACTGCAAATCCGGATAGAAGACTTGAGCACCCTGGCGCGCAGCTGCGCCGGCAAGGCGCTCACGCAACTGGCGATTGGCACCGACGCCGCCTGCGACGACCAGCCGTTTTAGCCCCGCCGCATCGAGCGCGGCAAGCGCTTTCGCCACCAGCACGTCGACGATTGCGTGCTCGAATTCGCGCGCAATGTCGGCGCGGCGCTGGTCGGTGAGCGCCTCGCGACGCGATAACGTCAATACCGCGGTCTTGAGCCCTGAGAAACTGAAGTTGAGATCGCCGCTGTCCTTCATCGGACGCGGCAGCGTCACTACGCCGTCCCTGCCACGAAGCGCCAGCTCCGCGAGCGCAGGTCCACCCGGATACGGCAGGCCGAGGAGCTTGGCGGTTTTGTCGAACGCTTCGCCGGCGGCGTCGTCGAGGGTATCGCCCACCAGGGAGTAGTCACCGAGCTCGCGCACGGCATAGAGCTGTGTGTGACCGCCCGAAACCAGCAGTGCCGCGAACGGAAACTCGGGCTTCGGTTCCCCGAGCAGAGGTGACAGAAGGTGCGCCTCCATATGGTGTACGCCGAGCGCGGGTACTTTCAGCGCGAAGGCAAGTGCGTTGGCAATGCTGGCTCCAACGAGCAGCGCGCCGGCAAGACCGGGCCCTTGCGTATAGGCGACGCCGTCGATGTCCGCCAGCTCGCGACCCGCCTGCGCGAGCACTCGCTCGGCCAGTGGCACGACGCGTCGGATGTGATCGCGCGATGCAAGCTCGGGCACAACGCCGCCGTACGCTTCGTGCATCTCGGCCTGCGAATGCAAGGCGTGCGCGAGCAATCCGCGTTCGCTGTCGTAGAGTGCGAGGCCGGTCTCGTCGCAGGAAGTCTCGATCCCGAGAACAAGCACTTAAGTTGTTCCGATGCCGATGATAAGGATTCGGGCAGTATAGCTTTGCTTGCAGTAGAGCAACGGCGTTGTTATACTCATCGGCTATTTGTTGCTACAGCGAAGAGGACTCGTCATCCATGCCTAGTGTTCGCGTTCGCGAGAACGAGCCGTTCGAAGTCGCGCTGCGCCGCTTCAAGCGGACCATCGAAAAGACCGGTCTGCTTACCGAGTTGCGCGCTCGAGAGTTCTATGAAAAGCCGACGGCCGAACGCAAGCGCAAGCTCGCAGCTGCAGTGAAGCGCCACTACAAGCGCCTTCGCAGCCAGCAACTGCCGCCGAAGCTCTACTGACGATCGGCTGTTTGGCGGACCCTGGGGGCGAAGCGATTCGCCCCTTTGCTTTTTCGGCACCTTAGCTCGCGCATGGATCTGAAGACACGCGTCACCGAGGATATGAAGGCCGCCATGCGTGCGAGGGATTCGGTGCGCCTTTCGACCATCCGGCTGCTCCTCGCCGCCATCAAGCAGCGCGAAGTCGACGAGCGAATCGAGCTCGGCGATGTTGACGTGGTTGCTGTGATCGAAAAAATGATCAAACAGCGGCGCGAGTCGATTGCCCAATTCGAGGCGGGCAAGCGACCCGAGCTGGCGGCGGCCGAGCGCGCCGAGATCGAGCTGCTTCAAGGTTATATGCCGCAGCGCATGTCGGACGCTGAGATCGACGCTGCCATTGCCGCCGCCATTGCAAATGTCGGAGTCGGAGGGAGGGCGGCCATGGGCAAAGTCATGGCAGGGCTAAAAACCCAGCTTGCCGGGCGCGCCGATATGGCTTCGGTTTCCGCCAAGGTCAAGGCCAGGCTCGCGGGCTGAAAGCGCCCTTCGCTGAGCCCTCGCGGCGGCGAAATCGTCGCCTATAATGGGTGGATGGGCCCCGTGGAGTGCCTGCAGATCATCATGGCCCGTCGGGGCTAAGGCCATGATTCCTAACGAGTTCATCCAGACGCTTCTGGCGCGGGTCGACATTGTCGCAGTGGTCGACCGGTACGTTCCCCTGAAAAAAGCGGGCGCCAACTATGCTGCCTGCTGTCCGTTTCACAGCGAGAAGACCCCGTCGTTCACGGTGAGCCCGACCAAGCAGTTCTATCACTGCTTCGGTTGTGGTGCCCACGGAACGGCGGTCAGCTTCCTGATGGAATACGGCGGAAAGTCCTTCCCTGACGCGATAGAAGAGCTGGCCCGCGATGTAGGCCTTGACGTGCCCCGTGTCGAATCGGCAGGCAACGCCGCACGGCGCGAGTCGATCACCGACCTGTCCGGTCTGCTTCTGGAGTCAGCGCGTTTCTATCGCGCGCAGCTCAAGGATTCACCTCGTGCCATCGAATACCTAAAAGGCCGCGGGCTCACAGGAGCGGTAGCGGCGCGCTTCGGGATGGGGTATGCCCCCAATGACTGGCAACCATTGGCGAGCGTGCTTCCTGACTACCAGGACAAGGCGCTGGAGACGGCGGGTCTGGTTATCACAGGTGATGGAGGTAAACGCTACGACCGTTTCCGCGATCGCATCATGTTCCCGATTCACGATTCGAGCGGTCGAGTGATCGGTTTCGGCGGCCGAGTGCTGGACCATGGCGAGCCCAAGTACCTCAACTCTCCCGAGACGCCTCTGTTCTCCAAGGGGCAGGAGCTTTACGGGTTGTTCCAGGCGCGACCGGCGATTCGCACTGCAGGAAAGGTGGTAGTGGTCGAGGGCTACATGGACGTGGTGGCGCTGGCTCAGCACGGGGTCGAATACGCGGCGGCAACTCTCGGCACTGCGACGACCTCGACCCATGCACAAAAGCTCTTGCGCATAACGGACAGCGTCGTTTTCTGCTTTGACGGCGACGAGGCTGGCCGCCGCGCGGCGTGGCGCGCTCTCGAGAACACACTGTCGGCGCTGACGGACGGAAAGGACGTGCGCTTTCTGTTCCTGCCCGACGGCGACGACCCGGACGATTTCATCCGCAACCGAGGCAGAGCGGCATTCGAGGAATCCATCGCCGGCGCCGTGCCGCTTTCGGAGTTCCTGCTCTCCGAGCTCACCGCACGACACCCTCCCCATTTCGCCGAGGGACGCGCGGCCCTGGTCAACGCAGCCAAGCCTTTGCTCGCGCAGTTGTCGGCTCCCGTAATGGGTGCGCTGTTGCGCCGCCGGCTTTCCGAGCTCACCGGCCTGGCCGAACCGGAACTGGCTCCATTGCTTCCCCGTCCCGCGGCTCCGGCGAAAACCAAGGTCTACCCGGAGCGGCCTCGCGTTGTGCCGTCCCTGGTCCGAGGCCTCCTGCAATGCCTGCTCCTCGATCCCGCGCTGGCGAGAAAGGTCGCGGTTCCTAAGCCGACTGGCAGCGGTGAAGCCGCAGCGCTGACCGCACTGGTCGAGTTCTGCGAGCAAAGCTCTGGCCCGCTTAGCACCGCGGGCGCCATGCAGCAATTCGCGGGTACCCCGCACGAAACAACCTTGGTTTCGGCGCTGACCGGAGGCGTAGGTGAGGGTCTTACGGGAGAATTGCTCGAGCTTCAGCTGGTCGAAGGTATAAAGCGCTACTGGTTGAGGGCAAGCAAGCGCGGAGAGACGCCTGAGGGCGCACCGGTCGACCTCTCGCCGGAGGAAGCCGAGCGCGCGCGCCAGCGCGACTTGGCCCGTCAGCGGGTGGGAAGGAGCGCCTGAGGCAGACAAATTGTCCGTGATGAAGTAAGGGCATGTTATAATTTGAAGTTTTCCCGAGCGCCCCCATCTCGGGAAGGATTGATATGACTCGGCGCGTTCGTGCAAGCGAGCGCCCCAAACTGCAGGACGACCATGGCCAAAAAGCAGACTAAGCCCGGTAGAAAACAGCGCGCGAAGGCGGCAAACCATGCCCGGCGCAAGGTCAAGGCGAAGCCGTCACGCAAATCGGCTCCTTCGAAAGCCAAAGTGCGCAAACTCTCGGGGCCCGCGCGCAATGCCAAGCCATCCAAGCGCAAGACCGCACCGCGCGGTGCGCAGAAGGCGATCGCCACGCCGGCGAAGAAGGGCAAGGTCGCAAAACCCGTCGCAAAGACCTTGAAGGTTGCATCGAAGCCGCCCGTCAAGGCACCGCTCAAGGCGGCGCCAGTCAAGCCGGCGGCGACTCCCGCGATCAAACCTTCTGCCGGAGAAATCGCCGCTCGACTTTCTGCTCGACGCACTGAAAAAGCACTTGCCGAAGGCAAAGCGAAAAGCGGCAGGAACGGCGGCGTCGAACTGCGCAAAGTCGAGTTGACGCCGGCGGAAGCAGAAGCGCGCAAGACGCGCTTGAAGAACCTCATCGTGCTCGGCAAGGAGAGGAGCTACCTCACCTACGCAGAGATCAACGATCACCTCCCGGACGACATTCTCGACGCCGAGCAGATCGAGGGCATCATCTCCATGATCAACGACATGGGGATCCAGGTCTACGACGAGGCACCAGATGCCGAGACGCTGCTCATGTCGGAGGCGGCGCCCACGACTGCAGCCGATGATGTCGACGAGGAAGCCGCCGAAGCCGCGGCGTCAACGCTCGATTCCGAATTCGGCCGCACCACCGACCCTGTGCGCATGTACATGCGCGAAATGGGATCGGTCGAGCTCCTGACCCGCGAGGGCGAAATCGAGATCGCCAAGCGGATCGAGGAGGGGCTCAAGCACATGATCATGGCCATCTCGGCCTGCCCGATGACCGTCGCGCAGATCCTCGAACTCGCTTCCAAGATTGAGCGCGACGAGCTCAAGGTCGACGACGTGGTCGACGGGCTCATGGATTTCAACGAGCAGCTCGCGGCGATCGGCGACGAGGACATCGAGGAGATGGAGGAAGGCGACGATGAGAGCGGTGCCATCGCCGCGGAGAATCTGGAGCGACTGAAGGTCGCGGCGCTGGAGCGCTTCGCGGTGATCCGCCGCCTCTACACGCGCATGCTGGTCGTGCTGCAGAAGGAAGGCCACAAGGCGCCGAAGTATCTCGATCTGCAGAAGAAGATTTCGTCCGAGCTGATGCAGATCCGCTTCGCCGCCCGTCAGGTCGAGCGTCTGTGCGACAGTGTGCGCCGCGAAGTCGACAACATCCGCCAAACCGAGCGCAAGATCCAGGACCTGGTGGTCAACAAGGCAGGCATGCCGCGGCCGGACTTCATCAAGAAGTTCCCGGAGCACGAGACCAGCCTGCGCTGGATCGATCGCGAGATCACCGCCAAGCACGCCTACAGCGAAGCGCTCAGCCGTTATCGCCAGGCCATCATCGAGCAGCAGCACAAGCTGCTCGAACTGCAGAAGCGGGTGATGATCCCGCTCAAGGATCTCAAAGAGATCAACAAGCAGATGTCGACGGGTGAGGCCAAGGCGCGCAAGGCCAAGCGCGAAATGACCGAAGCCAACCTGCGCCTGGTGATCTCGATCGCCAAGAAATACACCAATCGCGGCTTGCAGTTCCTCGACCTGATCCAGGAGGGGAACATCGGCCTCATGAAGGCGGTCGACAAGTTCGAATACCGTCGGGGCTACAAGTTTTCGACCTACGCCACGTGGTGGATTCGCCAAGCGATCACGCGCTCGATCGCCGACCAGGCGCGCACAATCCGCATCCCGGTGCACATGATCGAGACCATCAACAAGATGAACCGCATCTCGCGGCAGATCCTGCAGGAAACCGGACAGGAACCGGATCCTGCGCTGCTCGCTGAGAAGATGGAGATGCCGGAGGAGAAGATCCGCAAGATCCTCAAGATCAGCAAGGAGCCGATCTCGATGGAGACGCCGATCGGCGACGACGACGACTCACACCTCGGCGACTTCATCGAGGATGCGAGCACGGTCGCGCCTGTCGACCATGCGGTGAACGCGAGCCTGCGCGACGTCTGCAAGGACGTGCTGGACACGCTCACTCCGCGCGAGGCGAAAGTCCTGCGCATGCGCTTCGGCATCGAGATGAACACCGACCACACGCTGGAAGAAGTCGGCAAACAGTTCGACGTCACGCGCGAGCGCATCCGTCAGATCGAAGCCAAGGCACTGCGCAAGCTCCGCCATCCGTCACGTTCCGAGAAGCTGCGCAGCTTCCTCGAAGGCGAAGGCTAGCCCTCACGCCGCCGGACGCTGCGGCCAACTCGCCCGGCGGGCGGGAGGCCGCATCCGGTCGCCGAAGGTGCGGCCTGCGTACGGCCGACACCGCCCCGCGGCCGAACGCCGCAATCGCCCGCACTACGGGTCCCGGCGCGGGCCGCCGCTCGGCCACCCACGCCTTCGCTTGCCGCGCCACCCGTGACGGCGGGCGCAGCTCACGGCCGCCAGTCGGCTTCGGCCGTACGCAATCCGAGGTGAGCCGCGGCGGCGCAGATGCGTTGGGGCGCAGTCGTCGCTAAGCGGGTGGCTCGTGCGCGGCCACTCGTGGGTTGAGTGGCCGCCGCGAGCCGGGACCCGCTCGACGACCGCATTTGCGCCCCAGCGTCAAGCCGCTGCGGCTCACCTCGGGGCACTGGACGGCTTCGCCCCTAACGGCGTGAGCTCCAGCGTCACGATCATCTGCTCAGGATCGGTAGGGTCGCGCTGTGCAGTGAAACCGAGTGCGCTCACCATCGCCAGCATCGACGTGTTGATCGCAAGCACGGCACCTAACAGGCGTTTGAAGCCGCGCTTTCTTGCGCAGTCGATGAGGATTCGCATCAGCCCGGAACCCACGCCGCGTCCCTGCCATGCGTCGCCGACGACGACGGCGAATTCCGCACTCTCGCCGTCCCAGTTGGCGATGTAGCGTGCCACGGCGACAATCGCTTCGGCCCCCGGTGCTCCGTCCAGCGCGACCAATGCAACTTCGCGGTCATAGTCGACCTGGGTAAAGCGCGCCAGCATCTGCGGAGTCAAGCTCCGCAGGTGCTGCATGAAGCGAAGGTACCTGCTCTGCTCTGAGAGCCCGTCGACGAAAGCTCGCTCCATCGCCGCATCTTCGGGCCGGATCGGCCGCACGCGGAGCTCGACACCCCCCTTGAGCTTCAAGACCGTCTCGAGCTCCGTCGGATAAGGGTGTATCGCCATATGCCGGTAGCCCTCGGACGACGTCGGTCGGCGCGGATCGATCACGATTCGCGCCGCCACCACGCTCGCTTGTTCGGAGTTGATCACCACGCTCGCAAGCTCGAGCTCGCTTAGCCACGGCGCGGCACACACCAGGGCGGAAACGCGGAGCAGCAGCGTGACCAGCAAATCGAGCTCCGCGGGCGTGTGCCCTCCATTCGCAGCGCTGATCACGTCGAGCGCCAGCCTCTTGTTGAGCGGGGGAAGCATCAGTGAAAGCTCGGACGCCGCGGAGGCCGCATTGCGGAAGGCGATGACCGGCCCGAAGACAGCATCGGTGTACACGCCGACATTGGCCGCGGTTGACAGAGCAACCCCCGGGTCCTTGCGAACGACCACCGCACGTTTTTGTCCGTCGGACCGAAGCTGCGCAAAAGCACGTCGGACCGACGCGGCACTGAGCAGGCTCGCTCTCGACGTCGTAATCGCCGCGTCATCGTCGATCTGCAGCGTGACCGGATAGCCGATGCGACGCGCCGCGGCTTGCGCTCCCCGTGCGCTCCTGGCGACGGCGCACGGAAGGCCGACGATACCAAACGCTATCAGCAACTCCCGCGCTTCGTCCGGCCGCAACGTTGTGCGCGTGGCTTCGACCGCTCTCGATCGCACTCGAAGCGCTGCGGCAATATCGGGAACACCAAGCTCGGGAAGCGGAGGCGGCACTTCCAGCAACCATTGCTGATTGCGCCGATAAGACGCGACGAACGAAAAAGCATCGACGGCATTCTCCGGCGTGTAGAAGTTGATGACTCCGCCCGCTTCAAGCGCGGCTCGTGGTTCGGCACGATCGATGGACCCCAGCCATGCGGCCAAGACCGGTTTGGGCGCGTCCTTCGCCGCGGCCGCGACTGCGCGTGCCGTGTCGGTTGGCGGTGCGGTCGGCGTCGAAACGTGCAGGCACAGCAAAGCGTCGACGCCATGGTCGGCGAGCAGCGCAGGCACGGCAGCGGCAAATTGAGCCGGGGTCGCCTCGCCTTCGAGATCGAAGGGATTCTCCAGAGTGCGTTCGCGCGGAAGGAGCGGGGCGAGTACAGCGCGTGTCTCGTCGCCGATCTTGGCAAGCGCAATTCCGGCATCGAGCGCACGATCTGCCGCCATGAGTCCGGGGCCCCGTCCATTGCTCATGATCGCCAAACGATTGCCACGCGGCAGATGGCCTCCGGCGAGGAGCGCCGCGGCAGCGAAAAGCTGTGTGTAGGTGTGCACGCGTACGACGCCTGCCCGCATCAGCGCTACGTCGAATACGCGATCGGGTGACGGCGACGCACTTCCATGCGGCGGTCGCTTAAGCGCCTCGCGACCTGACCTCAACACCACCACTGGCTTGGTGCGTGCGGCCGCGCGCAGCGAAGACAGGAAGGTCCGGGCGTCGTGCAACGTCCCTACGTAGAGAACAATCGCGTCGGTTTCGGGGTCGCAGAGCGCGAATTCCAGAATCTCTCCGAAATCCACGTCACCCGCGGCGCCGAGCACGACCACCGAAGCGAAGCCGATGCCCTCGCCGTGTCCGAAATCGAGCAGTGCGCTCGCCACGGCGCCGGACTGCGAAATCAACGTAAGGCGGCCGCGCAATGTAGGCACCGTTCCATAGCTGGCGTTGAGCCCGATCGACGTTCTGATAACGCCGAAACACGCCGGGCCCAGCATGCGAATATTGGCGGCTCGAGCAGCAACCGAGATGTCCGTGCGCCAGCGCACGTAGGTTTCGGGACCTGCCGCAGGAGCGCTGGAGACGATCACTGCCGACCGGACTCGGCCAGCGCATTCCTTGAGGACCGACGGCACCGCCTCGGCCGGCGCACAGATCACTGCGAGATCGATCGTCTTCTCGATAGCCTCGATCGAGCGAAATGCGCTGTGCCCGAGAACGGTCGCGTGCTTTGGATTCACTGCATAAAGCTCTCCCTGGAATTCGGCGTCCAGCAGGTTCTCGTAGACGATCCGGCCCAGTGAACCCGGGCGGCTAGACGCGCCGATCAGGGCCACCGACTTGGGCGCCAGCATCGATCGGAGGTAGTGCGAGGAGATCACGGATGGTGAGTTTACCAGCCCGATCAATAACTTAAGTTGCGCACCATCAACCTATGGATTGCCCAAACAAATAAAGCCTTGACAATTATTGCCTAGACAATACAATTACAGCTATGTCTCTCGCCAAAGCGGTTGCGACTGCGACCATCTACGACGCCAAGACCTTCGAGCCTCGGAACTGCGTCGGCCGCCTGCTTGCGCTGGTCAAGCTATCCATGTCGGATGCGCTCGACGAAGAACTCGCGCCGCTCGGGATCACTGCAGCGCAGTTCGTCATTCTGGTCATGCTCGCGGATGCCGACGCCGATTCAGCATCGAACCTGTGCCGCAGCGCCTCCTACGACCAAGGCGCTATGACGCGCATGATCGACCGCCTCGAGCGGAAGGGTCTGGTGCGAAGGGTTCGGTCTCCCAACGATCGGCGGCGGGTGAATCTCGAACTCACTGCAGACGGTCGCGCCGTGTATCCGAAGCTGATCGAAAGCGCAGCGAATGTCCAGAACCGTTTTCTGCGCGGGTTCAGCAAGACGGAAGCGCAGCAGCTCGAAGGACTCTTGGGAAGGATGCTTGCCAATCGCTGATTTTTTTTGACAGTTTGCTTGCCTAGGCATTTTTAGCCACGACAACGAAAGGGACAAGCGGAGAGAAGATGGCAATGAACGATCGTGTTCGCACACGGCTCTATCGGTTATTCGAGTGGGGCCGTTCCATAGGTCCTTATCTGGCGATGGCCGTCGTGCTCCCGGGCGGAATGATCTTTGCCGCTGCACTTTGGCACTACCGGCACCGGGAAGGGAAAGTCTGACATGACGCATCGCTTCGCGATGTTTGCATCGCTTGCAACAAGTGCATGCCTTGCAGCTTGCGCTGATATGCACGGGCTCTCCTCGCACGCGTCGCTTACCGATGCCAACCGGCTGGCAGCAGCGACGTCGCTCGAGTCGACGCCGATTTCGCCCGCAGCATGGCCTGCGTCGGACTGGTGGCGCAGCTTCAATGATCAGCAACTCGATCAGCTCATCGACGAGGCGCTATCGGGGAGTCCGACGCTCCGCGTCGCGGAAGCACGGACACGCAAGGCGCTCGCGTTCGCGCAGACGTCCAAGGCTGCACTGTATCCCCAGGTGAATGCCGACTTCGCGGTGACGCGTGAGCGCTTTTCCGAACAAGGACTCACGCCGCCGCCGGTCGCAGGCACCTGGGCCACTCCGCATCAGCTCGAGGCGACGCTCCAATGGGAAATCGACTTCTGGGGCAAGAACCGCGCGGCGTATGAGAGCGCGCTGGGTGAGGCCAGAGCCGCCGAGGTCGATGCCTATGCCGCCCGCCTCGCGCTTACCACCAGCATCGCCCAAGCCTACGTCGGCTTACAGCGCGCGTACCTGCAACTCGACGTCGCGCAGGCAACGCTGAAAGATCGCGAGCAGATCTACGCACTTACGCGTGACCGCAACGCCGCCGGAATCGATTCGCGCGTCGAGCTCAAACAAGCGGAGTCGGCGTTGCCAGCGACCAGAGAGCGGATCGCGCAGATCGAGGAGCTTATTCAGCTCGCTCGCAATCAACTTGCGGCGCTCACGGGCCAGGGCCCGGACCGCGGACTTGCTATCACGCGTCCTGCAGCGGATGCGATGCCATCGGTGGCGCTGCCGTCGAATGTTCCGGCCGCGCTTATCGGTCGGAGGCCGGATCTCATTGCGCAGCGCTGGCGCGTCGAGTCCGCGAGCAAGGACATCGAAGTCGCCAAAGCAGAGTTCTATCCAAACGTGAATCTGCTCGCCTTCATCGGCTTGCAGAGCATCGGTCCCGCAGGATTCTTCAGCGCTGCGAGTCGCATGATGGGCATCGGGCCTGCGGTCACGCTGCCGATCTTCGAAGGTGGCCGACTGCAGGGTAACCTCGCCGGCAAGAACGCCGATTACGACATCACTGTCGAAGCGTACAACCAGGCGCTCGCCGACGCGCTGCGCGACGTCGTCGATCAGCTCACCTCGTTCCGCAGCGTCGACGTGCAGCGAGCGGAACAGCGGCAAGCGCTGGCAACAGCACAGGAAGCCTACGATCTCGCGCTGTTGCGCTATCGCGAAGGCCTCGGAAACTAC
>DATFSE010000019.1:0-3992 GCA_035262745.1 Casimicrobiaceae bacterium | reverse complement strand
GCCCATGATGGATTTGGCGTAGCTGAACGGATTGCAGATGTCGCAGTAGTTGTTGGCGATGAACCGGTCGAACGGATCGGTCGAGCCGTTTGCGACGCGGACGGCGGCGTTGAAGCCCCCGCCGAAATAGGCCCAGCTGATCTTCTTCTCGTTGAGCGCGTCGCCGATCGTGCGCAGGGACGACGGCGGGACCGACGTGCCGGCGGTGATGCCGGCGGTGTCGACGGCCCCGTTTGCCCGGAAGCCGGGGCTGGTATTGTTGATCATGTAGAAGCGGCCGGCGGCGCAGTTCGTTGGCGTCAGGTCGGGACGCCAGGGCAGCGAGCGCAGGTAGTCCTTGATCGGCTTGATGCCCGGCTGGGTCTCGTCGCCGCACATCGTGAAGGTGCTGTCGACCTGGTATTGGTCGTTGGTGGGGCTCTTGGGATTCGGGTTGGCGATCCGGTTGGGGGGCGGCGCTGCCGGCAGCGTGCCGAACTGCTCCCAGAAGATGGCGTCGGCCGTCCCCAGCATGATGTGCTGGACCGCGGTTCCGCCCATGACCGACTGATGGAAATTGTCGCTCATGGTGAACTCATCGGCGAGCCGCTTGAACAGTGGGGCGTCTCCCTTCTGCACATTATAGAAGCCCATCGAGTTGGCGCCCGAATCGTCCAGCCGGGCGATCCCGACGAACGGGTAGAGATCGTTCAAGCAGCCCGTCGGGTTGCCCGGCGTCGCGTTCGCCACGTCGCAGTCCGATTGCTGCCACATGTGGAAGAAGCGGTGCACCATGTCTCCGGTATAGCTGTCGTAGGGCAGCGTCCGCCCGGTGATCTGGAAGACGGTGTTCGGCAGGCTGTTGAAATTCTGCACCCGCGAGTCGGGACAGGGACTCGGCACCGCGACGGTCGGCGGCGGGCAGGCGGGCAAGCCGGTTGCGCCGGTGCGCAGCAGGCCGAGATCCTCGGGCTCGAGGCTGGGCTCGAGCGCGCGCAACTGCGCATCGGTGACGGTATTGTCGAACGGAGCCTGCACGCCGGTCGGATTGAGATCCAGTTCGGCGAGGCTGGTCTGGCGATTCGGCGCGCCGCCCGCTTCGGGCGTCGGCAGGAACGGGGAGTAGGCGGTCTTGTTGGGCGGGGTCAGCTTGTTCGTGCTGACGAAGTAGAGAGGCGGATTGATCGTATCGACGCGGAACTGCGTGGCGGCATCGCGATGCACACCGGGCGTGCCGTCGGCGTTGACGATTCCGAGCGATAGAAGATTGCCCACTTTCTGCCCGCGCTTGCCGACGTAGGTGCCGTAGATATTGTCGAACGTGCGATTCTCGCCGATCAGGACGATAACATGTTTGATCGGCGTTGCCGTCTTGACGCCATCGGCGCGGTCCTTGTCGTCATCCGCTGCCGCGAGTCCGCAGCATGCAAATGTGACGATGGCCGTGCTGGCGCTTAGCAGCCGCAGACGAAAATGAAAATTGCACGATATCATAGCTTCCTCCGCTGTTTTCGGCGTGCGGCTGCACGCTTAACAGCGGCGAATGACAACCACGTCGCAGATTTATTTCAGTGCACAAAACTTTCGCGCGGCGCGGCGCGCACATACCTAAGCTCGCGAACGTTGAAATACCTTTCGTTGACCGAATCGTCGAAGGCTTGCACACGCTGCATTCTTGCACCGTCTCATCGCCACTATCGCACCGCTGTACAGTCAAGCCGCTAACATGCACGGTCGGCTGGAGCCATATAAACGCCGTCACGATTGAGCTGCTCGCGCGGCGCGCCACGTCGCTACAAAACAGAAAAACCGCTCGTCACCGCGCCGCTCGCCAGAACGGCTGGTTCGCGCACCCTGTTGGCTCCACGGTCCGACTCCGCCGGTCGGGCTCGGTCCAGTCGTTCGTCGCGCGATCCGGCACGACGAAATTGCTCCGCCTTGTAGTCTTCGATCGTCAAGTTCCGCACCATCGAGCGGCTGCCGCCTTCGTTGTGCACGAATCCAACTGACGTGATGAACGGCTCGATCACGTGAATTTTCTGCAAGGGCGTCACGATCAGCAACTGCAAGCTCAGGCGCTGAAAGAGCTCCAGTCCATACCTGGTCGATTCGTCGGAGCCGCGCCCGAACGCCTCGTCGATCAGAACGAAGCGAAACGAACGCGAGCGCGTCTCACCCCATTCCAATCCGAACTGATACGCCAGACTGGCCGCGAGAACCGTGTAGGCGAGCTTCTCCTTCTGCCCTCCGGATTTGCCGCCGGAATCGGTGTAATGCTCGTGCTCGCGTCCATCGTCGCGCCAGCGTTCCGATGCCGAAAAGGCGAACCAGTTGCGGACGTCCGTGACCTTTCGTGTCCATCGCTTGTCGAGGTCGGTCATGCCTTCGCGTCCGCGAAAGCGCTCGATGATGCTCCGGACTTGCAGGAATTTCGCTTCGGAGTACTCGGCATCCTCGGAACCGGTCATCGCGCCATCGGTACAGGCACGCAAATCCTGCTGGAAATCGCGGATCTCCGGATCGGCGTTCTGACCCGGCTCGAGGATAATGAATCGATTTGGGTTGTAGTCGATTTCGTGCAGCGATTGATTGATCTTCTCGATGCGCTCGCGAATCGATTGCCGCTCGAGATGGAGTTGCGACTGGAAATTGGCGATTTCGCGAATCGTATTCTCGTTCAAGAGTTCCTTGAAGCGCGTCTCGAACCGGGGAACGCCGTCCTCGACCAGTTCGGACAGCATCTTGCGGTATTCGGGGCCGGACTCGAGCGAGACGTCGATCTCCTTGGTTTGCGAGGGGTACTTGTCATTGTATCCCTTCATCGCCTCGACCACCTTGTCCCGCAGGCCGTTGAGACGACCATTGCGTTTTTCGATCTCCGCCTGAAGGCGTTCACGCACGTCGCGCTCGCGTGCGTCGCACGTCTCGACGGCGAGCCTTCGATCGCTCTCGGCCAGCATGTCCTGGAGCCTCGGCACATGCCGTGCCCTGCCTGGCTCCTCCAAAGCTTTGGCCTGTTGGGCGCAGTCGGCCAGCATCCGCTGAGCGTCGTCAATGCGCACCTTGAGTCCGCCCTGCTGATCGAGCACTTCCTTCACGTCGTTCTCGGTTCTGCCGATCGCCTCTTCGAGCTTCGCCAGCTGATCATGAAGCGTCCGCAGAATGTCCGAGCCTTCCTCGAGCAGCCGCTTTTCCGATTCAAGAGCCGCGATCTCGATCGCCACAGGCTTCCAGTCGAGATCGCGGAAATCCTCGAAGACCGAGAGTCGCTGCAGGCTCGCCTGCCGCCGTTCCGCCCTCGCGAAACTGCTCTGGATTGCGGCCAGATCGGTGCCCACGGCCTGCATGCGCTCTTGGAGCAGCTTCTGATCGCGCTCAAAGGCGGCGATCTTCGCCTCGTTCGACCATCCAAGCACGTAGCGTGTGCGGTCATCCAGACGATAGCGATCGTCCTTTTCATGCCGCTCGCCGCCGCTCTTGATTTGGCCGGTGCGGGTGACCGCCCGCGCCTCGCGGCGGAAGGCTTCCAACGTGTCGCAGCACGCAAAATCGAACCGCTGCACCAGCTCTGCCTCGATCCAGTCGTAAAATGCAGAGTCTGGACGGATCGAGAGCTTCCGCACGAGCGATTGTGGATGGAGTCCAGACACCGAGGCCGGTTTGCGGTCGCGCACGCGGTAGTAGACGAGCCGCTCACCCAGATGGGTCCGCTCGACCCAACCGGCTACCGCGCTGTAGTGATGCTCCGGCACCAGAATGGAAAGGGCGTAGTTGTGCAAGATCCGTTCCGCCGCCCCCTCCCAAGCGAGCTCTTCCTGGCGGACTTCCACCAGTTCGCCGACGAACGGGAGCGCCGTCTCGTCAAGGTTCAGCGCCTGACAAACGTTGTCGCGAATTCCCAGCACCCTGGCCGGAATATTCGACTTGCGCTTCTTGAGTGACTCGATCTCGCTGCCGATGGCGTCGTGCTGCTTCCTCAGTTCATTGAATGCGACGCTCTTCTCCGTGCGCTC
>DATFSE010000018.1:0-78284 GCA_035262745.1 Casimicrobiaceae bacterium | reverse complement strand
CCACTCCGGTCCATAGGGGGCACAAGTGATGACCAGCTTTTCCTGGTTTTCGGGGTACAGGGATCCGTCTAGAAAGTTCATGGTGTATCTCCTTACAGGTCTAGGTTGAACAAGGGGTCAGGTCTAGCGTTGGTGATGCATCATCGAAGTTCGGTTGTTCTTTACGCGGGCTGAGGCTCGATCGCGGGATCGATGGCCGGCTCGCTGTTCCTTGCGTGTTTGAGATCGAAAACGTACGTGCGCGCCGCGATGAGGAAGCAGGTCGCAGCGAGCAAGCAGAAACCGGGAATGACTGACAAGGCGAACGGCAGTCCGTAGGCATCGGAAAGCGCGCCTGCGAGCAGCGGGCCGCCCGCAAGGCCGAACAGGTTCTGCGTCAGCGACAGAACCGAGCCGGCTGTGGCGCGCAGCCCAGGATGTACGACGTCGATGACCACTGCGCTGATCGGGCCGATGTTTGCGGCCATCAAGAGGCCGCCGATTGCGATCATCGCGAACTGCGCGTTGCCCGGAGGAAGCAACGCAAACGCCGTGGACATGAACAAAGTCGTGAGCACGGCGCAGGCTGCGGGCACGTAGAGCCGTGCATTCGGGATACGGGGCGTCAGGCGATCGGCAACCACGCCCCAGACGAAGGCGCCGATACCGCCCAGCAGCACCACAAAGCCTGCCTTGATTCCCGCCTGGTCGGGCGCGAGTCCGTAGTAGCGATTGAGGTACGACGGCAGCCACGCGTAGGTCATCGACAGCGTCAGGAGCTGGAATCCTGCTCCGAGGCACGCGACAAGCATGGTGCGAGGCCGCAGCAATGCGGCGACGATAGCGCCGGGAGCCGTGTGCTTCTCGCCACTCGCCTCCGAGCTTGGGAGCGCGATGGTTTTGTAGTCGCGCACGACGAACAGGAAAATGAACGCGAGCAGGAGGCCGGGAATGCCGACCGCGCCAAAGCCCGATTGCCACCCCCAGCGTTCGGCGATGACCCCGCCCAACACGACACCAAGGACCGAACCGAAAAGGCTTGCCAGGAAGAACGCACCCAACACTGTGCTGCGCATGCGCACCGGGAACAAGGTCGCCAGCAACGCCGCGCCGACGGTGCCGTAGGCCGCTTCACCCAGCCCGACGATACTGCGCGCGCCCAGCAACTGCGGGTAGCTCGCGGCGAACGCGCAGGAGATGGTGGCGAGGCTCCAGATCAACGCCATCAGGAAAATGCTCTTGACGCGGCTCCATCGGTCGGCAAGCAGCGACAAGGGGACGGCACCCAGCGCGACCGTGATCGAGACGACCGAGACAAGGCCGCCGAGCTGACTGTCGCTTAAGCTCCATTCCGCCTTGAGGTGGCTGAACATCGAGACCACGACCTGGCGGTCCACATAGTCGACCAGCATCAGCCCGAACAGAATCCCAAAGGCCGCCCATGCGTAACGTCGGGGTGCCGGGGTGTGATCGGACAATTCATAGGTCAGGGTATGGATGGACATAGGGCGTCTCTAAGGTTCGAGGTGGCTGCGCTACCTTCGGTTGATCGGGGTTCTGCGTCGCTGTATTTGATGGATCGCAGTGTGCGCCGAACCGTGTTTTGCCATTTGGTTGGCCGGGACATAGACTTTAGTTTTCGGGACACGGACGGCGGCACACCGTGGAGGCACTGGTCCGCAGCGCAAGCCTCACCAACTACGCGGAGGTCGCGCGCAAGGTCAGGCTGGACCCGTATCGCATGCTCAGCGAATTCGGAATCCCTCAGCGCTCGCTGCAGGATCCGGATTTAATGGTGCGGCTCGACTCGGTGCGCCAATTGTTGGAAGCCTCCGCGGAACGTAGCGGCGTCGAGGCATTCGGCCTGTTGATGGCCGAGGAGCGGCGCTTGTCCAATCTCGGTCCGCTCGGTCTCCTGGTTCGCGAACAGCCCACGCTGCGGGGTGTTCTAGAGGCGTGTCATCAGTACGGAAAGCGCCTTAACGCAGGACTGTTCCTCACGGTCGATGAAGGCGGTGACGTTGTTGTGCTCCGTGAAGAGCTTGTCATGGGGCATTCAGGAACCGTTCGTCAAACCACCGAGCTCGCCATCGGAGTGGCGTTTCGGATGCTACGAACGTTCTTCGGCCCCGATTGGCGCCCGCGCCGCATCTGCTTCGCCCACGATGCCCCCGCGGATCGTTCCGTGCACCAGCGGGTCTTCGGACGAAACGTGGAATTCGGTCACGACTTCAACGGTATCGTCTGTGCGCGCAGTGATCTCGAACTGCCAAACCCGAACGCGGATCCGAAACTCGCGCAACTCGCGCGGCAGATGCTTGATGCCGATCCCGAGGCTCCGGAGCAGGACATGGTCACCCAGGTACGTGAACTTGTTATCGCGCTGCTCAGTACTGGGAGCTGCAGCATCGAGCGCGTGGCGCAACATCTGGGCGTCGATCGCCGCACGGTTCACCGCCGACTTTCAAGCGAAGGGGAGACCTTTTCCGGCATCGTCGATGCCGTCCGACGCGAGCTTGCGTCCCGCTACTTGAAAAGCAGGCGACGCGCGGTCGCTGACGTTGCGGCACTGCTCGGCTTTTCCGCGCCGAGCTCGTTCTCGCAATGGTATCGACGGCAGTTCGGCGACACCCCGTCGAGCCAGCGGATGCGCGGAGTGCGTCGTGCGAAGTAGTGGACGCGCTCCGCGAATCGGTGCTCGAACAGGAGCCGCTCACTCAGGCCAAGTCCATTCGCGTCTCACTTTGGGCGTGCGTAGGGCACCGATCATGCACGCGCACTCAGGCGCTTGTGCAGACCGTTGCTGGCAATTTCAGCTAGCACGCGACCGGAAAGAACGGCAACGTCCGACAGCAAGATAAAAGGAAACGGCACTCTTCGAGGCCGAGACGCCCGTCTGCACAGGGTTTAGCGCGGCACTCCCGGCTTTTGCGATGGTGCCGCGACTCGCGCGAAGCCGCGCCAGCGCTGGCTTTGCAGCAGTGCCGCTACGCCCGAGTGCGCTGTTCTACGCTGCGCTGGGTTTCCGATTCGGTTCGCGTTACACATACTCCCGAGCGTCAACGGAGATGACCGAACGCTGAGGAGACGAAGATGCCTGCCAATGTCAACCCGCTGGACCACCCCGATGCGGAGGTCTCGCGCAGCTACTTCTGCCAATTGACCGCGCGTTCGCGCATCACCGCCTACCGGCTCGAGCGCATCGATCCGCTGTGGCCTCGACCGGTGCTGCGCGGCCGACGAATCTTCTACAAGGCGGTCGATTGCAAGCGCTACCTCGCGTCAGGAACGCGGCGGGAGACCAAGATCTGACGCCCGCAGCTACGCATCGGGCGTCGAACAACGCATCGACTTACAAACGACTTGAAATGAGCATTCGAACGATGACTTGGGCTTGGTCTATTACACTGCCGCCGACGTCTAAGCTTGTGCTCATGGCGCTCGCCGATATCGCCGATGACCAGGGTGTCTGCTGGCCCAGCCACCCAATCCTCGCGGCAAAATGCTCCCTCACCGATCGCTCCGTGCGACGAGTCTTAACGTTGTTGCAGGCACAAGACCTGGTTGTCGTCGAACCGCGGTTCAAAACCAATGGATCGCAGACGAGTAATCGTTATCGGTTGGCAATCTCCACCCCCCAGGACAATTTGTCCGGGGGGCCCGGACAAGAGTGGTAGAGGGACCTGGTCATGGTTGTCCAGGGGCCCCGGACAATGCTGTCCTACTAACCACTACTGAACCGTCTTTTGAACCATCACTACCACTACCCGCCGATCGAGGATCGTCAGCGTCGGGTGGTGGTGATGATCTTGTTTATCCGAAGAACCTGACACCGGCGCAACGCCACGCGCTGCAGAATCGCTTGGTTGTCCTGAATCAGGATCAAGCGCAGCAAGTCCTCGATGAACTTTCAGGGCGCATGGCGATCGCGCAGGTCAAGAATCCGATCCGGTACTGCGCGGCACTGATCGGATCCATGCGACGCGGCGAATTCTCGCCAGAGTTGGGGCTTAAGGTGGAGGATGAGCGACGGGCCCAGGTTGCTCTTCGGACTGAGCTCGCGCGGATCGAGAAGACGGTGGTGATCGCGACGAAATCCGAACCGCGAGAGATTCCGACTCAGCTCCAGGAAATCCTGGAACGAATGCGGACTAGGTCGAGCGCGCCTTCCAAGAAGGGGTAACCGAACGTCGGCAGAGTCCATGATTGCACGATCGTTCATCCGCTTCCAATACACGCCGTCCTATCTAGAGCATGGCCGCCCGGTGCAAAGGTAGATGCGAGATCGCGCAATGTTGCGGAGCGTGGCTCAGGTGACAACTGGGGCATTCCTCACTCCTGACGAACTTGTCGTGCTCACGGGGTTCCACCGGAAGGGCCGGCAGGTTGAGCAATTGCGGCGCATGGGCATCGCCTTTTACGTCAACGGTTGTGGCCGGCCAGTCGTCGCGCGCAGATCGATCGAAGGAAGTGCAACAGAAGCCTCGCCCCGTACGTGGACCCCGTCGGTGGCCAAACTGGCCGTGGGAGCGTAGATTTGGTTGCCGTGGGCCGCCGACCAACCAAGCATTTCAACCTGCCGTCGCGTCTGCGCGCGCGGACATTGCCGAGCGGTAAGACTTATTACTACTACGACACAGGCCGGAAGCCGCGGCGCGAGATCCCTCTTGGCAACGACTACGCGCTGGCGGTCAAGAAATGGGCGGAGCTCGAGATCGATGCGCGACCGCGGCACCCAGAGATCGTTACGTTTCGCTACGTAGCGGAGCGGTACCAGCGCGAGGTGCTGCCAACGAAGGCACCGCTCACGCAGCGCGATAACCTGATCCAACTGGCACAGCTCTACAAATTCTTTGACGCACCGCCAGCACCGCTCGAGCAAATCACGCCGCAACACGTCCGTCAGTACCTTGACTGGCGCAAAGCTGCGCCGGTGCGTGCCAACCGTGAGAAGGCCCTCTTCTCCCACATCTTCAACAAAGCGCGAGAATGGGGCTACACCGCAGCGTCAAATCCATGCGCAGGTATCAAGGGGTTCGCCGAGCATGGGCGGGACACGTACATCGAAGACGCGACCTACAAGTCCGTGTGGGACGCTGCGGACTGGCCGACGCGAGACGCGATGGACCTTGCGTACCTCACGGGGCAGCGTCCGGCAGACGTGCTTAAGATGCGGCTCAACGATATCCGGGATGGCTATCTATGGCTTACCCAGACAAAGACGCGGATCAAGTTGCGCATCGCAGTCGCGGGTGAGCTCGCCGCACTGATCGAGCGCATTCAAGGCCGGGGTTATAAGGTGACAAGCTTGGCGCTGATCCGCAGCGAACGTGGACGGCAGCTTTCCTACCACGCGCTTTGGAACCGGTTCGAGGAAGCGCGCAAAAGGGCGGCCAATGCCCTCGACGTCGCCGGCAAGACCGAGGCCGCAGTCTCTGTCAGAGGCTTTCAATTCCGCGATCTAAGGGCTAAAGCGGGCACGGACAAAGCGGATTCGACTGACCTGCGTAAAGCACAGCAACAGCTCGGGCACAAGAGCGTCAAAACGACCGAGATCTACCTGCGTGCCCGGGCTGGCGACAAGGTCACGCCGACCAAATAATCCACTGAATTGCGGAACGCGGCCGGTTTTGCGGAACGAGAACGAACCACCAAACCCGCCGCGACCCGCATGTGTATTGGTAGCGAGCGAGGGACTCGAACCCCCGACCAAAGGATTATGATTCCTCTGCTCTAACCAGCTGAGCTAGCTCGCCGAAGGGGCAATATTATCGGCGATCGAGCGCGACGGTGTCAAAACGATTGCCGCTCGGAAATAGCATCGCTTCGTTGTTGCGCTTCGGCGAAGCTAACGCACCCCAAGGGAAGAGCGCGACGCACGTCTTCGCGTGCGAACGCTGCCGTGCGCGGTCGCGCGTCAGCTCTTCGACGATACCGGCTTCTCATCGAGCAGGCGCTCGACGGCCGTCACGAGCTCGCGGCTTTGCGGTTCGACACGGGTCCCGAAGCTGGTAACGCGATTGCCGTCGCGATCGACCAGATATTTGTGGAAGTTCCACTTCGGCGCCTCCCCGGTGCGAGAAACGAGCTCGGCGAACAACGGATTGGTCTTGATGCTTTTGATGCTCGATTTTTCGAACATCGGAAACTCAACCCCATAGGTCAAGCGGCAGAACTCTGCGATCTCCTTATTGGTGCCCGGCTCCTGTTCGCCGAAATCGTTGGTCGGGAAGCCCAGCACGACCAGCCCGCGATCCTTGTATTTGCGATACAGCGCTTCCAGGCCCTCGTACTGATGGGTGTAGCCGCAGTAACTCGCGGTGTTGACGATCAGAAGCACCTTGCCGCGGTACTCGCACAACGACTGAGACTTGCCGGTCTGCAGACTGTTGAAGGTGTAATCCAGAACCGCCGGGCACGCTTCGGCGCCGACGGCAGGTCCGGAGGCGAGCGACACGCACGCGACGCATAGCGCGGCGCCGAGAACCGGTTTGAGCATGGTCGGAAGCCGCCTCGACAACGTGAGCAATAGGAACGTTATTGTCATAGACAACCCAGCGATGCAATGCTAGCGTACGTCCCGCCGCCGCGCCCGTCAACCGATTGTCCTGGACATCATATGCAGAGTTCGACCCTCATCCTCAACATAAGTGCGGTCGAGCGGGAAACAGGGTTGTCTAAGGACGTACTTCGCATGTGGGAGCGCCGCTACGGGTTTCCCGAGCCCGCGCGCGACGACAACGCGGAACGTCAGTATCCGCCTGAGCAGGTGGCCAAGCTCCGCATCATCAAGCGGCTGATGGATACCGGGATGCGGCCCGGCAAGCTGATGCGGCGCTCTCTCGCCGAACTGAACACGCTGGCCGAGAATCGCTCGGGTCCGCGACGCGAAGCGCCCACGCCCGCGCTCGAGCGCGAGGTACTCGGCTTACTCACCGGTCACAATGTTGCCGGACTCCAGCACGCATTGGCGAATGCGCTGATGCGTCAGGGCGTGCAGCGATTCGTGACTGAGACGGTCGGCTCGCTCAACCGCGCGGTCGGCGAAGCGTGGATGCGCGGCGAGCTCAAGGTCTTCGAAGAGCATCTCTATGCTGAGCAGTTACAGGTTGCGCTGCGCACTGCGATCAACGCATTTCCGAGGCAGTCCGGCCTGCCCAGGGTCCTGCTGACCACGTTTCCGGGCGAGCAGCACGGGCTCGGTTTGCTCATGGTCGAAGCGGTGCTGGTTCCAGAGGGGGCGCAGTGCATCTCGCTCGGGACCCAGACCCCGATCGACGACATCCACCGAGCGGCGCTCGCGCACAAGGTGAACGTGGTTGCGCTGTCGTTCTCCGAGGCCTTTCCGTTGAGACAGGCTGGCGAAGGACTCGCAGCGTTACGGCGCCAGTTGCCCGCGCCGGTGGCGCTCTGGGCCGGCGGTGAGATGACCCGGCGGGTTCGGAAGTCGCTTCCCGGAGTCTTGCTGATGCCCGACCTTGGCGACGCGCTCTCTGCTTTGAAAGGGCGCCGTTCGGAAGGGGACGGAGGGCACTAACGCTCACTCCACGGCGAAACGCGACACGCCGCAACGATCTATCCAGCTATGATAGTGCGGCGATGACGGCGCTTACCATGCTCGTTTTGCTGGCTGCTGGAACTTGGGCATATGCAACCTGGGCGGCGCACTGGGTAGCGCGCGGCGCATCCGTCGGGTGGTTTATTGCAGCCGCCCCGGTCGCGTACTTTGCGCCGGCCATGATCCTGGTCGCGATCTGGTTCGCGGTCGCCTGGTTGTGGAGAACGCCGCGCCCCGTCGAAGCGCGACTTAACGTCGCCGGAAGCATCCGTCTTTATTTGACTGAGGTACTCGCGCTGGCGCTCTCCTGGCCATGCCTGGCGCTGCACCGATTGCTGATTCACGATCCGCCTCCCGCACCCGCTCCGCAGCCGGTCCTTCTGGTGCATGGCGTTCTGGTGAACGACGGCATGTGGCTCTGGTTCAAACACCGCCTGCAGAAACTGGGCATTGGTCCAGTCTACACGTTGAGCTACGGACCGCCTCACGCAGGCATCGAGCGCTTTGCGCGGCAGCTCGGTAAAAAAATCGATGCTATATGCGCAGCGACGAGTGCCACGCAGGTCCTTCTGATCGGCCACAGCATGGGCGGACTCGTCGCCCGTGCATATCTTCGACATTTCGGCAGCGAGCGCGTCGGGCGAATAATCACCATCGGAACGCCGCACCACGGAAGCGTTCTTGCCTGGAGTTTCCCGGGAGAATCGCTCGCCCAGATGCACCCGGGTAATCCCTGGCTAGCCAAGCTCAACATCGAAGAGCACCGGCCCGCGCCAGTGCCCATCATCTCGATCTGGTCGCGCCACGACAGCATGGTGATTCCCCAGGCCAGCGCGGTACTTGGCGGTGCACACAACGTCCCTCTCGCCGGCGTCGGGCACAACGCCCTGCTGATAGATCCGCGCGTCGTCGAGATCGTAAGGGAAGCGCATGCATGAAACGCCAGCCTTCGCGAGGGTCTCTTGACCCGGCTTGTGACTTGAAGGTGACTTCGCGCATAATCGGCGGCCGTGTGTTAAAGAAGAAGCGAAATCGACTCAGGGAGCTTCGCAGCTTAGGCACCCGCTAAGAGGCCGATCAGAATTGGACCGACGTTGGCGGGATGTCGGTCAAAACAAGGGGAGTCATTAAATGAACAAGTCCGTTTTCATCGTAACTGCACTAGCGATGGCACTGACTGCATGCAGTGCCGGCAGAATAGGCGACAAGGGTTTCAGCCCGGTCCTAGTAACCCCTCCCGATGGCAGTCGACCGAATCTCTTCATCAAGGACGATGCGTACATCATCGTGGATCAGGATCCGATCTACGTAGCCGCAGACCCCGCTTCAATCACTTGGGCGCTCGCCGACAATTCAAGCTACTACTTCGCAAATAACAACGCAGTATCGATTCCAAATCCGCCTAGACCTAATCGCTTTCAGTGCCAAACCATCGGAACCCCGGCCAAGCTGATCACCTGCACATATGATAAAGAGCACAAGAAGAAATACATCTACTCGATTACGGTGACCGATGGAATCCATACCGTCACATCCGATCCAAGCATCGTGAATCCTTAGCGTCATCGGGCTCCTAACAAACGTAATCAAGGGGACGCATCCAATGAGAACAGCCATTCTTACCGCGACAGTCCTGGTTCTTGGGCTAGGCGCGTGTTTCGAGGTTCTGGGTCAAACAGACCACTTTGTCTCCATTACCGTCACGAACGACAAGATCGATGCGCCCAGCCCAGACCCAGTCCGCATCGCCGGCCGCGGGCACGTAATTCACTGGGAGATAAAGACTCCCGGATACTCGTTTGCTAGCAACGGCATCGTTATCCACGGCGATGACGCCGGCGAGTTTGACGGCGGCCATTCCGCAGAGCAGGGAAGGAAATTCCAAGTGAATGACAAGAACTCCTTTCAAAAGACGTACAAGTACACGGTAAACGTGATGAAGGGAGCGACTCCCCTTGCTCCGCTCGATCCAAGTATCGTCAATGACTAGCTAGAGCTGTGCGCTGCTGCGCTGGCGAGCGATTGGGGTTCGCTCGATGGCTGGGACCGAGCGCGCTCGGTGGCACACGCGCTTACGGGGACGCGGTGCGATTCTTCGCTTTAGATCGAGAGATGCCCTCCAGCCACGAACGCGCCTCTTCGATGGCTTCGTCGTATGAAAGCTCACGGCCAGCCGACTCGGCCGCAGCGAAAGCGGCCGCGCTGATCCGGTCGCGAGCTCTTGCAATCAACGGCGACAGGAACGCTTCGTCCGCAGGATCCCGATGAAGCCCCGTCTGGGATACCTGCGTTTCCGCAGAGCCAAAAAAACGGGCGGCTTGCTCGCAGTCGTCGCGCAAGACTGCGAGCCCGGCGCAAACCTCAACCACGCTCTGGCCCGCAGGCTTCGATCCGATCTTGCTGGCGATCGCGAGCGCATCAAGCAGCAGCTTTCGCGCTTCATCGCGTGCCCCGCGGCTAACCGCAACTATGGCGACGTTGAGTAACCCGATCGCGGTCGTCTCATGGTCACCGAGTTCATTGCCTATGGCGATGACCTTCTCGTAGAGCTTCACGGCCGAATCGAGGTTGCCTTCTACGCGATGAAGCTGTGCCAGGGCGTTTATTGCCCCTGCGAGCTGACGCGCGTTATTTTGTTCGTTCGCCAGGACAAGCGCTTCCTCAAAATAGGCTCGTGCTGTGGTCAGCTTGCCCAAGCCGAGCGTTGCCATCCCTAACGGCTGCAGTGCGCCTGCGATGCGACGCTTGTCGCCTAACTCCCTGGCGATCGCCAGACTCTCCTCAAGATACTCGCACGCTTCCTCGTAGCTGCCCATGAAAGAGGACACCTGCCCGGCGTGAAAAAGGCCAAGACAGCGCTCGATCGTTCGGTCCTGCGAGGCGGTTCTCGCGAGGGCCTCGACGCACAAGCGATGACCAAGACCGAGGAGTCCGCGCGTTATCCAATATTGCTTCGTTGCGCCAGTCAGTCTCAGTCCTCGTTCGGCTCCCGATTCAGCACTGCTGCACCAGGTGTGCGCCGATAAGAGATTCTCGCGCTCCAGATCGAGCGTCGCGAGCCATGTTGCTTGTTGGGGTCCCATAAGTTCCGGCCTCGCCTTTTCGGCGAGTGCCAGATAGAAATCGAGATGCCGGGTACGCACTTCGGGCCCCTCACCCGTTTTGGAGAACCTATCCTGTGCATACTCGCGCACGGTTTCGAGCATTCGGTAGCGGCCGCGATCGGGGTCCAACATCGCCAGCGACTTCTCCACCAGGTTCGTGAGAAGCTCCAACACACTCTCAGCACCGAGGTTGCCACCTGCTCCCACGGCCTCAGCGGCCTCGAGCGTCCAACCGCCGGCAAACACTGAAAGACGCTGAAAGAGCGTGCGCTCCGATTCCGTAAGCAGGTCATAGCTCCAGTCGATCAATGCGCGAAGCGTTTGTTGGCGCGGCAATGCGGTTCGATCGCCACGCGCGAGTAGCCGAAAGCGATCAGTGAGTCGCGTGGCGATCTCTTCAACCGACATTGCGCGGACCCTCGCGGCCGCGAGCTCGATCGCCAGCGGGATGCCATCGAGTCGCTGGCAGACGTCGGCCACGGCGGTCGCGTTGCGTTCCGACAGCGCGAACGCAGGCTGCGCGGCGACAGCCCGATCGATAAAAAGACGCGCAGCCGCGTACTGCGTGAGCGCCGTATGAATGAATTTGTGATACGGGTCGGGAACGGCCAGCGCCGGGACGGCATAGATCGCTTCGCCGGCCACATGCAGGGCTTCGCGGCTCGATGCAAGAACTTTCAACTGCCTGCCCGCCCGCAAGATTTGCTTGGCGAGCTCAGCGCACGACGCGATCAGATGTTCACAATTGTCGAGAATGATGAGAAGGCGCCGATCCTGGACACACTTGACCAACGCCTCGACCACGGGGCGCCCGGCTTCCTCTTTCACTCCAACTACAGATGCCACGGCCTGCGCCACCAGAGCATCGTCGGTCACCGGCGCCAGCTCGACGAACCACACGCCGTCTGGATAGTCCTCCATGAGGCCGGCCGCAAGCTGAAGCGAGAGCCGCGTCTTTCCGATGCCGCCAACTCCAAGTAGCGTCACCAGACGATTTTGGTCGAGCAATTTCTCGACCTCTTCGACTTCTTTTTCGCGACCGATGAACGAGGTCAGCTGCACCGGCAAGTTGTTGGGAGTTACCTCCAGCGAGCGCAACGCCGGAAAATCCTGGCGCAGCTTGGGGTGCACGATCTGATAGATGCGGTCCGGACTCGCAAGATCACGCAGCCTGACCGCCCCGAGCTCGCGCAACGCCACGCCCGCCGGCAAGCGGCCGCTCACCAGGATTGCCACTGCCTCCGACAACAGCACCTGGCCCCCGTGAGCGGCGCTCATGATGCGTGCGGCGCGGTTGACGGCGCGGCCGAAGAAGTCGCGGTCGCGGCGCTCGTCAACCCCGGCATGCAACCCGCAGCGCACCCGGAGTGCGATGCCCTCCGTTTCGTTCGCATCGGAAAGCGCCTGCTGGAGCTCCATCGCGGCGCTTACCGCGTCGAGCGGGTCGTCGAACGTCGCGTGAAGGCCGTCGCCCATCGTCTTTACGACCGTCCCGGCGTGCTCTTCGACTGCCCGCCGTGCGATTGCGTCGTGGCGCTTCAGCGCCAGCCGCATCCGCTCCGGCTCCTGCTCCCAGAGGCGCGTGCTGCCCTCGATGTCGGTGAACAGATAAGTCGTGATGGTGGACGGAACGTTCACGCCAGAGCTCCCGTTTGGCGAGCGACCAACAGTACTCTACGTTAGCGGTCGGCCGTGCACCACTTTCCCTGCCTATGGGTTGAATGAGAAGCGTTCGGAGCAGTCCCCCCCGATCGAAGCCGCGCGCGGCCCGTCCTACCAGTGAATCCCCTGCGTGAGCTGCGCGAACGCCATCTGCTCGGCGGTAAGCGGCTGCGCCTCGCCTTCCTTCTTGCCGGCAGCGGCAGCCGAATCGGGGAACATGTTGAAAGCCGTATTGAGGAGGATCTGTGTGAGCTTGGGCGCAACTGCATGAGCCACCGCTCCGAAAATGCCCAGCCGCGTCGCGATGCGCACCGGCTTGTAGACGATGGCTTCGACCACGAGATCGGCGGCTTCCTCCGGTGATAGCGTCGGAACGCTTTCGTACATCTTGGTGGGCGCGATCATCGGCGTGCGCACCAGTGGCATGTTGATGGTTGTGAAACTGATGCCTTTGTCGAGGAACTCGGAGGCCGCGCAAGCCGAGAAAGAATCCAGAGCCGCCTTCGAGGCGACGTAGGCGGAGAATCTCGGTGCGTTCGAAAGCACACCGATCGAGGAAATGTTGATGATCTGGCCGTCCTTTTGTTCGATCATCCGCGGCAGGAAACCCATGATGAGCCTCAGGGCCCCGAAATAGTTGAGCTGCATGGTGCGCTCGAAGTCGTGAAAGCGATCGAGCGAATTGATGATGCCCCGACGAATCGACCGCCCGGCGTTGTTTATCAGGAAGTCGCAAGCTCCGTGATCCTTGAGTACCTTGGCCACCATCGCGTCGCAGGAAGAGATGTCGGAAACGTCGCAGGTGTATATCCATGCCTTACCGCCTGCAGCTTCGATTTCCTTCTTGGTGTCGACGAGCTTTTCCTCCCCGCGGGCGACCAGCATCACCTTGGCGCCGGCCGAGGCGAGCTTCAATGCGGCGGCCCTGCCGATCCCCGATGACGCGCCGGTTACGACAATCACCTTGTCCTTTACGCGACCTGCCAGGCTGCGGTCGATGAAGAGATCCGGATCGAGATTGCGTTCCCAGTAATCCCACAGCTTCGCCGCGTATGTTTCCAAGTGCGGCACCGCGATGCCGGAGCCTTTGAGCGCTTTAGTCGCTTCGCGGTTGTCGTAGCGGGTGGGCCAGTTGATGAACTGGAAGACGTCCTTGGGAATGCCCAGGTCCTTGAGCACTGCGCGAATCATGCGCTTGATGGGAGCAAGCGAACCGATGCCGTAGAGGATCGGCGCCGGAATGAAGCCGAACATGCGGGCGTTGATGCGCATGCTCATCTGGGGGGCGTGCGCCGCCTTGGCAAAGATGTTGAGTACCTCGCCGATACGGTGCGGCGCCGGATCGGTCAAATGGAAACAGCGGCGGTCCAGACCTTTCTTGTGCGCGAGATAATCCAGGGCGTCGGCGACGAAATCGACGGGGACGATGTTGATGCGTCCGCCTTCGATGCCGATGGTAGGCACCCATGGCGGCAGCACTTTGCGCATGCGCTGGATGAGCTTGAAAAAATAATAAGGCCCGTCGATCTTGTCGATGTAGCCGGTCTGCGAGTGCCCGACGACGAATCCGGGCCGGTAAACGCGCCAAGGCCGCTTGCATTCGTTGCGGACCACGCCTTCGGCAAGGTGCTTGGTCCGAAAATACGGATGGTCGAGCTCTTCGGCTTCTTCGAACATGTCTTCGCGGAAGGTGCCGTCGTAGAGGCCGGCCGCCGCGATCGAACTCACGTGATGAAAACAACCGGCGTTCACCGCCTCGGCGAAGCCGATCGCGTGCCGAGTGCCCTCGATGTTGGCGAGCTCCTGAGCTTCGGCGCTGGCGTTGATGTCGTAGAGCGCGGCAAGGTGAAAGATGTGCTTGATCTTTCCCTTGAGCTTGGCGATCTCGGCTTCCGCCACGCCGAGGTTGGGCTTCGCGAGATCGCCCGTGACGGCGACAACCCGAGTTTCATCGGCGTTCCAGATTTCGCGCAATGAAGCAAGCTTTTTCTGCGACCCCTTGCGTACGAGCACGTACACCGGTTCGCCGCGGTTCAGCAGATTCGCGACGACAAAGCGACCGATGAAACCGGTACCTCCGGTGACAAAATAAGCCATTGCGATTCCTCCTCGCAGACCTTCGGTTGCCGCTCTCTCTTGGCTGCGATCCTAAGACGCCGCGGGATGCGGCAGGACGCGGCCATTATACCGACGGCGAACGGCAGCGCTGACGAAGCCACGCTCGACTTCTCTTTAGTATGATTGCCCTAAAGCAGTCGCTTACAATGATTCGTGGCGGCCGGATTTTTGAGGAGCGATAACGATGCTGAAAAAGGCGAGAGCCGGTCTGGAGACCGGAAAAAGCGACGAAGCAACCAGCATGTCGCAGGCGATTTTAAAGTCGTCGCATCAGATTTGGCTGGCGGGGCTCGGGGCGTTCGCCAAGGCGCAGCAGGAAGGAATGAAAATGTTCGACACTCTGGTCAAGCAGGGCGAATCGCTGGAGTCCAAAACGCGCCAGGCTGCAGCATCGACCGCGGACGCGGCGCGGGAAGCGGCCAAGGCAAAAGCGAAGGAGATGCAGGCGATGGCAGGCGGAACCTGGGATAAGCTCGAGCAGGTGTTCGAGGATCGGGTGGCGCGAGCGCTCGGCCACCTGGGCGTCTACACTTCCGCCGATGTCAAACAGTTGACTGCGCGCGTCAACGAGCTTTCGGAAGCGGTCAACGCCCTCCTCAAGGCACAAGGAAGCGCGCACAAGGCGGGGGACCAAGCCTCACCGGCGCGCGCGAAGCCGCGAGGCCGCTCCCGCAAGTCCGCTCCTGTGAAGAGCAAATCGGCCGGCGCCAAGACCGCCAAATAGCGCACTCCTCCAGGGGAGCTTAGGCGGCGATACTCCGGCCCATCGCGCGACCGCAGCGGCGGGCAGCAAGGCTTAGAACCCTTGTAGGACAGCACGCCCGCTGTCGCTCACAAATTGACGCGCTGTGCGTAAGCATTCGCGGAAGCGAATATTCCATTGGATTTCCCAGGCCCGTTGGGCTAACCTCTCACGGCTCACGGGAGGCTTTCCGGTTCGCGATCCAGCCTAGGCGGTATGCGATTCATCCACGCCTGCTCGATACTCTCGCTGGCTGCTGCGGCGGCTGCGATGGCAGGACTTGCCGCGGCACAGGGCTTCAAGTTTTCCCAGCCCGACGATTCAGACCGAATCGAAAACGAGGCGAAACAGGCGAGGATTGCTGAACAGCTTTCGACGCCATGCCGAGCTTCACTCAAGGACCGCAAGATCATGCTGGTTATCGGCGAGCGCCGGTCCAACGGTTATATCGTGGCGCAGCAGCAAGACTATGGCCCGCACTATCAAGCGATCAATACGCGCCTTCGGGCTCTCGGGCTTAAGACCTACACCGCCGAGGAGATCCGCAGGCAAATCGCGCAAGCGGAGATCGATGCCTACTTCCGTAACGATCCCGATGCAGCGCTCTCCGCTTCGAAAAAGCTGGGCGCCAGCTTTATCCTTAAGGGATTGATTTCGTCCCAGGCAACCGTGAATCCGATCATCCGAGTGAACCAGGTTATGGTCGACATGGACTTTACACTGACAGGGGCAAACGGCAGAGTGATTTCAGATACCCACGCCAATTCCGGATCCTATGCGGGCGCCGATATCCAGCACATGGCGCTGACGCTCGTGAACGAGCAAGCCGACGATGTCGTCGCCAAGCTTTACTCCGACTATTGCAGAAACGCGGGATTTGCCGGGGGAAACAGGTCGCAGCCGAAGTGACGGGCTGTTGGGAAAATCAGAGTCGAGTTTGAAATGGAGGTCTTCGCAATGAGCAATCAATTCTCCATCCGGTTTACGAGCCTTGCGCTCGGTGCTTTGCTGATGGCCTGGACGCTCGGCGCTGCGGCGCAGCCGAAGTTCGGAAACCCGTCACCCACCGCGGGAAGCGAGACATCGCAAAAAGCGAACGCCTCCGCGGACCAGGCGCTGTACCAGCCCGTCGAGTATCAGAACGCCAGCAAGAAGGGTCCGGCGGTGATCGTGATTCCAGGAGAGATCAAGAGCAACAACGCTACTTTCCTGCAGAAATTCACCGCCAACAACATCGCGGACTTTGGCGAAGTCGAGATGTCAAGCGCCAACTTCCAAGTGCTCGAGCGCTCGAACCTGGGTCCAGTGCTCAATGAGTTCACACTCGCTTACAACTTGGGCGATCCGGACCAGGCTCGCAAGTTCCTGCGCATGGGCAAGCTCAAGACCACCAAGTACGTGGTGAAGTTCGATGTGCTCAAGACCGAACAGGTCGCGGCCGCGCAGCAGGGTTTCGACGGCCGGACGGTCGGCCACATGATCGGTATCATCGGCGCTTTCAGCGGCTCGCGCGGCGGCGCCGAAGCAGGTGCGCTGGGCGGCACTGCGGTCGGATCAGTCCAGAGCGGCGAGTCGACCGGTGTTTGGGTCATCGGCATGCGCTATAAGATCATCAACGCCGAAACCACCGAGCAGGTCGCGACGGGCTATACCGAGGAAAAAATGGAGATCGGTGCGAAGTCGAGTTCGGTGCTCGGCGTATCCCAATCGCAGCAGGGAGGAGTCTCTCTCGACACGATGGTGCAGCGACTGGTGCAAAAGTGCGTGTGGGAGATCGACAGCAAGTACAAGTGATCTTGCGGAGACTATCCAAGGTTTGAGCGACGCCGGCTTGACCGCCGGCGTCGCCGTTTCTTGTGCAGCGAGGAGTGATGCATGGCGGAGCTTAAGAGCCTGGGCAAGTATGAAATCCGTCGCGAAATAGGGCGCGGCGCGATGGGGGTGGTCTACGAGGGCTTCGACCCCATGATCAAGCGTACCGTGGCAATCAAGACGGTGCGAGGAGACCGCCTCGCCGGCGAGGAATCATCGGCCGTAATCGCTCGATTCCGTCGCGAAGCTCAGGCGGCCGGGCGGCTCAGCCACCCGAACATCGTCTCGATCTACGACTTCGGCGAAGAAAACGGCGTCTGGTACATCGCTATGGAATTTATCAAGGGACGCGAGCTCAAGGACTACTTCGACCGTGATGAGCGTTTCACGCTTCCCGACACCGCGCGGATCATGTCGCAGATCCTCGACGCGCTGGGAGCGTCGCACAGCCAGGGCGTGGTCCACCGTGACGTCAAGCCGGCGAACATCTTTGTGCTTCCCGACGGGAACGTGAAGGTTGCCGACTTCGGCATCGCGCACATCGAAACCTCGAGCATGACCCAGGTCGGCACCGTGCTGGGGACGCCCTCCTACATGTCCCCCGAGCAGATCATGGGACTCCCTGTCGACGGACGCTCGGATCTTTTCTCGGCCGGGGTGATCTTCTACCAGTTTCTCACCGGCGAGCGTCCCTTCGCCGGATCGGCAACGACGACCATGCAGAAGGTGCTCAAGGAAGACCCTCTGCCGCCTTCAACGCTCAATGTTCAGGCCCCCGCGGGCATGGATGCGATCGTGCGCAAGGCGCTGGCCAAGCGCCCGGATGAGCGCTTTCAGACGGCTGCCGAGTTCGCTGCCGCAATTCGCGGCGCGACGCAGGCGCCGGCCGCGACTTCGTCAGAAGCGACACTGGTCGAACCGTCACAACGGACCATGGCGAGCGGCGGCGGAGCCCCGCCTCCCCGAGTGGAGCCGCCCACGCCCAGCGCGCCGCTTCCGCCTGCGAGTCCGCCGTCGCAACCTGCTAAGAGGTTGAGCCCGGCATTGATCATCGGCATCGTGGTGGCGGCCATCGCGATCGGCGCCGGTGCGTGGTATCTCAAGGATAGACAGGACGCCGGTGCGACCAAGGTTGCGGCGACTCCGCCGGCCGCTCCTGCGGCAGGCGCGGCCCCCGCGGTCGCGGCAGCGGCCAAGCCCGCGCCCGGCACGATCGTTATCTCCGCGGTGGGAATGATCGATCCCAGCGACCCGCGCTATCAGAGCGACAAGTCCGCGCTGCAGGCGGATCTGCGCGCCGACTCGCGCAATCAACTCGTCGAGAAGGCGCTGTGGCTCTTGCTCGACAACAACTCGGTGGCGAAGAATTACGACGTTCTCAAGGAAAAGCTTTTGTCCAAGAGCGCGAGCTTTATCCCTTCGGTCCTCAAGGAAAGCGAGCCGCAATTGGGCAAGGATGGACTGATGTCGATGACGACCGAAGCCGTTGTCAACGTCAAAGCCGTGCAGAAGTCACTCAACGAGATGTCGCGCGCCGATCGCATCGAGTTCATCCGCGCGAGCGGCGACCCCAAGGTTTCGGTGCGCACGTCGGTGCGTGACGCCGACATGCCCGATGCACCGCCGCAGCCCTCGCCCATTGCCGAGAACATCTTGAAGGAGCGGATCAAATCGTTCGGATTTCGCACCTGGGCGGAGGGTGGACCACCCGACGCCGCCGCCAAGGGGGCCGACTTCGCGGTCATCGGCGAGGCCAAGATCAAGAGACTTCCCTTCCGCTTGGCGGCTTCCGGTGTGACCATGACCAAGTACGCGATGACGTCGTGGACGGTGAAATGCGTCGATGTGGAAACCGGCGAGGAGATCTATTACAACAACACGCTGCCCACCGGGCTCGGCAGCTGGGGGAGCGAAGAGGAAGCGCTTAAGGCGATCGGTACCAAGATCGCCGACGAATTCTCGCGCGATTTCTTTCTGCAACACGTGAGCGTCACGGGGCAGAAAGTCACCTTGAACGTCGAAGGACTGCCGAGCGCTTCGTCAGAAGAGTGGTTGGCACGTGAGCTCGTGGCACTCCCTGAGGTCATCACACTGTCGCCGCGAGCGCCCGGTGCAGCCGGCACGTTCGAATTGCAGCTTGGCGGTAGCGGCTCGCCGGGCGACATGGTCGCCAACGGCGTGTTAAAGCCGCTCAACCGCAAGCTCGGACAGACATGCTTCAGCTTGGGAGCTGTTACCGGCGACAGGGTCTCGGTGGTGTTCGACAAGCGCTGTCGCGAGTCTTCCGTACTCTCCCGGCTCGAAACGTATCCGCCGGCGGCCCTGTACGACGCGCCACCTGCGCGGCAGAAAGCGGTGGTCAAGAATCCGGAGGTGCTGCGCAAGCTGGTGATCTGAGGAATACGAACCGGCGCTAATCGCGATTTAGCCGCTCGACCTGCTTGATGTAGTTCTGCATCGCTTCGTCGCGACTGGTTCCCTTGAGCTTGGCCCAAGCATCGTATTTCGCGGCGCCCACGAAATCGAACCCGCCCGGGCGCGGGCCCTGGACGTCGCCTTCGGTCGCCTGTTTGTAGTACGAGTAGAGCTTGAGTAGTGACGTGTTATCGGGCTTTTTCTTGGTCTGCTTCGCCGCCGCTGCAGCGGCTTCGAACTTGGCCTTCAGATCCTTCGGCGCGGCGGCCATGATTCCTCCGTTTTCCGTGGCTCGATCGACTGTGCTACTTTAGCCCGACTCCTCGACCCCGAGCAATCCGGCTAATGGCAGAACTCAAGCGCGAGCGCATGTCGAGCGTTGACACGGCGTGGTTGCGCATGGACCGCCCCAGCAATCTGATGATGATCTGCGGCGTGCTTCTTCTCCGCGAGCGGATCGAAATCCCGCGCCTGAAGGCGATGCTTTACCAGCGCTTCCTTTGCTTCAGTCGCTTCCGTCAGCGAGTGGTTGAATCTCCGGTGGGCCCTTATTGGGAAACTGACGAAGATTTCGATATCTCGGCGCATGTCGAGCGTGTCTCGCTTGGGCGTCGAGCAGGCAGATCGCAACTGCAAGCCCTGGTGAGCAAGTTGATGAGCGCGCCACTCGATCACGCGCGACCGCTGTGGCAATTCCATCTGGTCGAGCGCTTCGACGGTGGCAGTGCGCTGATCATGCGCATCCATCACTGCTACGCCGACGGAATTGCTCTCATCCAGGTAACGCTGTCGATGACGGATACTGATCGCAGAGGGCGCGCTTCGGGGGCGGCGACGCCGCCGCCGAAAAAGCACGATGCCGACGCCGATGATCCGATCGCGCAACTGTTCGAGCCCGTTGCCGGTGCTTTGAAACTTGGATTCAAGGCAGGTTCGACCGTACTCGAGAAAGGCGTCGCGCTTTGGCAGGACCCGGCCAAAGCCGTTGCTCTGGCGGAACAGGGCACCGCGCTTACCGCAGAGATCGCCAAACTCGCCCTGATGGGCGAAGACTCGCGCACGCGCTTCAAGGGCAAGCCGGGCCTAGTCAAGCGCGTCGCCTGGGCCGATCCCATTGCGCTCTCTGAAGTCAAAGCGATCGGCCGCGCGCTCGGTTGTTCGATCAACGATGTGCTGCTTTCCTCCGTTGCCGGCGCGCTTGGCTCGTATCTTGCGCGTCACGGCGATGCCGTCGAAGGCGTGACCCTGCGCGCTCTGGTCCCGGTGAATCTGCGTCCGCCGGAGAAAGCATGGAAGCTGGGTAATCGCTTCGGCCTTGTTTTTCTCGACCTGCCGCTCGGCATCGACAATCCCGTCGAGCGGCTCTATGCAGTGCGCGCCAACATGCGCGAGCTCAAGGGCTCGTATCAGCCCATTCTTGCGCTAGGTATTCTGGCGGCGATGGGTGCGGGGCCGAAAGTGCTGCAGGAGACGCTGCTCGCTACGCTTGCGAAAAACGCCAGTGCAGTGATGACCAATGTGCCCGGACCACAGTTGCCACTGTACTTTGCGGGTGCGGCGATCGACAGCATCATGTTCTGGGTTCCGCAGTCCGGCGACATCGGCATGGGTGTGTCGATACTGTCTTACAACGGCCAAGTCCAGTTTGGACTGGTCACCGATCGCGGCCTGTGCCCGGACCCCAATCGCGTCATCGAACGCTTCGCGGCGGAGTTCGAAAAGCTTGTGCTGTCGACGCTGTTGAGTCCGTGGCCATGGGACGAGCCGCCAACGCCGGCGGAGGTCGAGCAGAGCGCATTCAGCGGCGCCGTTCGGAGTGGCACGTTGCCGGGGTAAGCGTACCATTTGCCGCCGTGATGGTCCGGGGAGAGACAGCGCCGATGAACGAGGGTGGTCAGCGACAGCGGCTTGAGGCGATTCTCGCCGCCGACGCCGCCGGCTATTCGCGCCTCATGGAGATGGACGAACCCGCGACGCTGGCGGCGCTCGAACGCGCGCGGAGCATCTTTCGCGCCGAGATCGAGTCACACCATGGCCACGTCATCAACATGCCCGGCGACTCGGTTCTCGCGGTGTTCGATACGGCCTCAGGTGCCGTCAGCGCCGCGCTTGCGGTTCAACGCACGCTCGACGCGGCAAATGCCGATGTAGCTCCCGATTCGCGATTGCGCTTCAGAATCGGCGTGCATCTCGGCGACGTGATCGAAAATCCGGACGGCGACATTCACGGCGACGGCGTCAACATCGCTTCTCGGTTGCAGGCACTGGCCAAACCCGGCGGGATCGTCGTTTCCGAAGCCGTTCGGGGCGCGGTCAAGAGCCGTGTCGCGGCGGCCTTCGACGATCTCGGCACGCAGTCCGTAAAGAACATCGCCGATCCGGTGCGCGCATTCGCGGTTCGCCAGGAAGGGTCCCCGAAGCCTGCTGCGCCTCCAGCTCGCCCGGCATCGAAGGGGCCGCCTCAGTGGGTTGGGTGGTTCGCCGCCGCCGCGGTTGTGTTGCTCATCGCTGGCGGAATCGCGTGGTGGCAACGACCGACGTCCGCCCGTGACGCACCTGCCCAGACGACTGCGCAAGCACCCCCGGCACCGCGGGCCGCGTCCGGCAAACCGTCGATCGCGGTGCTGCCATTCGACAACATGAGCGGCGACGCAGACCGTGCGTATTTCTCTGATGGCATCACCGAAGATCTGATCACGGACCTGTCGAAGGTGGCCGGCCTCGTCGTCATTGCTCGCAACTCGACATTTCAGTACAAGGGCAAGGCGCACGACGTCCGCGAGATCGGCAAGGCGCTCAATGCGCGCTACGTTCTCGAAGGCAGCGTCCGTCGCAGCGGCGACACGGTGCGCGTCAATGCTCAGCTGATCGACGCACCGTCCGGAGCCCACATTTGGGCGGAACGCTACGACGGCGAGCTGAAGAACATCTTCGGCCTGCAGGACACGATCACCCGAAACGTCGTGAAGGCACTGTCGGTCGAGCTGACCAAGGACGAGAGCGATCGGGTTGCGAAGCGCGGAACCGGCAACATCCAGGCGTACGATGTGTTGCTGCAAGGCTGGGAACACTATCTGAAGCAGACCCCCGACGACTTTCGCGTTGCTATCGTGGACTTCAAGAAGGCTGCAGAGCTCGACCCCACGTACAGTCGAGCTTACGCGGCGCTGGCAACGATCTACTGGGAAAGCTATACACGCTATTGGGGAGTGGCCCTTGGTCTTGGTCGCGACACGCAGGCCGACGCCGAGCAATACCTGGCAAAGGCGATGCGCGACCCGACTCCACTCGCGCACGAGGTCGCCAGCGCGATGCTGGCGCACAATCAGCAGCACGCCGAAGCGATCGCCGAGGCGCAGCGCGCGGTCGCGAGCGACCCGAACGACGCCGATGGATACGTGGCTCTAGCGGGTGCCTTGAGCTTCGCAGGGCGCCCAGCGGAAGCGCTCGATGCTGTTGAGAAGGCGATGCGCTTGAATCCGCATTACCCGTCCAGCTATGCCTACCAGCGCGGCCTGGCCCTGTTCGGACTCAACCGGCTCGACGAGGCGACGGCGGCCCTCGAACGAGCCATCGAGCTCAATCGTGACGACTACTGGTCCCAGCGGCTCTTGCTTGCGATCTACGGCCTTACCGGAAAACGCGAGGATGCGCGGCGGCTTACCGAGACAATCAAGAGCAACGACCGGCGCGGCAGGGGCGCAACCTGGGATCCGCTGACGATTCGGGCGGTCAGCTACTGGTATCCGTTCGCCAAGCCGGACGACGCCAAGCGCTTCGCGGCAGGGCTCGCTAAAGCGGGCGTTCCCGACTAGCGTCGCGAGCAGCGAGGCAGGGGCCCCGCGCGTAGCGCGGCGATGCGAGCGCCCGTTAGTCGCCGCGGCGGCCGACACGGCGCGCTGACACTTGCGCGGTGCCGGTACAGGGAGGTCGCGGTGCGAAGCAAGCGAAAGCATCGGATCAGAAGCGCAATGCGTCGCCGGGCTTCATGTCGAGCACCTTGATCGGCGCGTCGCCGAGCGCCGCCCTGAGCTCGGCCGGAGTACGGTTGATGACCGGATACGTCCCATAGTGCTGCGGAATCACCTGCTTCGGACGGATGTATTCGCGCAACGCGAAGGCGGCACCCTCCGGATCCATCGTGTAGTGCCCTCCGATGCAAACAAGGGCGAGATCAGGCTTGAAGCGGCGGCCGATGAGCGCCATATCGCCGAAAACGTCGGTATCGCCGCTGTCGTAAATCTTGAAGCCGTTCTCGAATTCGATCACGTAACCGACAGGCTCTCCGCCGTAGAAATACCGCAACCCAGGCTTGTCGGACTCGATGAACAGCGGCGAGATGTGTACGGCAGGAACCATGCGCACCTTGATGTCAGGCCCCAACGGGGATACGGTGCCGCCCTTGTTCATGGGGATGGTCTTCGTTGCGTCAAGCCAGCCCAGTCCAATGTAGTTCTGCGCAAGATCATTCGGAGCAACCACGGTCGCTCCGGTCAGGCGCGCGAGCTCCACGAGATCACGCGTGTGATCGTTATGGCCATGCGTGACGAGAATGAGATCGACCCTGCCTAGCGCAGTGAGATCCTTGTACTGCGCGGGAGTGCGCGGATTGGTCTTGAGGTAGGGATCGACGACGATCACCTTGCCCGTCGTGCTCGTGATGCGGAACGTGGAATGTCCGAGCCAGAGCACCTCGATCTGTGCTGCGCGGACGATCGCCCCGGATAGCCACAAGACGGCTGCAGCAGCTACGATGATCGACTTGTGTGCGAGGGACACGATTGGATCAGAAGCGAACCGGCTCGCCAGGCTTGACCTCGATGATCTTGATCGGTGCGTTACCAAGCGCCGCCTTGAGCTCCGCCGGCGTGCGGTTGATCACTGGAAACGTCCCGTAGTGCATCGGGATCGCCTGCTTCGGGCGGATATATTCGCGCAGCGCGAAGGCGGCCCCCTCCGGATCCATCGTGAAATGCCCGCCGATGCACACGAGCGCCAGATCCGGCTTGTAGCGGCGGCCGATGAGCGCCATGTCGCTGAAAACGTCGGTGTCACCGCTATGGTAGATCTTGAATCCGTTCTCCAGCTCGATGACGTAGCCTACTGCGGCCCCTACATCGATGAAACTCACGCCCGTCCAGTCGGCCTTCAGGTCTTTCATATCCAACATCGACGTGTGCTTGGCCGGCACCATGTGTATCTTGATCGCAGGACCGAGCGGCGACACCGTCCCGCCCATGTCCATCGCGATGGACCTCGAGCCGTCGAGTAGACCCAGCGCAACGAGATTGTTGGTGAGGCCCTGGTTCGCGACCACGATCGCGCCTGTCAGTTGCGCGAGCTCCCGCAGATCGTGCACGTGATCGCGATGCCCGTGCGTTACGAGAATCAGGTCGACCTTACCGAGCGCCGCCAGATCCTTGTACTTGGCTGGCGTGCGAGGATTCGTCGTGAGAAACGGATCGATGACGATCACTTTGCCCGTCGTGCTGGTGATGCGGAACGCCGAGTGGCCGAGCCACAGCACCTCGGTCTGTTGTGCTGAAGCCAACACGGAGAACATCCAGAGCGCGACGCCGGCAATCGCACGACTCACCCAGGCCATAGGTACTCTCCGCGTTGGAAGTGGAGCCGATGGTACGCCGAAAACAGCACTACTCCAGCTCCGACCGCGCCAGCTCGACATCGAGCCGCTCCATCGCGTCCATGGGCTTGCACTTGGCCGCTTGTTCGTACAGCTTGGTCGCCTCGTCGAGCTTTCCCTTGCCGCCAAGCAGGATCAACCCGTTCGCGTACTCGATGCGCGCGATCGGCGACTCGGGATTGAGCTTGATCGCCTTTTGATAGTGCTCCAGCGCCGAGTCTTTCTTGGCGCCATAGGTGACCCCCGCCACCAGTCGTCCTACTTTGGCGATCACCTCTGCCTGATACGCTCCATAAGCGATGTTCGCATCGGCATGTGAGGGGCTTAACTTCAAAGCAGTGGTAAGCGCGTCACGGATCTTGCCGCCAAATCCTTGAGCAAGCGCCTTCGCCACCGAAATGCCCTGGCTGTAGCGGCCCAGTGCGTAGGCGTAGAGATAGTGCGCGTTGGCATCCTTAGACGCCTCCTTGCGCCGTTTGTCGGCAAGCGCGGCAGCTTCCTCGAACAGCGCGAGCTTGGTTTTTTCGTTCTTTTCGAGATAGTTGGCGTAGATCGCCTGCGCCTTGGCCGCGGCGTTGAGGCCCGCTCCGCTGGTCGCCGTGCCCAGCTCGACGGCTTGTTCGAAGTCGCCCGCGTGAAAGTGACGCCACGCGGCCTGGACTTCGGCGTCCTTGGGAAAGGGCTCCTTGTCGCCGCGATGCAGCCGCTCCCAGTGCTTTTTGAGCGCCGCGCTGTCGTACAAGTAAGCTTTCTCCGCATGGGGAAACTTGGTCCACTTCTTGGCCATGAAAGCCCCTTTGCCGTTGTTCTACAAATAGTCGCGGCTGAGTTTGTCGAGCAACGTGCGCGCGCTGCCGCGCAGAAATGGCGCGATCAGCGACAGCACCTGGTATGCCGCACGGTCCAGATTGATCCCTTCGTTCTGCCGATGTCCCTCGGAGAGCTTCTGATACGACATCCAGTATGTCGCGACCAATACGACATTGTCCGCGAGCGCGGCGATCTCCCGTTCGGACGCCTGCATCGCGCCGCTCGCGACCATGCTGTCGCACAACTCTATCATGGTCAGCGTGCCGCGGCCGGTGAAGGCGGCAAAGCGAGACCCGAGTCGGCGCTCGCGCGACAGTATCTCCTCGAGGTCGCGATAAAAGAAGCGAAACTCCCACATCGCTTCGAAGAGCAAATGCAGAAACAGCCAGAGATCTTCGACGTCGCCGGGACGCCCTTGGGGGGCAGCGAGCAGCGCGTCGAGGCGTCGCTCGAAGGCAGCGAAAAGCTCGCTGACGATTTCTCCTTTACTGCGGAAGTGATAGTAGAGATTGCCGGGGCTGATACCCATCTCGCTCGCGATGTCTGCGGTGGTGACGTTGGGTTCGCCGTCTCGATTGAACAGCGCCAGCGCCGTCTCGATGATGCGCTCGCGCGTACGCCGCGGACGTTTGCGTTCCGCCATCTAGTTTCCCCGCTTTGAGAACGACCGGCAGTGTAGGGGCCGAACCTGCCGCTGGCAACGACGGTGTTACGCGCGGGCGTGACGCAGGCAGCGCTCGAGGGCGTTCAGGGTGTGAGTGAGGTCCTGCACCGTTCGCCGCGCGCTCGGAGGATGATTGATGAGTGGCCGCGGATCGTGCAGCGTGTCGCGCACCGAGCGGTGCGGGTCGGCGAGCCTGGCGAGGTTCAACCTGATGCCGTGCTTGGCGAGCAGCGGCTCGAGCGTGGCTCGACGCGAGAGCAGGCTCTGCCGCGTTTTATGGTATGCCGCATCGCAGAGGCGCCGACGGTGCGAGTAGCTAAAGATGTTCGCGAAGAACATGTCGGCGTCCTCGCGGTCCGGCTCGAACAACAGGATGTCGGCTTTCGGGTACTGACGGCGATACTTTTCCATGCCGACTTTCATCCGCGAATGGATGATGGCGCGGAAGGTCTGCGCCAACACCAATGGAAGTCCACCGTGATTGAGTTTTTCTACCGTTATGCGGCCGCGGCGGGAGGCTGAGCTCGCGTCGAAGGGAACCAGCGGATTGACGCAGAAAAGTAGCGACACGCCCTCGTCGAGGGCAACCGATGCGTGGAGCGTCTTGTTCAGCGCACCGTCGACGTAGTGCTCGCCCTCGATCTCCACGGGAGGGAACAAGCCCGGAAGAGCCGCCGATGCCTCGATCGCCTTGGTGATGGGTATGTGTGCGGAACCGGGCCCGCCGAAGGTGACCGACGCGCCGGTGTCCAGGTTTGTGGCGACCAGGAAGAGGCGACGCTTGAGCAGACGAAAGTCGTTGGTGCGGCCGGCGCTCGCAAACAGCCTTCGTAAGAATGCGTCGACAGCGCGTTGATCGAAAAGCCCCGTCGGCACCGCGCGTCCAAGCAGGGACAGCGAGCCTATCAGATTGCGATGGCTCGGCCGCCTGAAATAATCGAGCGTCGCCAGCGCCAGCAGACGCGGAACGGAGAACGCGCGCCGTGCGAACTCCTCGAAGGCCGGCCGCAGGAACAGTGCTGGCGCGAACGCCGCATCGGCGCCGTCGTCGATGAACAACCGATACATCTGCGCCGGAGAAATGCCGTTCGCCAGCGCAGCGGCGACAAATCCGCCGGATGAAACCCCGACATACACGTCGAGGTCGTTGAAATCGACGCCGTCGAGCGATTCGGCGAGCGCAAGCAACGCGCCCACCTCGTAGATCCCACCCAACGGCCCGCCGCCGGCAAGCGCGAGACCTATGCCGTGACGGGCAGTTCTGCTATTCCCCGCGTCGGGTTGACGCGCGGCCCCTGCCCGTCCAGACATGGGTCTCCCTGCAGCGGCTTAACACAGCCGCGAGTCTACTATGCCTTGCGCGAAGCGCGCTTGACGCGACGCGCAGCCTGCTTGCCGCGCGCACGCTTGGCCGGCTTGACCGTGGGTGAGTTAGTCGTTACCACGGGGCGGCTGATCTTCGACAGAGCGGATGTCGCCGTCTCGGCGAGCGTGTTGGCCGTGGTCAGCGCGGTGGCCCTCGTCTGCTTCCACAGCGAAGTCGCGGTAGCGATCGAAGTTTCGACGCGGTCGCTTAACATGCGGATGGCCTGTTTTTCGACGACCGAGCCTTCCTTGACCAGCGTACGGAATGTCTTGCCGGCTTCATGGCGCGCCCAGTCGCGCGTGAGAGCAGCAGCGCCCAGGCCGGCGAGCCAGACCTGGCGCGAAGCAGCAAACGCGGCGTCGGCGAACGGATTGTTGTTGAAGCCAAGAGTCACTTGCTTTTGCATGGTGTTGCTCCTTGGTGGTTAAAGCAATTGCTACGATCTCTAAGCGATCGAAGCCAATGTAGCCGAACCGATTAGAGCAATCACCCTAATCGCCGCCCCACTCTTTCTGCCAGGCCCGAGGCGAGCTTCGCTGCTACCGCGTAGATCGAGAGTTGAGGATTGGCGCCGAGGCTGGTAGGAAACAGCGAGCCATCGATAACGTACAGATTCTCGAGCTGGTGATAGCGTCCCATCAGATCGACCACGGAGTCTTGAGCCGCAGTGCCCAGCGGACATCCTCCCATCACATGCGCGCTCACCACGGGCGCAACCAGGGGTGCGAGCGGCAGGGCGCTAATACCGCTCTTGGCGCTATTCCAGCTCGAATATGTCGCTGCGTTCGAGTGTAATGGCATGACCGTTTTGGCTCCGGCAGCGAACTGGATTTCCGCCATGGTCAGAAGGGCGCGACGAGCCCCGTCCCAGAAATAGTCGTTGAGCGGGTAATCGAGCACCGGCGTGCCGTCGCTGCGCAGTACGACCGCTCCGCCATCGCTTTGCGCGTGGAATCCGTCGCGCATCAAGGCGATGATGACCTGCATATGTGCGAATTCGCGCATCCACCGAGCGTGAGCGGTTCCGAACCCGGGCAGCGTAGTCGCTACCAGAATCGGGTGCAGCGGCGGCGCTTCGAGCTTGTAGCCAATCGGTCCGTCGAGCGGAAGGGAGTCGAGGAAATGATCGGAGTAGATGGTCTGCGGCGCACCAGCAAAGCCGTCAACGCGCTCCGGCATCAGTGCCGCGGAAACGACAGTGGGATGCAGAAAGGTGCGCTTGCCCACCATACCATGAGGGTTCGGAGCCTCGCTTCGCAACAGCAGTGCCGGCGTACCGATCGATCCTGCGCATGCGACGAAGGTCTTTGCGCGCACGTTAATCCTGCGCGCGGTGGGATCGATGCCACGTTTGTCGAGCGCGATGCATGAAAGCGACCCGATCCGATCGCCGACGCGTTCGAGCTTCCAGGCGCGTGCGCGAGTCAGCAAAGTAGCGCCATGCGCAAGCGCCGCGGGAATCGTCGTCACCAGCATCGACTGCTTGGCGTTGGTCGGGCACCCCACGCCGCAGTAGCCGATGTTCCAGCAGCCTCTTACATTGCGGCGGATCACGCCTGCCGAGATGCCAAGCGCTTGCGCGCCGCGGCGAAGTGTCTCGTTGTTCGCATTGGGCGCTACCATCCATGGCGCGATGCCTAGGCGCTTCTCCATCCGCTCGAACCAGGGAGCAAGATCGGCCGTCCCGAATCCCGTGATGCCGAATTGGCGCGCCCAGTAATCGAGCGTGGCCACCGGAGTGCGAAAGCTCGAAGTCCAGTTGACGGTGGTCCCGCCACCGACGCATCGTCCTTGAAGGATGGTGATCGCCTTGTCTTTGGTCTTGCGGCTTGCCGACTCCTGATAGAGCTGCGGATACGCCTCGGACTCGAGCATGTGGAAGTCCGAGGAAGTTGCCAGCGGGCCTTCCTCGATCAGTATCACCTGCAAGCCGGCTTCGCTTAGGATCTCCGCGCTTGTGCCGCCGCCCGCGCCGGATCCGACGATGGCAACGTCGGCGTCGAACGTTGCATCAGAGTCGAGCGACGATGCGTCGATGACCTTCCAACCCGAAGCTAGCCCTTCGCGGACGGGATCCGGCAGCGAGCGCCGTATCGTTTCGCTTGTCATGAGGCCGTCTCGAGCGACGGCGGACCGGGGTACCCGATCTGCATCCAGGACTCCGGGTTACCGTACCACGCTGCCAAAATGAGGCGATGCAATGCGTCGTAGGCTGAGCGTAGCAGCCCAAAGCGGCTGTCGCGCCAGCGATCGAGAAACCCTGCGATCGCATCGTGCGACGCTTCCGGCCATGGCGACCACACGCCGACGATCAGACACCGCGTCGGCGCAAAAGCCAGAAGCGAAAACAACTCGTCGATCTCGCTGCGTACGGCGGGCGGCAGACCAGCGATTGCCAGATCGACTCCAGCGACGACCCGCTCGCGCGCCGCAGGTACTGGCTCGCCCGGCGGCAGCGCGCCTTCGAGCATCACCGGTACAATCGCCGCAACAACTGCACGCGAAGATGCATCGAGCGCAGAGACTCGCTGACCGGTCGTCGTCGGCGACATTTGCGTATACAGCCATCGCGCAGCTACCAGTGCGGCAGCGCCGGCGACTCCTGCCTTGAGCAGAGTGCGGCGGCTCAGCCGTGGAGAACGGTCGGTGGAATGGGACACGACGCTTGGATGCGCGCGGCGCTTCTGCCGCAACGATTGACCCCACTCTAGACCCGCAAAATAGACCAGACAACCTAATCTCCGTGGTCGGATTGGAGGGGCGCGCTGCTGATGTACGTGGAACCGCTGACTACGCTTGCGGCGCGCCACTTGGATCCGCCCCATGATGCGATAAGGCAGCAAGACGGCGCTTGGCCGGTCTTGGCTCTTGCATGACCACTTCGTCTGAAAAACGACTCATCGAAGAGCTCGGGCGTGTGCGCCGGCTCCACGACACACGCCAGCGCACTCCCGAACTCGCTGCCGTGCAGGATCGCCTTGCACGCTGGCAAGCGCGTAGGCTCAACGCCACCTACGCCGACCTGGCGCGCGATCCCCGGTATACGCAGGCGATTGCCTTCTTCGGCTCCGATCTCTACGGTCCCGGAGACTTCAGTCGGCGCGACGCCGAACTGGCACGAGTCGTCCCGATCATGGTCCGCATGTTGCCCGACGCGGTGGTCGCCACGGTGGCCATGGCTATGGAGCTGTCCGCGCTGTCGCAGGAGCTCGACCGTACGCTGCTGCGTGAGCTGGGCGAGGATACGCTTTCGGTTCCGACGTACTGCGCCGCCTACCGCGCGTGCGCCAATCGGCCGGCCCGCAAGCGTCAGATCGCACTGATCGTCGACGTCGGACGAGCGCTCGACCGCTATGTCCACAAGGCGTTTCTGCGCCAGACCTTGAGGCTGATGCGCGGGCCGGCAAAAGTCGCCGGCTTGAGCGCGCTGCAGGACTTTCTCGAGCGCGGGTTCACGAGCTTTGCCGGAATGCGCGGCGCCGACCAGTTTCTGGCGATCATCAAAGCGCGCGAAACCGCGCTCATGGATGCGATCTTTGCCGGGGATCGCGCGCCGTTTCCAGACCCGCTCGCGTAAGAATCGTACTCGAGCCTAAGCTTCGTCCTTGAGGGCTGCGTCGAGCTCCTTGTTGATGTGCCGCTCGAGCGTTCCCTTGAGCGCGATGAGAAGGAAGGAAAGCTCGACGTCGAGCCGGATCTGCGATTTGCCCACGTGCATGGTTCCTGATACGCCGGCGCCATTGAAAGCCACTTCGTCTCCGTCCCACCGGCACGCGAGACCGAAACGCTTGTCCAGATCCTTGGCGACCTTGCGGGCAGCGGCCTTCGCCTGCTTGTGATCGAGCTTGTGGCGGCGCGTAATGGAAATCGACGGCATTTGAGCGGGGCAGACGAGGCTTATGCATCAGTATAACCAAAGACTTTCGTGGTCTCACCGGCCCGCGACGGCGCCGGCATCGACCGCAGGCGCCGGTAGACCCGCCCACGCAAAGGCGCGAGAATCCTGCCGCTCGCAAGCCGGAAGCGATGACGCGTGAATATTGCGGACTATTTCGGACAGCATCTCGCGACGGAGGACAAGGTGCTGTATCGGCACTTCTCCGGCGGAGTCTGGCGCGACGTAACAGCGAGCGAGCTCGCCTCGCTCATCGGCCGCTGGCAATCCGCGTTTCGCTCGTTTGGATTGACCCAAGGCGAACGTGTCGGCGTCTGCCTCAAGAACGACGTCGACTGGGTTGCGCTCGACCTGGCCGCCTTGGGACTCGGGTTGGTCGTCGTGCCGCTCTACGCCGACGACAATCCCGACAACGTCGCCTGGTGCGTGATCAACGCCGAGGCGCGTTTGGTAATCGTCGAAACCTCACGCACGGCCGCGGCGCTTAAGAAGACCAGCGCTGCGTTGCCGCCTGTTCATGTGTTGCGGCAGGAAGGGGGAGACGCGGCTCCTTCGGTCGCGGCGTTGCTTCCCACCAATGCAGCCGCAGCCGAGTTCAGGCCGATGTCCCCCGACGCGCTGGCCACGATCTGCTACACCTCCGGCACCTCGGGGCGGCCGAAGGGCGTAATGCTGTCGCACGCGAACATCATCGCCAATGTGGAGTCGTGCCGGAAGACGGGCATGGCACATCCGGACGATACATTCTTGTCCATCCTGCCGCTGTCGCATATGTTCGAGCGCACCGGCGGATATTATTTGCCGCTCGCCATCGGAGCCAAGATTGTTTTCGCGCGCGGCGTCGCCCAGCTGGCCGACGATCTCGCGAGCCAGGCTCCGACGGTCATGTTCGCGGTGCCGCGGATCTTCGAGAAGTTCCTCTCGCGCATCGAAGAATCGCTGGCCAAGGCGCCGGCCAAGCGCTGGCTGTTCAGTCAATGCGCCGAGCGCGGTTGGCGCGTCGCGCAGGGCAAGGCGAGTCTGCTGGACGCGCTGTCGACTCCGCTGTTGAGAGCGCTGGTTGCGAGGCCCATACTGTCCCGTCTGGGCGGTCGCATGCGCCTCACCGTGGTCGGCGGCGCCGCGCTCGACCCGCTGATTTCGCACACGTTCATCGGCTTGGGACTGCCCATGCTGCAGGGCTACGGCATGACCGAAGCGTCGCCGGTAATTTCCGTGAATCGGGAAGATGACAATGATCCCGACTCGGTCGGGCCGCCTCTTCCCGGGGTCAAGATCAGGCTCGGCGAGGACGGCGAGCTTCTGGCGCGCGGCGGCAATATCATGCTGGGATACTGGCGCAATCCTGAGGCCACGCGCGCGGCGATTGATGTCGACGGCTGGCTGTCGACGGGAGACTTGGCCGAGATCCGGGACGGCCGCATCTACATTCGCGGCCGCGCCAAGGACATTCTGGTGATGTCGAATGGGGAGAAGCTCTCGCCGCAGGATGTCGAATTCGCTCTTCTGCACGATGCGATCTTCGAGCAGGTGATGCTGGTCGGCGAAGCGCGGCCATTTCTGGCCTTGCTCGCGGTTACTCGGGATACCGACGAGCAGAAGCTGCTCAAGCGCGCCAACGATCGCTTGAGTGCCTTTCCCCGCTGGGTGCGCATCCGTCGCGTGATCGCGACGGCGGAGCCTTGGACGATCGACAACGGACTGCTTACGCCAACGCTGAAATTGAAGCGCCCGCTGGTGCTCGCCAAGTTCAAAGCGGCGCTGGACGGAACCTACGCTAGCGCGTGATCGAGCGCCGGCTGTAGCGAGGTGGCGCGTACTGATTTGACACTCACCCGCCATCAAATTAAAATTTAAAACAAACGTTTGACCGATTCGCCACGACGGGTCGGCGACAGCAGGGAGGATCACGACGATGGGTGGCAAAGTTATCCCTTTCGACGCACCGCGCAGCTCGGCAACGCAGGAGAAAATCCTGGATTCGGCCGAAGAGCTGTTCATGGAGCACGGCTTCGAGGCCACGTCGCTGCGCCAGATCACCGCGGCGGCCAAAGTCAACCTGGCCGCCGTCAACTACCACTTCGGCAGCAAGGAGGAGTTGTTCCAAGCCGTGTTGACGCGGCGCCTTGATCCGATGAACCAGGAGCGCCTCGCGCTTCTCACTCGCTTTGAGCATGACGCGGCACCGAAGCCGCTGTCGTGCGAAAGAATTCTGGCGGCCATGTTCATTCCCGCGCTGCGACTGGCACGCGACCCACAGCGTGGAGGCAAGAATTTTCTGCGCCTTTTGGGCCGAGCCTATGCCGATCCTGCGCCGTTCATCCGGCATTTTCTGTCCGAGCAATACGCGCTGATGATCGCCCGCTTCAAGGCCGCATTCGGACGCGCCTTGCCGCACTTGCCCAAGAAGGAGCTGGGCTGGCGCCTGCACTTCGTGATGGGCGCGCTGTCGTACACATTGGCAGGCACCGATGCGCTTAAGTTGATTGCCGCGCTCAATCCCCGCGATGCGGGCAACGACGAAGCGCTCCTGCGCCGCCTCGCGCCATTCTTGATCGCCGGGCTCAAGGCTCCGTTGCCCGATGTCGATGCACTCGACGGCGAGGACGCCGCCAAAATCTGACTGGGGCTACCGATGCTGACATTGCTGTGGGTTGTCGCAATCATCGTGGGCTTTTTTGTACTGGCCTATCTCGATGCGGACGGCTGGGCATGGACTGTTGCGCTGGCGATTGCGCTGGGTATCGCCTGGGACGCGCGTCTGCTGCCGCTGTTCGCGGTTCTGGTCATGGCAGCTGCGCTGGTGGTATTGGCGATTCCGCTCAATTGGCCAACGCTGCGCCGCAAGCTCGTAAGCGACGGCATCCTCGGCGCGTTCCGCAAGGTGTTGCCTCCCATGTCGCAAACCGAGCGCGAGGCCATCGAGGCCGGAACCGTGTGGTGGGACGCCGATCTGTTCTCGGGCCGTCCCGACTGGGCCAAGCTGCTCGCGGCGTCACCACCGAAGCTGACTGTCGAGGAGCAGCGCTTTCTCGACAACGAGTGCGAAGAGCTTTGCGGGATGATCACCGACTGGGAGACGACGCATATCTATCGCGATCTTCCACCGCATGTGTGGCAGTACATCAAGGATCGCGGATTCCTCGGCATGATCATCCCCAAGGAATACGGCGGGCTCGGCTTCTCCGCCTTTGCGCACTCCGAAGTGGTCGCTAAGCTCGCTTCGCGATGCAGCGCAGCGGTTGTCACGGTGATGGTGCCGAATTCGCTCGGTCCGGGCGAATTGCTGTTGCACTACGGTACCGAGGAGCAAAAGCGCCACTACTTGCCACGCCTCGCCAAGGGTCTCGAGATCCCCTGCTTTGCGCTGACAAATCCGCACGCCGGCTCGGACGCGGCGGCGATTCCCGATAGCGGGATCGTCTGCATGGGTGAGTACCAGGGTAGGCAGACGCTGGGCTTGAGACTCACCTGGGAGAAGCGCTACATAACGCTGGGGCCGGTCGCTACCCTGCTCGGGCTCGCTTTCCGCGCCTTCGATCCTGAGCACATGATCGGCGACAAAGAGGACCTCGGTATCACCTGTGCTCTGATTCCGACGAATCATCCCGGTGTCCACATCGGGCGGCGCCACATGCCACTTGCAGCGGTATTCCAGAACGGTCCGAACTGGGGTAACGACGTGTTCATCCCCATGGAATGGGTGATCGGCGACGAGGCCATGGTCGGCAAGGGCTGGCGGATGCTCATGGAGTGCCTCGCAGCAGGGCGCTCGATTTCGCTGCCGTCACTGAACACGGGAATGGCGAAGCTCGTTACGCGCGCAACCGGCGCGTATGCGCGCGTGCGCAGTCAGTTCAAGACACCGATCGGCAGGTTCGAAGGGATCGAGGAGCCTCTGGCGCGCATGGGCGGTTATTTGTACTCGATGGATGCCACGCGCATCCTCACCGCCGGCGCGATCGATCGCGGCGAAAAGCCAGCCGTGCTCTCTGCCATTTCCAAGTATCACCTGACCGAACGGGGAAGACAGATCGCCAACGACGCGATGGATATCGCCGGCGGCAAAGGCATATGCATGGGGCCCTCGAACTTCCTCGGCGCCGCTTACATGCAGATACCGGTATCGATCACCGTTGAAGGCGCCAATATCCTGACTCGCAGCCTGATTATCTTCGGGCAGGGAGCGATACGCTGCCATCCCTATGTGCTCAAAGAGATCGCCGCGGCGAATGATCCCGACGCTGAAGCTGCCTCGATTGCATTCGACAAGGCGCTGTTCGGTCACATTCGCTTTGTGCTCGCCAACATGGCGCGGGCGTTGGTGATGGGGCTGTGCGGCTCGCACTGCGTAGCGGCGCCGCCAGGCGTGGCACCGGAGACGCGGCGCTACTACCAGCAGCTCACTCGCTTTTCCGCGGCGCTCGCCTTTCTCGCCGACGTTTCGATGGGCGTCCTCGGCGGCGCGCTCAAGCGCAAGGAGAAGCTCTCGGCACGGCTGGGCGACATCCTGTCGATGCTCTACTTGTGCTCGGCGACGCTTAAGCGCTACGAGTCCGAGGGCCGCCAGATCGACGACGCTCCACTCATGCACTGGGCGATCTGGGATGCGATGTTCAAGGCGCAGAACGCGATCGAGGGGGTGGTCTCCAATTTTCCGAATCGCGTCATCGCGGCCGTGCTCCGCCGGATCATTTTCCCGCTGGGACGTCCCTATGTCGTGCCGCCCGACAAGTTGGGACACGAAGCCGCGCGGCTGCTGATCGACCCGTCCGCGACGCGCGACCGTTTGACGGCGGGCATCTACATGCCCGGGAACGAGAACGATATCGTGCGAGCGCTCGAGCTCGCGGTCGAAGCAACCGTCGCTGCCGAGCCGATCGAGGCAAAGCTGCGCGACGCGGCGCGCGCGGGATCCTTCCCGAGAAAGCACGACGAGGACCGCATTGTGGCCGCGCTTGCTGCAGGCTTGATCAGCGCCGACGAGGCGAGCGTTCTGCGCCGTGCGAAGCGGCTCACCGATCAGGTCATTCGCGTCGACGATTTTGCCCAGGATCTGGGCGCCTCGGAACTGCGGCCCCCTCTGGTGACCGTTCCCGAGAGCACGCGTTCGCGCAAGGCTGCTGCTTAGCAACCGTTTCAAACCGCTGCTCGAAGTTCACACGGAAGGCAACACCATGGCCGAGACCATTTTTGTCATCGACGGCGCGCGCACGCCTTTTTTGAAGGCGCGCAATCGCCCAGGCCCGTTCAGCGCTTCCGATCTCGCGGTGCAAGCGGGGCGCTCGTTGCTCAAACGCATGCCCTTCGCGCCGGAAGAGCTCGACGAAGTGATCCTCGGCTGCGCCAGCCCTTCGCCTGACGAGGTGAACATCGGACGCGTGGTTGCGTTGCGCATGGGGTGCGGTCGCAAAGTGCCTGGCTGGACCGTGATGCGCAATTGCGCTTCGGGAATGCAGGCGATTGACTCGGCGATCGCCAACATCCGTACCGGGAGATCGCAGCTCGTGCTCGCCGGTGGTGTCGACGCGCTGTCACGCGCTCCATTGCTCTATTCCGACAAGATGGTGCTGTGGTTTGCCAATTTGAGCGGTGCCAAAACGCTCGGCGACAGAGTGGGCGCGTTCCTGAAGCTCCAGCCGGCACAGGCGCTCAAGCCCATCATCGGCATCATGAAGGGCCTCACCGATCCGATGGTGGGCCTGCTGATGGGACAAACCGCGGAGAACCTGGCGTTTCGTTTCGGGATCAGCCGCCGCGACATGGACGAATTCGCAGCCGAGAGCCATCGCCGCGTGCTTGCTGCGCAAAAAGCCGGTTATTTCGATGCCGAGATCGCGGCGCTGTTTGCCGCAGACGGGAAGCTTTATGCCGCCGACGACGGGGTACGCGAAGATTCGACGCCGGAGAACCTGGCCAAGCTCAAGCCCTTTTTCGATCGTAAGTACGGCAATGTCACGGCGGGCAACAGTTCGCAGATCACCGATGGTGCGGCATGGCTTCTTCTTGCATCCGAGGAAGCGGTAACCAGACACAGCCTGCCTGTCCTGGGCACCATCGCCGACAGCGAGTGGGCAGGCCTCGATCCCGCGGAGATGGGACTCGGGCCGGTGCATGCGGCCACGCCCATCCTGAAGCGACACGGCCTCAAGCTCGACGACCTTGATGCGTGGGAAATCAACGAAGCCTTCGCTGCCCAGGTCCTCGCGTGTCTGCGCGCATGGGCGAGCGACGACTATTGCCGGAACGAGCTCGGCTTGGACGCAGCGATAGGGATGCTCGACCCGGCGAAGCTCAACGTCGACGGTGGCGCCATCGCGCTCGGTCATCCCGTCGGCGCTTCCGGGGCTCGCATCGTCCTTCATCTACTCAATGTGCTCAAGCGGACCGACGGCAAGCGGGGCATTGCAGCGATCTGCATCGGCGGCGGGCTGGGCGGAGCGATGATGGTCGAGCGAGCGTAGGACCGCCGCGGTGCCCGTCCTGCAGCACTGGAAAGTCGAACGCGATGCCGATGAGCTGGCATGGCTCGTCCTCGACAAGCTCGGCGCATCCACCAACACGCTTTCGCAGGAAGTGCTTGCCGAGCTCGGTATCGTGCTCGACGAGCTTTCCGCGCAGCCACCCAAAGGGCTGGTAATCCGCTCGGGCAAGGACAATGGCTTCATCGCTGGTGCCGACGTGGACGAGTTCACCAAGATCGAGCGCATCGACGATGCACTTGCGCTGGTGCGCCGTGGATGGGACGTGTTCAATCAGCTTGCCGAAGCGCCGTGTCCCACCGTGGCGCTGGTGCGCGGGTTCTGTCTGGGCGGTGGCCTGGAACTGGCGCTCGCGTGCCGCTATCGCGTGGTCGTCGACGAACCCGGAACGCGCCTGGGTCTGCCCGAGGTGATGCTAGGCATCGTGCCCGGATGGGGTGGCATCCGGCGCTTGCCCAGGCTCGTCGGCGCTCCGGCGGCGCTCGACATGTTGTTAACCGGCAGAACCATCGACGCTCGGCGCGCCAAGCGCTTAGGCGCGGCCGACGAATGCGTGCCGGCGCGCATCATGATGAACACGGCGCGTGGCGTGCTGCTGAGGGCACCGCCGCCACGACGGCTTCCGCTGCCACTCGCCCTGACGCTGAGTCCTCTGCTGCGGCCGATGATCGCCGGCAGGGCGAGAAAGCAGGTCGCCGCGCGAGCGCGGCCCGAACACTATCCGGCCCCCTACGCCATTCTCGACATCTGGGTGAAGTACGATGGTAATGCGCTCGCTGCGCCGGCGGCCGACAGCGCTTCCATCCCGCACCTGCTGCAGACGCCGACTGCGCGCAACTTGATCCGAGTATTCAAGCTGCAGGAACGTCTGAAAGCGTTCGGGCGTGACGGCGAAGCCTCCTTGTCGCGTGTTCACGTGGTCGGAGCGGGAACCATGGGCGGCGATATCGCCGCATGGTGCGCGCTGCGCGGCCTCACGGTCACCTTGCAAGACCAGAACGCCGAGCGCCTTTCTCCTGCTTTCGCGCGCGCCGCCAAGCTCTTTTCCGACCGGTTGAAGGATCCTCGACGAGTGCGCGATGCACTGGACCGATTGATTCCCGACGTCGCCGGCGATGGAGTCGCACACGCCGATGTGATCGTCGAGGCGATCTTCGAAAACCTCGAAGCCAAGCAGCGCCTTTTCGTGGCGCTCGAGGCGAAGGCCAAGCCGACCACGCTGCTCGCTACCAACACTTCTAGCATCCCACTCGAACAGATTCGCGCGCCGCTCAAGGACCCCCGCCGCCTGATCGGCTTGCACTTTTTCAATCCCGTTGCGCGCATGATGCTGGTGGAGATCGTCACTGCATCCGACACGGACGCGGCGCTGGTCGCGAGCGCGGCGGCGTTCGCCAGGCAGATCGACAAGCTGCCGCTGCCGGTGAAGAGCGCACCCGGTTTCCTCGTCAATCGCATCCTCGCGCCGTATTTGATGGAAGCGATGCGCTGCGTCGACGAGGGAATCGCACCCGAAGCCGTTGACGAGGCGGCACTGGCCTTCGGCATGCCCATGGGACCGATCGAGCTCGCTGACACCGTCGGCCTCGACATTTGCCTCGCCGTGGGCAGGATGCTCGGCCGCGAGAACCCGGAGCCGCGCCGATTAAGCGAGCTGATCGCTGCCGGCCATCTGGGCCGCAAGAGCGGACGTGGCTTCTATGAATGGAAGGACGGCAAGGCAGACAAGCGAACGCCGGGCAGCATTCCCAATGGGCTGGTACGAAGACTCATCGACCCAATCCTTGCAGAGGCGAAGGCGGCGCTGGACGAACACATCGTCGACGACGCCGACTTGGTCGATGCAGGAGCTATATTCGGCACCGGTTTCGCACCCTATACGGGGGGACCGTTGCACTATTTGACGGCGCGCAATTCCGGTCTCTGATGCCCTCTGCTACGATTGCCTGACGGTGAATCGAGAAAGGGGCCGTGAGATGTATTGGGCTCGCAAGCCAGCGTTGAGCCCGCCAGTGATCGCAGGGGGAGGAACACGTGGAAAAGATCTGGCTTAGGTCCTATCCGAAAGGCGTCGCGACCGAAATCGACGTCAACACCTACGCATCGGTGCGCGAGGTGTTCAACGAGAGTTGCACGAAGTTTGCGCCGCGGCGCGCCTTCTCGTGCATGGGCAAGGCGATCTCGTTCGCCGAGCTCGATGAGCTGTCGCGCTCGTTCGGAGCCTTCCTCCTTGGGCGGGGATTGAAAAAAGGGTCTCGCGTCGCTCTGATGATGCCGAATATTCTGCAGTACCCGGTATGCGTTTTCGGGACCTTGCGCGCCGGCTGTACAGTGGTCAACACCAATCCTCTCTACACTGCACGCGAGCTCGAGCACCAGCTCACCGACAGCGGTGCGGAGATGATCGTCGTCGTTGAGAACTTCGCGCGCACGCTTGCCGAAGTCCTGCCCAAGACTCAGGTGAAGCAGGTGATCGTGACCAGCATCGGCGAAATGCTGGGCTTGAAGGGCCTGTTGGTCGACGTCGTGCTCCGCCGCGTCAAAAAAATGATCCCGCCCTGGAACATCCCCGGCGCAATACGGCTCTCGGAAGCGCTCGCAGAAGGAAATCGTGCAGCGCTGGAGCACGTCCCGCTCGGTCACGGCGACATCGCTTTCCTTCAGTACACCGGAGGCACGACCGGCGTGGCAAAAGGGGCCATGCTGCTCCACCGGAACATCGTTGCGAACCTGCTGCAGGCGGGAGCATGGGTCAAGCCGTTTATTGGCGCCGAGCAGCACGTCATCATTACGCCGCTGCCGCTCTACCACATCTTTTCGTTGACAGCGAATTGCCTCACTTTCATGACCCTGGGCGCGGAGAACGTGTTGATTCCCAATCCGCGCGACATCGAGGGCTTTGTGAAAGAGTTGGGAAGGCATCGGTTTACTGCAATAACCGGGGTCAACACGCTGTTCAATGCCTTGCTCAATAACGAGCAGTTCGGCAAGCTTGATTTCTCCTCGCTGCAGCTGACGCTCGGCGGTGGAATGGCGGTGCAGGAAGCAGTGGCCCAGCGGTGGAAGCAGGTCACCGGCAAGCCGCTGATTGAGGCCTACGGTTTGACCGAGACTTCACCCGCGGCGACGATTAATCCGCTGAACCTGCCGGAGTACAACGGCTCGATAGGCTTGCCCGTACCTTCGACCGACATCGTCTTGCGCGACGACGCCGGTCGCGAAGTTGCGCTCGGTCAGCCCGGCGAGCTCTGCATCAGAGGACCGCAAGTCATGGCGGGATATTGGCAGCGGCCCGACGAAACGGCGAAGGTGATCGACAACGAGGGCTGGCTGGCGACAGGCGACATTGCTACGATGGACGAACATGGCTTTGTGCGCATTGTCGACCGCAAGAAAGACATGATTCTCGTCTCAGGCTTCAATGTCTATCCGAACGAGATCGAAGCAGTCGTCGTGATGCAGCCGGGGGTGCTCGAGTGCGCGGCAATCGGAGTTCCCGACTCCAAATCGGGCGAAGCGGTTAAGCTGTTCGTGGTCAAGAAGGACACGGCGCTGACCGCTGAATCGTTGCTCGCGCACTGCAGGGCGCACTTGACGGGCTACAAGTGCCCGCGCGAGGTCGAGTTCCGCAGCGAGCTGCCGAAGTCGAACGTCGGCAAGATCTTGCGCCGCGAGCTGCGTGACGAAGCGCGTAGGAAGGCCGCATGAGCGCCCACGCCGACGAGCAAGCGGTACTTCCCGACAGGGAGCCCGCGCTGCGGGTCGTGCCGATGCCTGCCGACTCCAACCAGCACGGCGACATTTTCGGCGGCTGGGTGATGTCTCAGGTGGACATCGCGGGAGCGGTGCCCGCGGCTCGGCGGGCGCGCGGGCGAGTGGCCACTGTGGCGGTCAATTCCTTCCTGTTCAAGCAACCTGTCCTGGTCGGGGACGTCGTGAGCTTCTACGCCGATATCACGCGCATAGGCCGCACGTCGATCACAGTCGACGTTCAGGTTTATGCACAGCGCAACCCAGGGAAGATGATCTGCGTCAAGGTGACCGAAGCGAGTCTCACTTATGTTGCAGTCGGACCTGATCGCCGTCCGCGAGAGCTGCCGGCCGAGTGACCCTTTCCGGGACGGGAGTGTATAGTTAGCCGCCACGCGTGACCCGACAAATGGCCGCGAGCGATTCCTAGCAAGCAGGCAAGCGAAGCGCAACTGCTCATCCACCGAGGAGGATCAACTAGATGAAACCCCATGGATTCCGCAGCACGCGATTGAAAACAGCCGTAGCAGCCGCACTGTTAAGCATGACGGCGGGTCAAGCGCTCGGCGCCGGGTTTGCCTTGCAAGAACAGAACGGAAGCGGGCTCGGCAATGCATATGCTGGAGGAGCTGCCGTCGCCGAGGATGCGAGCACGATTTACTTCAATCCCGCGGGAATGTCGCGTCTGCCCGGGATTCAGGGCGTGATTGCGGGCAATCTGATCTGCCCGTCCAACAAGTTCAGCGATAGCGGTTCGCAGCCCGCGGCGTTGCAGCCGCTCGGCGGAAACGGAGGTAATGCGGGGAGCTGTGCGTTTCCGCCCGCAGGCTACCTCGCGGTTCCGATCAACAATCAATGGGCATTTGGTCTGGGTGTGGGCATCCCCTTCGGGTTGAAGACCGAGTACGACTCGGACTGGCTTGGGCGCTTCCAGGCAGTCAAGTCCGAACTGCAAATTATTAACGTCAACCCTGCGCTGTCGTGGAAGGTTTCCGACATGTTCACTGTCGGCGGCGGCGCGAGCTGGGCGAGGGTCAACAAGGCCAATCTGACGTCGCAGGTGAACTACGCTGGCTCGATTGCTCAAGCAGCGCAACAGCTTGCTGCCGCAGGCCTCATTCCCCCATCCAGCGTGGCCCCCATCGTCGGCGCATATTTTGGGTCTGAAACGTTCGCCGATGTCAGCGGCAACGACAGCGCGTGGGGCTGGAATATCGGCCTGCTGATCGAGCCCGACAAGCAGACTCGCATCGGCGTGGCTTACCGCTCTCCGATCAAGTTCAACATCGGTGGGTCTGTGAACTTCACCAATCCAGACGTGCCTACGTTGCCTGCGCCATTGGTACCGGTAGCGAACACGCTGGCCAACATCGTCAACACTAGCATTTGCACAGGCGTGACACCGGTAGCGGTGTCGCCGACTCCCCCGACCAACGGAAGCTGCAGCCAGAACATAAGCCTGTCGCTGAAAGTGCCCGAGACCGCCAACGTTTCGTTCTTCAGGCAGATCGACAGCATGTGGGACGTGATGGCGGACCTCCAGTACACCGGCTGGAACAGCTTCCAGAACCTGACCATTGTTCGCAGCACCGGGCAGACTTTGCAGACCGTCCCGGAAAACTTCCGCAACACCTGGCGCGGTGCCATCGGCGCGAACTATCACTACTCGAGCGTGTGGATGTTCCGCGGCGGTATCGCCTACGACCAGACGCCGGTGAACAACACCGACCGCACGCCGCGCCTGCCCGACAACAACCGGACTTGGTTCTCCGTCGGCGCGCAGTACAAGTTCAATCCGCAGGCTTGGCTCGATTTCGCCTATACGTACATTTACATCTCGAACACGAGCATCAACCAGAACCTGGGCAGCACCCCGCAGTACGGTCTGATCAGTGGTGAATATCACAACAACGTCAACCTTGCGGGGATCCAGTTCACCTACACCTTTAAGTAGGCAGCGCGCCTCGTCTCCTGTCCCGCGCCGCAGGTCCGCCTGCGGCGCGGCTTTTCTCCGAACCTCTTTTTTGTCACCATGACCGACTCTGCGTTTCCCGTCCGCAAGGCTGCAGTGCTTGGCGCGGGCGTCATGGGAGCGCAGATCGCCGCGCATCTCGCCAACGCCGAAGTCCCCGTTGTTCTGTTCGATCTCGCTGCGAAAGAGGGCGATGCCAACGGGATCGTCGACAAAGCCATCGACAACCTGAAAAAGCTCGAGCCGCCGCCGCTCGCAACCAAGGATCGCGTCGCGTACATCGACGCGGCCAACTACGACCAGCACCTGGAGCTGCTCGGCGGCTGCGACCTGGTGATCGAGGCGATCTCCGAGCGCATGGACTGGAAGAAGGCGCTCTACCAGAAGGTCGCGCCACACATCGGGGGGGACGCCATCTTCGCTAGCAATACCTCCGGACTCTCGATCAACGGTCTCGCCAGCGCGTGCCCGCCCGAGCTTCGCTCACGCTTCTGCGGCATTCATTTTTTCAACCCACCGCGCTATATGCACCTGGTCGAGCTGATCGCGCAGCGTGAGACCGAGCGCGGTCTCCTCGATCGATTGGAGGGATTTCTCGTTACCACGCTGGGCAAGGGCGTGGTGCGCGCGAAGGATACGCCGAACTTCATAGCCAATCGCGTCGGCATTTTCTCCATGCTGTCGACGATGGTGCACACCGAACGCCTGGGGTTGAGCTTCGACGTGGTCGATGCCCTCACTGGTCCCGTGATCGGCCGCGCGCGGAGCGCAACTTATCGCACGGCCGATATCGTCGGCCTGGACACCATGGCGCACGTGATCCGCACCATGCAGGAGACGCTGAGCGACGACCCCTGGCACGCTTACTACCGTTCGCCTGCGTGGCTCTCGTCGCTGATCGAAAAGGGTGCGCTTGGCCAGAAAACCCGGGTGGGCGTGTTCAGGAAGGTGGGCAAGGAAATCGAAGTACTCGACCTGGCGCAGCAGGTCTATCGGCCGGCGACCGGCGCGGTCGATCCCGCCGTGGCTCAAATCCTCGCCCTGAAGGATCCAGTGGAAAGGTTCACCAAGCTTCGCTCGAGCACGCATCCCCACGCGCAGTTTCTCTGGGCGATCTTTCGCGACCTGTTTCACTATTGCGCGTTCCACCTGCAGACCATTGGCGATAACGCGCGCGACATCGACCTGGCGATCCGCTGGGGTTTTGGCTGGCAACAAGGGCCCTTTGAAACCTGGCAGTCGGCCGGTTGGCGCGAGATGGCCCAGGCGATCACCGCCGACATCGCTGCAGGCAAGGCGCTCGCACAGGTGCCGCTTCCATCCTGGGTAGTCAGCGGGCCCGCGGCCAGCGGCGTGCACGCCCGAGAAGGAGCGTATTCGGCGTCTGCGAACGCGTTTCAGCCGCGGTCGTCGCTTCCCGTGTACCGCCGGCAGTACTTCCCGGATCCGGTCTTAAGCGAGCATTGGGATCAAGGCATCACGATCTTCGAAAGCGATGTTGTTCGGATGTGGCACCTGGGTGACGACATCGCCATCGTGTCGTTCAAGACCAAACAAAACACGATAAGCGAGGAAGTGCTGGACGGCATACTCGCCGCGATAGCCGAAGCCGAGCAGCGCTGGCGAGGACTGGTCATCTGGCAGACGCGCGAACCCTTCTCCTTCGGAGCCAACCTTGCGTCGCTCACACCTGCGGTGCAGGCGGGCGATTGGGCAAAGGTCGACGCTGTTGTTGCCAAGTTTCAACAAACCTCGCAGCGGCTCAAATACAGCCTGGTACCCACCGTCGCCGCCGTGCGCGGCATGGCACTAGGCGGCTCCTGCGAGTTCATACTGCACTGCGATCGCACCGTTGTGGCGCTCGAGTCGTACATCGGCTTGGTCGAGGCTGGCGTGGGGCTGCTTCCCGCGGGTGGCGGCTGCAAGGAGCTGGCGGTACGCGCGGCAAGAGAGGCTGCTCGAGGAAGCCCCGGCGGCCAGCTTGATCAATTCCCGTTCCTGCGGACCTACTTCCAGCAGGTGGCGATGGCGACGGTGTCAAAGAACGCGCTCGAAGCGAAGGAGCTCGGCTATCTCAAGCCGTCCGACGTGGTGATTTTTAACCCGTACGAGTTGTTGTGGGTCGCCAAGGCTCAGGTTTGCGCGTTTTCCGAGAGCGCCTATCGGCCGCCGCTTTCTCCGCGCAACATCGCTGTTGCAGGGAGGACCGGCATCGCGACGCTGGAAATGATGCTGGTGAACATGCGCGACGGCGGCTTCATCTCGGCGTACGACTTTACCGTCGGATTGGCCATCGCCCGGGTTCTATGCGGCGGCGAGGTCGAGCCGGGCAGCCTGGTCGACGAGCGCTGGTTGCTCGATCTCGAGCGTCGCGAGTTCATGGCGCTATTGCACAACGCCAAGACGCAGGAGCGCGTTGCCCACACGCTCAAGACGGGCAAACCTTTGCGCAATTGATTACCCGGCGTGAACAACAATGAGCGGCGGCGAAGCATGATCCGAATTCGCCGTTGATTTCGGTTCGAAGGGAATTTCTGCCATGAATAGAGAGCTGCAGGACGCCTACATCGTCGCCGCCACGCGCACGCCGGTCGGCAAGGCGCCACGCGGCGCGTTCAAGCATACCCGCCCAGACTCGCTGCTTGCGCACGTGCTCAAGAGCGTGCTCTCTCAGGTCCCGCAACTCGAGCCGTCGCGGGTTGAAGACGTTATCGTCGGCTGTGCCATGCCCGAGTACGAGCAGGGCATGAATGTGGCGCGCATCGGGTTGCTGCTGGCGGGTTTGCCCAACAGCGTGGCTGGAATGACTATCAATCGCTTCTGCTCTTCCGGCTTAAACGCAGTTTCAGTGGCGGCCGATCGCATTCGCACCGGTGAGTCCGACGTGATGATTGCCGCCGGGACCGAAAGCATGAGCATGATCCCGATGCTCGGGCGGCTCGCGCTCAACGCCGAGGTCTTCGCCAAGGACGAAAATCTCGGCATTGCCTACGGCATGGGACTCACCGCGGAGCGCGTGGCGACGTCTTGGAAAGTCTCACGCGAAGAGCAGGATGCTTTCGCACTCGCCAGTCACCGCAAGGCGCTCGCTGCGCAGGAAAACGGCGACTTCTCGGCTGAGATTTCACCTTATCCCATCCGGGAGAACGCTCCGGATCTATCCACCGGCAAAATCGTTGTGCGCTCGCGTACGGTGGAACGCGACGAAGGACCGCGGGCCGACACAAACGCCGAGGGGCTGGCCAAGTTAAAGCCGGTGTTCGCTGCGAAGGGCTCGGTGACGGCAGGCAACAGCTCGCAGATGTCGGACGGAGCGGGCGCAGCCATTCTCGTGAGCGAGCGGGTCTTGAAGGAGCTAGATGTCGCGCCGCTCGCTCGTTGGGTCGGCTACGCCGTCGCCGGTGTCGCACCCGAAGTCATGGGCGTCGGTCCGATCGCAGCCATCCCCAAGCTGCTCAAGCGCACAGGCATTCGACAAGACGAGATCGACTGGATCGAACTCAACGAGGCTTTTGCCGCGCAGAGCCTCGCCGTCATCAAAGAGCTTGATTTCGATCCGGCGAGAGTCAATCCGCTGGGAGGCGCCATCGCCCTGGGCCACCCGCTTGGCGCCACTGGCGCCGTGCGCACCGCCACCATCGTGCACGGCCTAAAACGCCGCAAGCAAAAATACGGCATGGTAAGCATGTGCGTCGGGACCGGCATGGGCGCAGCAGGAATCTTCGAGTCGCTCTAGTCCACCCGACGGGCGTTCGACGCTGGGCAACCTCGACTCCCGTTTGCTGTATGCCGCTGCCCGTCAAGAATCGCTGATCGACGTCAATGCCGGACTACTGGTTGTCCTGCGGTTATGGTTTGCTTGCGGCGGACGCGGACGGTCGTCTCGCCGTTACCGATACGTTTCTAAGCCGCTTTCTGCTTCGCCCAGAGCTTGCTCCGGTCGGTGACTCGTGCGCGGCAGAACTCGCGCTGCACGAGCGCCTGCTTTCCAACCCGCGCGCCAGCGTTTCCGAAGCGGACATCGCTCGAGTCGCCGATGCTGACGCCCGCAGCAACTACGAAATCTGGCTGCGGTATCGCGATCGGTTGCTCGCCGCACCAACGCTTGAGGCGGCCTACACGGGACTGTTTGCCGGCGAAGGCGTGAACGTTCCCCCGCAGTTCGTCCATGAGCTCACGCAGATTCTGCTGCGCCATATCCTCGGCGTTAACGCCGACGCACTGGAAGTGCGGGCCGCGGAGATGCTGTTCCGGCCGCAGAAGGTCAGCATCGCCGATGACGGTGCGGTCGTGGCTGCGGACGAGACCACGGTCGAGCTGTACGCAACGACGGGCGGATTCGGCAGCCTGGGTGACTTGCTGGCCAGGAACCGCACCGCTGCACGAACGATCGATCTCGACGTGCTGTCAGAACACAACGCGTCGCACTACTGGGACCGCTCCGAGCAGTTCGACTTTGCGGTGAGCCTCAACCGCGGGCAGCGCGCGTTGAGTGCGTTGTGCCGGGTGCTCGAACGATGGATCGCGCACTTCCTGTCGGTCGAGGTGTCGATCGTTCCCCAGCGCGAAATCAAGGACGCGCGCTGGATATGGCACGTGGGACTGGATGCCGAGGCAAGCGCGCTCCTGAACGACCTGTACAATCGGATCGAGGTAAGCGACGAACGGATGGAACGGTTGCTATGCCTGTTCGAGCTTACCTTTTCCGATCCCGGAGCGATGCGCGCGAGCGTCGCCGGCCGCCCAGTGTATCTGGCGATGGCGATGGACCGGGATCGGCGTCTGCGTCTCAAGCCGCAGAATCTTCTTCTCAACCTGCCTCTGGCCCAGCCACAATGAAAAGCTCCCCTTCGCGCTGGTTGTGCTCGCTTGCTGTCGGACTCCTCGCCATTGTCGGTGGCGCGAGCGGCATCGCGCAGACGACGCCGGCGCCTGCGACCTCTTCCGCGCCGCCATCGGTCGCGTCGCTCTCATGGCTTGCCGGTTGCTGGGAGGGCAAGGTCAACGACCGGGATTTCCGCGAGGAATGGCTGCCCCTGCGCGGCGACATCATGATCGGTGCCAGTCAGACCGCTTTGGGCGGCAGGACGCAGGACTTCGAATATCTACGGCTCGAGCCACGCTCTGACGGCGTCTACTATGTCGCCGCGCCGTCGGGCAAGAACGAGGAAGCATTTCGCCTTGCTGGAATCAAGGCAGAGGGTGCCGACGAGATTTTCACCTTCGACAATCCACGCGACGAGTTCCCTCAACGCATCATCTATCGGCGCGCAACCGAGGGTTGGCTCTACGCGCACGTCGAAGGCAGGCTCAACGGTGTGCCCAAGCAAGTGATCTATCCGATGCGCCGGGTCGACTGTCGCAGCAGCGAGCTGATCACCAAGTGACCATGACCGGGAGCGACGCGAGCTCCGGCACCATCGTGAGGTTCGAGAAGCTGCTTGCCGACGGCAAGGACGGTGCGATGCTGCGTTTCGGGCTCGGTGGCGCATATCTCAATGCCGGTGACGCGCCACAAGCCGTGGAGCATCTGCGCCGCGCGGTGACGCTCGACCCTGGATATTCAGCAGCGTGGAAGCTGCTCGGCAAAGCGCTCGACGCGGCTGGCCGACAGGGCGAAGCGCTTGCAGCGTATCGCCAAGGCATCGCGGCTTCGGAAAAAAAAGGCGACAAGCAGGCCATGAAGGAGATGCAGGTGTTCGCGCGACGGCTTGCCAAGCAATTGGGGCAAGAGTAGAGTCGGCGATGCTGCGTCGCAACACCCAAGTGACGCGCGTCCATCCGATCCAATCCCCCTCTTGACCCCCATGCGGGCTTAAGCGCTGCGAGCTTGAGCCCTTGAGTGCGATGCTTCGGGTTTTGGACCACGCACCGACCAAGGAGCGGACGACGCGTCGACGCAAGGCGCGGAAACCCGACTCTCGCGCGATCACGCGCCTATGACCACCTACGAAAAGCTGCGTCATCTGGTCATTGGCGCGCCGCTCGATCCGCTAAGCCAGCAGACCCGCCAGCACATCGCGCTTGCTGCCTTTCTCGCTTGGGTGGGATTGGGAGCGGACGGGCTTTCGTCGTCTGCCTACGGCCCGGAGGAAGCGTTTCGAGCGCTTGGCGCGCATACCCATCTCGGGTTGTACATGGCGGTGGCCACCGCGGCGACCGTCTTCATCATCTCGCTCGCCTACAACCAGGTAATCGAGCTCTTTCCAACCGGTGGCGGCGGTTATCGCGTCGCCACGCGCCTCATCGGATCACGCGCGGGCCTAGTGTCCGGCGCAGCCCTGATCGTGGACTATGTTCTTACCATCGCGATTTCGGTGGCAAGCGGGTTCGACGCTTTGTTCAGTCTCCTTCCCGCGTCGGCGGGAGTGCTCAAGCTTGGTAGCGAGCTCTCCTTGGTCGCAGTGCTGCTGTGGCTCAATCTGCGAGGCATGAAGGAATCGATCCAGGTGCTGCTCCCGATCTTCCTCGGCTTCGTCATCACGCATGTCATCCTGATCAGCTACGGCATCCTCGGTCATTCGGCGGGCCTGATGCAGGTCGTCCCGGACGCCATGGAGGACACCAGGCAGCTGGCCCACGACATCGGCTGGGTCGCCGCGGTGTCTCTGTTTCTTCGCGCCTATTCGCTCGGCGGCGGCACCTACACCGGAATCGAAGCCGTCTCCAACAACGTACAGACGCTGCGCGAGCCGCGCGTTCGCACCGGCAAGCTCACCATGTTCTACATGGCGGTGTCGCTCGCGTTCACGGCAGGCGGCATCGTTCTTTTGTATCTGCTGTGGAACGCCAGGCCGGTCGAAGGGCAGACGCTCAACGCGGTCGTCTTCGGAACCATTATCGACAGCTTCGGCCTGCCGTCGAGCTTCAACCATATCGCGCTGCTGATCGTGTTGGTGACGGAAGCCGGGCTGCTATTCGTCGCCGCGAACACCGGATTTCTCGGTGGACCGCAGGTGCTTTCGAACATGGCCGCCGACTCATGGCTGCCACACCAGTTCCGCCACCTGTCCACACGACTGGTCACCCAGAATGGCATCGTAATCATGGGTCTCGCCGCGCTGGTCATTCTGCTGTGGAGCCGCGGCAGCGTTGACCTGCTTGTGGTCCTTTATTCGATTAATGTTTTCCTGACCTTCTCGTTGTCCCTGCTGGGCTTGTGCATCTACTGGTGGCGGGCACGCACGACCGACTGGCGCTGGCTGCATCGGCTGGCTTTTTCAGCATTGGGGCTGATCGTGACCGCCGGCATTCTGGGTGTCACGGTAGTGGAAAAATTCGGCGAAGGAGGCTGGGTCACCGTACTGATTACTTCGCTAGTGGTCGCGATCTGCTTCGCGATCCATCATCACTACGATTCGGTCAAGGCACGACTTAAGGAAGTCGACGAGATCTTCACCGCCGCTCAATGCCCGAAATGCGACAAACCGCCCAAGCTCGATCCCGACGCCCCCACCGCCGTGTTCATGGTCGGCTCGAGCCGCGGGGGCGGCATTCACACCTTGCTCTGGGTCCAGCGGCTCTTTCCCAACCACTTCAAGAATTTCGTATTCATCACCGCCAAGGCCGTCGACGCGCAGAGCTACGGGGGCTCAGAGCATATCGGCGAGCTTCGGGCGGCGCTGGAGCGGGCGCTGGCTTTCTACGTCAACTATTGTCACGCCAACGGACTCGCTGCGACCGCTCATTATTCCCTGGGCACTGACCGCGTCGATGAGCTGGTCAAGTTGGCCGAAGAGACGCAGCGCGAGTTCTCGAATTGCGTGTTCTTCACCAGCAAGCTCGTATTCCGCAACGAGAACTGGGTTACCCGGCTGCTTCACAATCAAACCGCGCTGGCGCTGCAGCGTAAGCTGCACCTGAACGGCATGCAGATGGTCATCCTGCCGATGCAGTTGTAGCGCGCGTCAGCGGTCCACCGAAGCTACACCCAGGTTGGCAAGCTCGTCGGCGCGATGATTGCCCGGAGTGCCGGCGTGTCCTCTCACCCAGTGCCAGGAGATCTGGTGCTTTGCGGCGAGCCGGTCGAGCTCCTGCCACAGATCGACATTTTTGACCGTCTTTCTATCCGCAGTTCTCCAGCCGTTGCGCTTCCACGTGTGAATCCAGCTCTCGATGCCGTTTTTGACGTACTGGGAGTCGGTATAAATCGCAACCTGGCAGCGCCGCTTGAGGCTCGCCAGCGCCCGGATTACCGCAGTGAGCTCCATCCGGTTGTTGGTGGTCTGCGTTTCGCCCCCCGACAGCTCGCGCTCATGGCCCCTGTACTGCAACAGTGCGCCCCAGCCGCCGGGTCCCGGATTGCCTTTGCATGCACCGTCCGTGTAAATGACAACCTGCGCCGTCATTCAACGACTTCGGCGCATTCACGGGCGTGCGGTGTGGCCACGGGCGCCAGCGCTTTTTTGCGTACGCGACGCGACCACGCCGGCGTGATCACGCGCATGCCGAGGAGGCGCTTGGTTGCGCGCAAAAAATAGATGCCGCCGGCTATGGGCCACCAGCGATCGCCCGCCTTTTCGAAGAATTCGAAGCGCTTGCGCCATTTTTCCTGAGCGAACGGCGGTACGTACGCGTCGAGCCTGCCTCCCGTCACTTCGAAGCCCAGCAGAGACAGCCAGTCCTTCAAACGATAAAGCGCGACAAAGTTTCCGTTCCACGGCATTGATTGCTCGCGACCGAAGTAGCGTTTGAAGCCGAAAAGCGAGAAGGGGTTGAAGCCGGCGATTACCACCTGTCCTTCGGGCCGTATCACTCTATAGACCTCGCGAAGCAGTTGATGCGGCTCGTCGGTGAACTCCAGGGCGTGCGGCAGCACGATCAGATCGATGCTGTTTTCGGGAAACGGCAACCAATGCGGGTCGGCAAGAACCTGGGCCGGTTCCTCGAGGTCGACGGTGACCCGCGTAGTAATGCGCGAAGCGGACAGGAACGGGCATTCGGGCAACCCGATCTGTAATGCATGAAAGCCAAAGATGTCGGCAAGCGTCGAGTCGAAATACGCCTGCTCGCGCGTGCAGCAGTAGCGGCCTAGGGGGGTTCCAAACCACTCGGCGAGCGTTCCCGTTGACACGCTCGCCGCCGCTGCCGAAGATGCCGCCATGCCGGCGATTATCCCCATCCCCGCCTTTGCCGACAACTATATCTGGGTGCTGCGCGAAGGTGCGGTCGCGGCAGTCGTCGATCCAGGCGATGCAGCTCCGGTCATTGCATATCTGGAACGCGAAGCCGTCGCGCTCAGCGCGATTCTCGCGACTCATCATCACGGAGACCACATCGGCGGAGTGCGCGAGCTCGTCTCACGCTGGCCGGTCCCCGTGTTCGGGCCCGCCCACGAGACGATTCCGCAGCGCACCCATGCGCTGAGCGAGGGCGCCTCGATTACCGTGCCGGGTATCGGGTGCTCGTTTTCGGTGCTCGACATTCCGGGTCACACCTCGGGGCACATTGCCTACGTCGGCGATGACATGCTTTTCTGCGGCGACACCCTTTTTGCCGTCGGCTGCGGCAGGTTGTTCGAGGGCACGCCAGCGCAGATGGTCGCGTCTCTCGGCAAACTCGCGGCGCTTCCTGGCCCGACCCGCATTTATTGCGGGCACGAATACACGCTAGCGAATTTGAGATTCGCGCGAGCGATCGAGCCGAATAGCGAGGCGCTTCGTGAGCGCGAGGCGCGCGAGCGCAGCAAGCGCGACCGAGGTGCTCCAACGTTGCCTTCGACCATCGCTTTGGAGCGCGCAACCAATCCGTTTTTGCGCGCTGAAGAAACCGCCATTCGTGTCGCCGCGGAACGACACGCAGGCCGAAAGCTCCTTGATCGTGTTGCGGTTTTCGCGGAGATTCGGGCCTGGAAGAACGCGTTCTAGGGCCTCCCGCGCCTTGACTTGGGCCGTGCTTCGGGCCCACCATCACCCCATTTTGCCCGTGTCGGAATCGATAATTGCATAGTCGAAGGCGACTCATAACGGTGATGCTCGCGCTTGGCGTTTCGGCCTGCGCGACAGCGCCGCACATGCCATCGACGCCGGTCGCGTTTTCGCCTCCTCCGGAACAGATGCCCGAGGCGGCGTCGACTCCGCTCGAAAAGGAGTTGCCGAGCTACCGGGCGACCGGGGGAGATCCCGATGCCGTCACCAACGCCACGCTGCAGCTACGCTCCGAGTATGGCGATCTTTGGACTCGCATTCGGCAGGGCTTTTCGGTCCCCAATCTCGATTCGCCACGCGTGAAGGTCGCCGAGGACTGGTATGAGGCGCGGCCCGACTACGTGGCGCGAATGGTGGATCGCAGCCGGCGCTATCTCTACTACATCGTCGGCGAGGTTGAGAAACGCGGCATGCCGATGGAAATTGCCTTGCTGCCGATGATCGAAAGCGCCTTCAACCCGATGGCGTACTCGCGCAGTCGCGCATCGGGCATCTGGCAGTTCATTCCCTCGACCGGCAAGCTCTACGGGATGAAGCAGAACTGGTGGTTCGATGAGCGCCGTGACGTGGTGGCAGCCACCGACGGCGCGCTCGATTATCTGCAAAAACTACACGGCGACTTCGGCGATTGGTATCTCGCGCTCGCAGCCTACAACTGTGGCGAGGGGACCGTGCAGCGGGCGATCGACAACAACGTAAAGCGCGGGCTGCCGACCGATTACTTGAGCCTCAAAATGCCTGCGGAAACGCGCGACTACGTGCCGCGGCTGCAAGCGGTCAAAAACATCGTCAATGACCCCGAAGTGTTCGGACTCGAGCTCGCTGACGTGCCCGACGCGCCGTATTTCGCGGTGGTGCGAACCAATAAGCAGATGGACGTGAAAATCGCGGCCGATCTGGCCGAAATGCCGCTAGACGAGTTCCTTTCGCTCAACCCCCAGCACAATCGGCCCGTCATCGCCGGGGCGGATCAGTTCACTCTCTTGCTTCCATACGACAAGGCCGAGGTGTTTGCAGCCAAGCTCGATCTGACCGACCAGCCGATGGTGACGTGGCAGGCGTACCGGCTTAAGACCGGCGAGACGCTGCCTCAAGTGGCAACCCGATTCGGCCTCTCACTGGAGACCTTGCGCGCGGTCAACGGTATCGGGCCTCGCGCCACCGTGCCGGCCGGCCATGCGGTGCTCGTGCCGACTCAGGCGCCATCGGATGCAACCGCAGCGAGCCTGCAAAACGCGGTATTCACCACAGTGTCCAGCGGCCGCACGATCTATCATCGTGTCGCCAAGGGGGAGACGCTGGCGGGAATCGCTGCCCGCTACGGCGTGACAACGCAGGAGCTCAAGACGTGGAATTCGGGAGCCGCGACCAAGGTCGTCGCTGGCCAGCGGCTGCGTATCGTGAGCGACTCAGCCGTTACCCCGGTCAAGTCCAAAGCTAAGAAAAGAACCACTCCGGCGAGCCCGACGACGCGTAAAGCAAGCGCGCAAGCAACGCCTGTGGAGCGTCCGCGCATCGCTGCAGGCACCCGTCCCTAGGCCTTTCCAAAGTTCTTTAGCGGCGGCGTCAAAGCAAAACAGGCGACACTCTCGCGTCGCCTGTTTTGGGGTCCGTCGCGACTTCGAGCGGCGGACAGTTTGCCTGCCGAAGATTTAGATCTTCTTGGCCTTGCGCGCCTTCTTGGCTGGTTTGCGCTTGGCGGCCTTTTTCTTCTTGGCGGCTTTCTTCTTCGCCGGTTTGCGCTTGGCGGCCTTTCTCTTCTTCGTGGCGGCTTTCCTCTTCTTTGCCGCCTTCCTCTTCTTCGGGGCTTTCTTCTTCGCGGCCTTCTTCTTCGCGGCCTTCTTCGGAGCGGATTTCTTCTTCGCCGCTCTCTTCTTCGCCTTCTTCTTCGGCGCTGCCGGGGCTGCCGGAGACGCCATCGTCATCATGTCAGCCATCTTCAGTTCTCCTGTCTGAGTTGCACAAACTGTTATGAGTGCTACCACTTCATCGCAGATTTCAACCGAACCGGTCAAAGAGTTTGCTGCACCTCTTGACAAATCCAGCGACACCTGCTGCCTGAATTCTAGCCACTTTTTTTCGAAATACAAGATTTAATTGCGGTTTCGGGTGACGCTGCACGTCACTGTTGTGATTTTGCACATCGCATTTTGGACGCGTTGACGATGATCACGGCAGCAAAGATTCGCTCTGGTAAAGCTCCTCGACGAGTTCTCGTGGACGCACCAAATGCGCCGTTTTACCGTCGACGATGACTTCCGCGGCACGCGGACGTGAGTTGTAGTTGGAGCTCATCGCCATCGCATAAGCGCCCGCCGAGGCGACGGCGATCAGGTCACCTTCGACGAGCGCAAGATTGCGGTCATGGGCGATGAAGTCCGCGCTTTCGCATACCGGACCGACAATCTGCCACCGCATGGGTGAGTCCCCCCGTTTTCGCACCGGAAGAACATCGTGCCATGCGTCGTAGAGCGCCGGACGCAACAGATCGTTCATCGCGGCGTCGACGATTGCAAAATTCCGGGCCGCCCCGGGTTTCAGGCAGCTTACGCGGGTGAGCAGAATGCCGGCGTTGCCGACCAGGAAGCGGCCCGGTTCCAGCAGCAGTTTGACTCGCCGGTCGCCGCGCAGCCGAACGATGGCGCGCGCATAGTCGACGGGGTCGATGATCTGCTCGTCCCGGTAGCGGATGCCCAGCCCGCCGCCTACATCGACGTGTTCGAGTCGGATGCCTTCGCTAGCCAGGCGGTCCACCATTGCGAAGGCCTTGCTGGCAGCCTCGATATGCGGCTCGAGTGCTGTAATCTGGGAACCGATGTGAATGTCGATGCCCTTGACTTCAACATGCGCGAGCCCGGCGGCATGGCGGTAGAGGGCGTGCGCCTCATCGAAGGCGACGCCGAACTTGTTCTCCTTGAGCCCAGTCGAGATGTACGGATGCGTCCTCGCGTCGACATCCGGATTGACCCGAAAGCTGATCCGCGCTTGTTTGCCAAGCCGCCCTGCCAGCGCATCGAGTTGCTTGAGCTCGCTCGCCGATTCGACGTTGAAGCACAGAATCTCCAGATCAAGCGCCCGCGTAATCTCCACATCGGTCTTGCCGACGCCGGAGAAGACGATCTTCGAGGGGTCACCTCGGGCGGCGATCACGCGCGAAAGCTCTCCTCCAGAGACGACGTCGAAGCCGCTGCCCAGCCGCGCGAACAGATTGAGGACGGCGATGTTCGAATTGGCCTTGGCGGCGTAACAGACCAGGTGCGGCGTGCCTGCAAAGGCCGCGTCGAAGCGGCGGAACGCGCTCTCGAGTTCGGCGCGCGAGTAGACGTAGCAGGGCGTACCGAAGCGTGCGGCAATGGAGCTGAGCGGTAACTCCTCGGCCGTGAGTTCGCCGCCACGGTAGACGAAATGACTCACTGCTTCTTATCCGCAGCCGCGTCGGATTTCTCGGTCGTGGAGCCATCCGGCGATGCCGGCGCAGGCGCCGGAGGTGCGCTCGCGGGAGACGCCGCTTTTTCGGGAGGCAGCTTCAGCGGGCCCTTGATACCGCAGGACACGAGCGCTGCGCAGGCGATCGCAGCTAGAAGCAAGCCGCGGCGGCGTAACATGTGTCGCACTATGCAATGCAGCGAGACATGGCGCTGCAGTCTACCACGTGGCTACAGCATACTCGGATGATGACTGAGAGCGAATTCATAGTGCTGACCGATCGCGTGCTCGAGTCGATTGCGACGGCGCTCGACGCGGTCGAGGCGGACCTCGATTGGGAGCTCAACGACGGCGTGCTCACCATCGATTGCGGGTCTGCGGGCAAGCTTGTGGTCAATCGACACCTGCCAAACCGGGAATTGTGGGTGGCCGCCAGGCTGGGCGGTTTTCATTTCCGCGCCGATGCGGGCGCCTGGCGGGATAGGGATGGCGACGAGCTCAGTGTGAAACTCGGCCGGCTGCTCCAGGCACAAGCCGGGATCGGCTTGGCAATCCCGCCGCTGCCGACTACTTGAGAACAGTGGCCCGAGCGGTCGCTCAACCCAGCATTGGAGTCAATGCGTCCAGCTCCCGCCGCATGTCGGCATGGCCCGGAAGCAGCTTCTCCACAATCGCCCAGAAACGAGGCGAGTGATTGAGTTCGACGAGATGCGCGACCTCATGCGCAATGATGTAGTCGGCGAGCCGCGGCGGCAGTTGCACCAGCCGCCAATTCAGACTGATCTCTCCTTTCTCATTGCAACTGCCCCATTGGCTGCGGGCGTTCGATAGTTTCACTCGCGGCGGCGCGGCCCGTACCCGGCTTGCGAAATGGGCAACACGCGGAGAGAGCAGCGCAAGCGCCTGCTCCTTGAGCCAGCCGCCGACGAACGCGCCGATTTCCTGCTCGTCCGCGGGGTTCGGGTGCAATACCTTGAGATGCAGCAGATCGGCGTCGATTTTCTTGCGCCGCGCGGCGAACAACGCAAGCTTCAGCGGCCGACCGCGGTAGAGCAGCGGCGCGCCTTCGCGCCACACGGTAGGCAGCGACTCGCGATCGCAGCCCTGCCACTCCTTGAGCGCCTGCAGGATCCAGTCGGTGCGTTCGCTGAGCGCCAGCTCGATCTCGCGCACTGGAACCCATGAAGGCGCGCGCACGGTAAGCCCGCTCTGATCGATGAACATACCGATCGATCGGCGTCGTGCGCGAAACAGACGGTAGTTCACTACCTGGCCGGCAAGCATGATCTTGCGCGGCTTCGCCTCGGAGCGCGTCACGATTGCGCGATTGCGTCTGGCCGCAACGGGTTGCCCAGCCGTGCGACCTCGTTCTCGATCCAGGTCTCGACCTCGGTCATGAGCTGCTGCATGTCCTTGCCCTTGGGGCTGATCGGCGGACCGATCGAAACCGTGATCACGCCGGCTCGCTTCCCGAGAACTCCCTTGGGCCACAAATAGCCGGCATTATGCGCCACCGGAACTATGGGAACACCCAGCTCCACTGCCAGACGCGCGCCGCCGGTCTTGTAGCGCACGCGCGTGCCGGCCGGGATGCGGGTCCCTTCAGGATAGACAACAATCCAGAAACCTTGAGCAAGGCGCTCGCGACCCTGGCCGATGATCTGGGTCATCGCGTCCTGCCCGGCTTTGCGATCGATGGTGATCGGCGAAGCAAGAGTGAACGCCCACCCGAAGAAAGGGATCGAAAGCAGCTCCTTCTTGGCGACAAACGCCAGTGGCGGAAACAGGAAGTTCAGCGCAAAAGTCTCCCACGTCGACGAATGCTTCGACATGACGATGTGCGGGGACCCTGGCGCGGGAATGTTCTCGCGTCCGATGACCTGATGGCGGATTCCGCAGATCCAGCGCGCGGCGAGAAGACAGATGCAGCAGTAGCCGGTGATAAAGCGGAAGCGCGGCAGCGGCGGCACCCAGAACGCGAGCAGGACCAGAATGGCGTAAATCGGAGTCAGCAGAGCCTGGAACAGCGCGAACAGGCGTGAGCGCAGCGCCAACATCGGCGTTTACTCGGCAAGCAGCGCGGTCGCGACGAACGCCAGGTCGGGAAAGATGACGGTGTTCCTCGGAAAGCTGCCGTCGCGGAGCGTCTTCTCGCCCTTGCCGGTCAACACCAGAATCGGCTGCGCCTGACACGCCTCGGCTGCCTGCAGATCGCGTATGCCGTCACCGACGCAGGGCACCCCGGTCAGGCTCACCCCGAACCTCCGGCCGATCTCGTCGAACATCCCGGCCTTGGGCTTGCGGCAAGCGCAGTTCGAATCCGCTGTATGCGGACAGTAAAACACGGCGTCGACGCGCCCGCCGGCAACGGCCAGCGCCTTGTGCATCTTTTCGTGAATTGCAATCAAGGTAGCCATGTCGAACAGCCCGCGTCCGAGGCCCGATTGATTGGTCGCCACCACGACCCGGAAGCCGGCGTGATTAAGCCGGGCGATGGCTTCGAGGCTTCCGGGGATCGGACGCCACTCGTCCGGCGACTTGATGTACTGCTCGCTATCGTAATTAATCACCCCGTCGCGATCGAGAACGATCAGCCGCGCATGGCGCGTGGGTGCAACCGGATCGGAGATGAAATGGACCAAGATCTAGGCCTCGTCACATCGCCAGCTTGGAGATGTCGGCGACGCGGTTCATGGTCTGAGCAACCCCGCGCAAGAGCGCGAGGCGATTGGCACGCACCGCACGATCCTCCGCCATTACCAGGACATCGTCGAAAAACCGATCCACCGCCGGTTTGGTGACGGCGAGTGCCTTGAGCGCCCCTGCGTAGCCTCCTTCCGCGCATGCGGCCGCAACGGTGGGTTCGAGTTTTTGAAACGTCACGTAGAGCTCGTGTTCGGCTCCGTCGGCGAGAAGCGATCGATCGACGGCGGCTGCCGACTCGCTTTCGGACTTTTTCAGGATGTTGACGATGCGCTTGTTGGCTGCGGATAGTGCCTGCGCCTCGGGAAGAGTCTCGAACAGGCGCACAGCTTCGAGACGCGCGGGCAAGTCATCGATCAAGTCCGGATGCGAGTCGATGACCGCGGCCACTTGGTTGGCAGTCGACCCCAGGTCGCGCAGGTACCCGCGCAGCCGCTCATAGATGAAGTCGAGCAGTGCCTCGCGCGCTTGGGCCACGCCCGGCGCCGAGTCGAAGGACGCGAAGGCAACATCGACCAACCTGCCGAGCGAGACGCGCTGCCGGCCTTCGACCAGAATGCGTACGATGCCCAGCGCGTTGCGCCGCAGACCGAACGGGTCCTTGTCGCCGCTGGGGACCTGACCGATGCCGAACATCCCCGCCAGCGCTTCGAGCTTGTCCGCAAGGGCAACGGAGGTGGCCGCTTGTCCCTGCGGCAGCGCGTCGCCGGCAAAACGCGGCCAGTAATGCTGCGCGATGGCGTCGGCGACGGCGGCCGGCTCTCCGTCGTGCAATGCGTAATAGCGTCCGATGGTGCCTTGCAATTCGGGAAATTCACCCACCATTTCCGTCAGGAGATCGGCCTTGGCCAGCATGGCGGCGCGGTCGGTAAGCGCGGCGTCGGCCCTCGTGAGTCGGGCGATCTCGGCGCTGATGGCGCGTATCCGCTTCACGCGGTCGAGCTGGGTGCCCAGCTTGTTGTGGTAGACGACGGATGCGAGACGCGGCAGTCTCGCCTCGAGCTTGAGCTTGCGATCCTGGTCGTAGAAGAACTTGGCGTCGGCGAGCCGTGCACGCAACACGCGCTCGTTGCCGTGCACGATTCCCGACGGATCATCGGCGCTTAAGTTGCTCACCAGCAGGAAACGGTGCTTGAGCTTTCCGGCTTGATCGGCGAGAGCAAAATACTTCTGATTCTGCTGCATGGTGAGAACGAGGCATTCCTGCGGTACGTCGAGAAACGCGCGCTCGAAGCTGCCGGCGTAAACGCTGGGCCACTCGACCAGGGCCGTCACCTCGTCGAGCAGCGCATCGGGCATCAGCACGTGCGCATGCTCCGACGCGCGCTCCAGTGCCGCCACGATCGCGGCGCGCCTCTTGGCGAAGCTTGGAATGACGTGACCGTGAGCCTCCAGTGCGGGTTCATAGGCGTCAGCGGACTCGACATCGATGTCTTTGCGGCCGAGAAAGCGATGACCCGACGTGGTGTTGCCGGCTTCGAGTCCCAACGCCGAAACTCCCATAACACGGGACCCGTGCAATGCGACGAGTCTATGCGCCGGACGCACGAACTTGACTGTCGTGCCATCGGGCCGCTGGTAGGTCATCACTTTGGGGATGGGCAGCGATGCCAAGGCCTCATCGAGCCGTTCCTGAAGCCCGCGCTCGAGTGACTGCCCCTTGGCGATGCGGCGAAGATATACATAGTCGGCCTTGCCGTCGCTCGCGACATAAACGCGGTCCGGCCCGTCTCGCACGTCACGCGACGAGGTGGCCAGATGCTCCCGCCCGAGTCCGCTGAGTTTTTTCTTATAGGCCTCGGATGGCTGCGACGCCGCGTCCCATGCCACCTTAGCCGGCATGAGCTTGTCGATGATCTCGCTGTCCGGTGCAACGGATGCCACGCTGGTTATCGACACGGCAAGTCTTCGCGGTGTTGCGTAGGGCATCGTCTCGCTGTTCGCAGACAGAAATCCGTCTCGACGCAATCCCGACGCGATGCCCTCGGCAAACGCTTCGCCCAGCCGCTTGAGCGCCTTGGGTGGCAACTCCTCGGTGACCACTTCGACCAGCAGCGTTGCCGCGGCCATTCAAGCCACCTTTGCCGCCGGTGCTTGGAGCATGGGGAAGCCGAGCGCTTCCCTCGAGTCGTAGTAGGCCTGTGCGACGAGCCTCGAGAGCGCGCGAATGCGGCCGATGTAGGCAGCGCGCTCGGTGACCGAGATCGCGCCGCGCGCGTCGAGCAGGTTGAAGGTGTGCGCTGCTTTCAAAATCATTTCGTAGCCGGGCAGAGGAAGCTTGGCCTCGAGAAGCCGCTTCGCCTCTGCCTCGAACAGCGCGAATTGTTCGAACAGCTTTGCCGGATCCGACTGCTCGAAATTGAACGCCGACTGCTCCACTTCGTTTTGATGGAACACGTCGCCATAGCTCAACGTCTTTTCGACGCCGCGATCCCGCCAAACGGTATAGACGACATCGAAAACGTTGTCGACGTTCTGCAAATACATGGTCAGTCTCTCGAGGCCATAAGTGATCTCGCCGGTGATCGGCTTGCAATCGAGACCGCCGACTTGCTGGAAGTAGGTGAACTGGGTGATCTCCATCCCGTTCATCCACACTTCCCAGCCTAGGCCCCAGGCACCAAGGGTTGGATTCTCCCAATCGTCTTCCACAAAGCGTATGTCGTTGCGGCGCATGTCGACGCCAAGCTCCTGCAGCGACCCCAGATAGATATCGAGGATGTCTTCGGGCGACGGCTTGAGCACGACCTGGAACTGGTGATGCTGATGAAGCCGGTTGGGATTCTGGCCATAGCGCGCATCCTTCGGGCGGCGCGACGGCTGAACATAAGCCGCTCGCCATGGCTCGGGTCCGATCGCACGCAGAAAGGTCGCGGTATGTGAAGTGCCGGCGCCGACTTCCAGGTCGTAAGGCTGCAGCAGAGCGCAACCCTGGCTGTCCCAGTAGTCCTGGAGCGTAAGGATCACCTGCTGAAAAGTGAGCATCAGAGGCGCAACGGAGGCCGACAAAGGGCTTGATTTTACGGGATGAATGGTTGGGCGACCAAGCCGCCGCGATCGCTTCAGGTGCGGCGTCGTGCGAGCAGCGCAAGCACGACAATCGCGACCAAGGCCACGATGACGACCAGCGCGTCGCCAAAGCGCACGTAGGGTGTCGTTCCGGTGCGCCCGGCGATGCTGCCTTCGAGCACGCCGCGAGTGAACCAAGGCAGCCGCGCGATCTCGACTCCGCGATGATCGATGATCGACGTGATGCCGGTATTGGTCGCCCGCAGCATGGGTCGCGCGGTCTCCAGTGCGCGCATGGCTGCGATCTGCTCGTGCTGCTCGGCAGCGAGCGAGCGTTTGTACCAGGCGTCGTTGGTCACATTCACCAGCAGTGTGGCTTCCGGCAACCCGCGGTTGATTTCGCTTCCGAAAGCGTCCTCGTAGCAGATGTTCACCGCCACCCGCTCACCCGCCACCATGAAGGGTTCCTGATAGGCGGGGCCCGGCGTTTGATCGGCCAGAGGGATGTGCAGAACGCTGCGAATAAACCAGCCGAAAACGGGCTTAGCGGGAATCGTTTCGCCGAACGGCACCAGATGATGCTTGCGGTAGACCTGCGTGGTTGAGCTGCCGATGCTCACCACGCTGTTGAAATAGCGGTCGTCCTCGTCGGCGCTGCCGCGCGGCTCGAAAAAGAACAACCCGAGCAGGAGGTCGGCGCGGTGCGTGCGCAGGCTTTCGCGAAGTCGCGCCACGTACTCTGCCGGCACTTCGTCGGCGAACATCGGCAGCGCGCTCTCCGGCAGCACCACGAGCCTTCCTTTCGCCTTTGCGACCAGCTCGGCATACGTCTCCAGAGAGCTCGTTCGATACGCGGGGTCGAACTTGACGTCCTGCTCGATGTTCCCCTGGACCAGGCTCACGGCGATGGCGTCCCCTGCAGGTCGGCTCCATTCGATCGAGGACAGAACGACGCCGCCGATCGCAATCCCGCCGAACGCGGCGATAACGATCACCGCTCCCGGCCAGCGCTGCGCTTCGATCGCGAGGGTCAGCTCGACCAGCAGCGCGGCCGCCGCCGCGATGGCGAAGCTCACGAGGAACACGCCGCCCAAAGGCGCGTAGCCGGCCAGCGCAGCGGTCCGCTCGGAATATCCGACGGAGAGCCATGGAAACCCGGACAGGAGCCAGCTGCGCAGCCACTCGGCAAGCGTCCAGGCGGGCACGGCGAGCGCGAGGCGCAGACCAGACCCGGGCGGTGCAAGCCGGGCGCAAAACCAGCCGACGGCTGCGGGAAACAGCGCGAGGTAAGCACAAAAGCAGACAGTGGCGATCGCTGCCAGCGACGCGGGCATTTCGCCGAAGGTCGACAGTGCAACATAGACCCAGGACGCACCCGCACCGAACAGCCCTACGCCGAAAGCAAAGCCGATCCATGCCGCGTCGCGCGGCGACGAAGCGCCGCGCATAAGCGCGAACAGCGCGGCGAGTGTCAACACCGGTAGCGCCCACGCGCCGAACGGCGCGAAACCGAAGACGGTGGCGATGCCGAGAAGCAGCGCGGCGAGCGCCGCCATCAGGCTTCTGCGCCGGTGTCCTCAACCGGCGGCGCAGCCAGCCTTTCGACCTGCAGTGTGTAGATGCGCCGGCTGTCGGCGCGAACCACCTTGAAACGGAACCTGTCGATGTTGGTCGCTTCGCTGCGCTTGGGCAATCGCCCGAACGCCTGCAGGACCAATCCTCCAACCGTGTTGAACTCGTCGCTGGCGAAATCAGCGCCCAGCGCCTGGTTGAAGTCGGCGATTTCGGTTTGCGCCTTCACGCGATAGCGTCCGCCCGCCTCGGGAATGATGTTGTCTTCGGCTTCGTCGAAGTCGTATTCATCCTCGATATCGCCGACGATCTGCTCCAGCACGTCTTCGATGGTCACCAGACCCGATACGCCGCCATACTCGTCGACAACGATCGCGATGTGGTTGCGGTTGGCGCGAAAATCGCGCAGCAGCACGTTGAGCCGCTTGGATTCGGGAACGAAAACGACCGGGCGCAGCGTGTCGCGCAGATTGAATGCCTCACGATTGGCGTAGAAGTTCAGGAGCTCTTTGGCGAGCAGGATGCCCACCACGTCGTCTTTATTCTCGCCGATGACCGGAAAGCGCGAATGGCGCGTCTCCATGATGAAGGGGATGAACTGCTCGGGGTCATCGTCGATGGAGACGACGTCCATCTGTGCGCGCGGAATCATGATGTCGCGCACTGTCATCTCGGAAACCTGGAGAGCCCCTTCGATGATGGATAGCGCGTCGGCGTCGAGCAGTTTGTGCTCGAATGCGCCATGGAGAATCTGCAGCAGCTCCTCGCGATCTTCCGGCTCGCGAGTGAGGAAGGCGGACAGCCGCTCGAGCAGCGTCGGCTTCAGCACGCTCCGGTCAGCGGCTTCGTGGCTCATCGACGCGCACGGCGTGACGGCGCCGCGTAGGGATCGTCAAACCCCAGTCTCGAGAGGATGTCGGTCTCGCGCGCCTCCATCCGCGTCGTGTCGACAGCCCGGTGATGATCGTAGCCCTGCAGGTGCAGCATGCCGTGAACGACGAGGTGCGCGCAGTGAGCGGTCAGCGTCTTGTTCTGCTGCCGCGCTTCGCTCCTGAGCACCGGCGCGCACAGCACGATGTCCCCTCCACGGTTCTCATCGTACACGAATGCAAGCACGTTGGTGGGGACGTCTTTGCCCCGATACCGATGGTTGAGCGCGCGCGCCTCTTTCACACCGACAAAGCGCAGTGTAACGGCGGCGTCGCGTTCCACTGCCGCCGCGGCCCAGCGGCGAAGCAAAGCGCGTGCCGGAAGATCGTCGCCGGCGGTCGCGTATTGCACCGTGAGTGACAGGCGCGCGCGTCGCGCCGCCCGCGAGCGTGGCGTCATCCCCTTCAACGCTCGGCACGCCGCGGGGGACTCGCTGCGTCGCTACGCTCGTCCTGCGTCTGCTTCTCGTACGCGGAAATAATCCTCTGCACCAGCGGATGACGGACAACGTCGGCGCTGGTGAATTCGGTGAACGCGATGCCGCGCACATCGGCCAGGATCCGGCGCGCCTCGATGAGTCCGCTTTTCTGGCCGCGGGCGAGATCGATTTGCGTCACATCGCCTGTGATGACCGCCTTGGTCCCGAAGCCGATCCTGGTGAGGAACATCTTCATCTGCTCGGGCGTCGTGTTCTGGGCCTCATCGAGGATGATGAAGGAATGATTGAGGGTGCGGCCGCGCATGAATGCAAGCGGCGCGATTTCGATGGTATTGCGCTCGAACAGCTTGGCCGTCTTGTCGAAGCCCATCAAGTCGTAGAGCGCGTCGTAGAGCGGGCGAAGGTAAGGATCGACTTTCTGCGCCATGTCGCCGGGAAGGAAGCCCAGCCGCTCTCCCGCTTCCACCGCCGGGCGCACGAGAACGAGCCGCTTCACGATGTCGCGCTCCAGCGCATCCACCGCGCAGGCAACCGCCAAGTAGGTCTTGCCGGTTCCTGCGGGGCCGGTACCGAAGGTGATGTCGTGCTCCTGGATGTGCTTTAAGTACAGGATCTGATTCGGGGTGCGCCCATGCAGGTCCGCGCGACGCGTGCGTAGCAGCGGCGCGCCATCATCGCTGGCGTCGACTTTGGCCGGCGGTTCCTGCTGTGTCGATAGTTCGATCAACCCGAGCTGAACGTCGTCGACGCTCAAGGGCTCCTGTGCCTGCGCATAGAACCGTTGCAATGCTGCTGTCGCGCGCTCGGTTTGAACTGCGGCGCCGCGCACGGTGAACGTCGCCCCACGGCGCGCGATCGCGACATCGAGCGCCGCCTCGATCTGGCGCAGATTCGCGTCCAGAGCCCCGCACAGGTTGGCGAGCGCGCGATTGTCGACCGGAGAAAGATCCAGCTCGACGGTTTGCGATTTTGGCAAGTGAGCTTAAGACTTCCGCTACTATGCACCCGGTCGCTGCAATGGGGCCTTCAACGCCTCGTCGAGCGTATTCTCGCATTCAGCCAAGTGGGCGCGCGCTTCCTTGGAGAACGACGGCTTGCTCATCGACGCCCTGATAAGCGAAAGAAGCTGCTTAGCGTTCTCCCGTTGCAATGCGCGTGCGTCGGCCTGCACTCCCTGCGACGGCCGCAGCAACACGGCGGTGACGCGCTTCAAGTGCTCGCGCTGGAGGTTGCGCCTGAACACCGAGATGTCGCGCCCCGTCTTGAGTTCGCTCCAGATCGCGTCCTGTATCGTGTCATAGAGCTCGGACAAGCGGAAGCTCTGCTCGTTCTTGAGGTGGCGATACGCACCTTCTTCGATTCGAGTCGCGACCGCGTCGCTCATGAGCTGGTCGAGCACCGAGCGCTGCATTGCGAGCATGCGGTTGGTGAGCGAGATGTCGGGCGCGATGGCGCTCGAGCCGGCATCGTCGCGGAACCTTTCGAACTGGTCCACCGTCATTCGCCGCACGAATTCGGGCTTCAATCGGAAACTGTCGACCGATAGCAGCCCGTCGGCGATCTGCTTCAGTGCGAGGCGCTGTCGCTCCGCCGGCACCGGCGTGAAGGGTTCGCGGCCGCTGCCAGCATGATCGCGCACGTAGACGACGCCGCCGACATACTTGGAAGCCACGACGCTGGCATTGCCGACCTGCGTCAAGCCGGTGAGGAAATTACGCCGCAGCATCTCGTAGCTCTCGCCGGACTTGAGCTGCCGCGACTGCAGCCGCTCCCAGAGCTCTCGCGACAGCTTGATGCGCCTCGCGGCGTATTCGAGCGGATCGCTGCCGATATCGCGCCGGTTGACCTGCGGATCCATGCCTTCCGAGGCGCCGCCGAATCCTGCATCGAGGTCGTTGCCGAAGGCGAGCTCGGGCTCGGCACTGCGCGAGGCGATAGCCGCCAGCTCGGCCTTTTCCTTGTCCGGAGCGATCGACTTGTAGGCGTATTCGATCGCCCAGTAGTCGTAAGGACCGATCGAGTTCATCACGTAATCGCTCTGGCGCTCGTCCTGCAGCGCCAGATTGACCGCGTTGTAATCCATCACCGAGCCGCCGATCCCGTGGACTTTGGTGAACTCCGGGTCGCTCAATTGCTTCTGCGTATAGATTGTCGACGCTCGGAAGTTGTGCTGAAGTCCCAGCGTGTGTCCGACTTCGTGCGTCACGACATCCTTGAGGGTCGCCAGCACATAGCGCTCCGCCTCGGGGCTGTCCGGGTCGATGTCGCCGCGGGCGATCAGCAGATCGAGAGCGAACGCCATCTCGTCGAAGGCGACATCGCCATATTCGCAGAAGCTGCCGTCGCTCATGGCGCGTGCATGCCTCGTCGGAAACTGCTCTGTGGCTTGGCGCCGTGGCAACCGCGTCCAGCCGTCTTCGATCTCTATGTCGGCGTCAAGGATCTCGCCGGTGCGCGGATCGTAGCGGCGGGGACCGATGGCAAAGGCACCGGCTTCGTCGCGAACCACCCAGCGCACGGAAGCGTGATGCGCGTCCGCCGTGCTGAAGTCGGCATTGTCGGGCTGGATCTCTACACGGATCGCATCCTTGAAACCGATTTTCTCGAACGCCTTGTTCCATTCGAGGATGCCGGCCTTGACCGTGTCACGGTATTTCGCGGGGATATTGCGATCCAGCCAATAGACGATGGGCTGCATCGGCTCGGAGATTTCCGCAGAGGGATCTTTTTTCTCGAGACGCCAGCGCTGGACGTAATAAACCTCGGGGAACTTGGCGATGTCGTCGGAAAAATCCCAGCGATGCACCATGAAGTGGCCGATACGATCGTCAGCGACGCGCGGATGCATCGGTGCAGGAAGCTTGGCGAAGCTATAGTAGTAGCCCAGGAACAGGCTTCTAGGGTCCTCGAGGTGAGCCGGCGGAGCAGCATGCGGCACGCTCGATGGCGTTTGCGGCGGCGGTGCGATCCGCGAAACGGAGTAGTGAGCCGACACCTCGAGCCCGGTCAGATCGACGGTGTTATGGGTCGCGCTGAAGCTCGAATTGCGAGCATCGAAAGCATAGGAAATTCGATAGGCGCCTTCGAGCGCGGTGGCACCCGCCGGGATGTCGGCGAGCAGAAGCGCGTTCGCCTCGATCAGGATCGACTTGTTTTCGGGTTGAGGGAGGCTCGCCACCGCAACAGTAGAAATGAGGCTGTCGCTCAAGTTCTCGCGCACGGCACGCGCGAGCGGGGTGCCTTCGGCCGCAAAGAACTGCGTGTTCTTGGCGATCAACTGCACCAGATTGCCGATCCGATGAAACTCGACGATGTACGAGCGGAGCATGGGGCTCAAGAACGGCTCGCGCTCGCCAATGCCATGAGTGCGGTTGATCTGGAAAAAGAACGGCTGATCGAACTGGTCGGGCTTGATTTCCAGCCAGACCTTCTCATCCTTGGTCCACAGCGTGAACAGGCCAGGCTCCTCCTTGGCCTCCTTGATTACTTCAGCAAAGGGTTTCTGCTGTCCGGCGGCCGCGGCAGCGGCGGCAGCCGCAGCGGCGGCGACGGCAGGTGCCGACGGGCCATTGCGCGCCGGGGGAGACCCGGGCGCCGCAGGGGCGCTAGCGCCGTGCGCTGCATTGCCGGAAGCGGCCTCGGCTGCAGCGGTTGCAGCCACCGCCGCGGCGGCCACGGTCGCTGAATCCGGTGCCGGCACTGTCGCGCATCCGCAGAGCAGCGCCGACAACGCGAGTGGGAAAACAAACAAGCCGGGGATACTGGAAATCCTGGAAGCAGACATTGCGAACCTCATCAACTGCGTTTCAACCATGCGACCGGAGCATCCCCTTCTCCGCGCCGCGCCTCGAACAAAGGGTCAATTCCTCACCAATTCGCCCCTCAGCGAATGCGCCATCGCCGCGCTGATGCGCACATCGACATAGCGGCCGATCAAGTTCTCGCCGCCGCCGAAATTCACTACGCGGTTGTTCTCCGTTCTGGCTGCGAGATCCTTAGCGCTTCTCGCAGCGCGCCCGGTCACTAGCACGCGTTCGACCGAGCCGACCATACGCTCGCTGTGCGCACGGTAACTTAAGTCGATTACCGCCTGCAGCCGCTCGAAACGCGCTTGAGCGATGTCGCGCGGCACCTGCTCGGCAAAGTCCGCGGCCGGAGTTCCTGGTCGCGGGCTGTACTGAAAGATGAAGCTGCCGTCAAAGTCGATGTCGTCGACCAGCCGCATTGTGTGCTCGAAGTCCCGCTGCGTCTCGCCCGGAAAGCCAACGATGAAATCGGACGAGATCGACAGAGGCGACCGCGCCGAACGCAGTCGGCGCACGATCGACTTGTACTCGAGCGCGGTATAGCCGCGCTTCATCGCGGCAAGCACGCGATCGGAGCCCGACTGCACCGGCAGATGGATCTGCGACACGAGCTTAGGCACAGTGGCATAAGCGTCGATGAGTCGCTGCGTCATCTCCCGGGGATGCGAAGTTGTGAAGCGGATACGCTCGAGCGACGGTATCTCTGCCAGATATTCGATCAGCGTCGCGAGATCAGCGCTCTCGCCATCGTTCATCGCACCGCGATAAGCGTTGACGTTCTGGCCGAGCAGCGTGATTTCCTTGACTCCCTGGTCGGCGAGATCGGCGACCTCGGTGAGAACGTCGTCGAACGGGCGGGAGACCTCCTCTCCGCGCGTATAGGGAACGACGCAGAACGTGCAGTACTTGCTGCATCCCTCCATGATCGAGACGAACGCGCTCGCGCCTTCGACCCTCGGCGGCGGAAGACTGTCGAATTTCTCGATCGCGGGAAACGAGATATCGACCTGCGGTCGACCCGTAGCCCGACGGCGCGCGATCAGTTCCGGCAGCCGATGCAGCGTCTGCGGACCGAACACGACGTCGACGTAGGGCGCGCGCGCGACGATCGCCGCACCTTCCTGGCTGGCGACGCATCCGCCGACTCCGATGATCAAGTCGGGATTGGCCGACTTGAGCTCCCGCACACGGCCGAGGTCGTGAAAAACGCGCTCTTGCGCTTTTTCGCGCACGGAGCAGGTATTGAACAGGATCACATCCGCCTCGCCGGGAGCATCGGTAAGTTGCATGCTCTCGGTGGCGTCGAGCACGTCGGCCATCTTGGCCGAGTCGTACTCGTTCATCTGGCAGCCGAAAGTACGGATGTAGAGCTTGCGAATCACGATGCCAATTTTTGTAGGACGGCGTCCGACAAAAAGGGCAGCGATTATATCATTTTGTGCAGCGCGACGCTGTTTCGCTCGTCGTCCTCTTTCCCTATGGATGACTCGGTATAATGGGTATCGCAGGTGTCCGCCGCGGATCTCAAGCGCGGCGGGTGAAACGGGAAGCCGGTGCGTCTCGATTCGTACAAATCGCGGCCATTCCGGCGCTGCCCCCGCAACGGTAGGTCGGACGGGACTTTGGCCATGCGTGGCGAGGTCTCGAGGATCGCTCCAATGCCACTGTTCACAACGAACGGGAAGGCCGGCGAATCCGCACCGACGAGCCCGGAGACCGGCCTGCACGGTTCACGCTTGGTTTTAAGCAAGCGCGCAATCAGGTAGCTGGGCGCATCGCGGGAGGCGCTGCCCGGCCGCAGGCGGGCCTCAATCCGCGCTGCTCGCCGGTCTCTCCGCGGTTCGTGAACGCTCGTGCGGGAGAGCACGAATGGAGAGACCCATGGTCGATAGTTGGCATCGCCGCGCAGCGGCGCTGCTCGGCGTGGCGGCAATCGCCGCCAGCCGCCTCACGCATTCGCAAACCCCCGAAGCACCGGCGCTGCTCGATCCGGTCACGGTGACAGCGACACGCTCGCCGCAGAGGCTCACCGAGATCATTGCCGATGTCACCGTGATCGGACCCGACGAAATCGCCCGCGCCGGAGCGCAAGGCCTTGCTGATCTGCTGCAGCGACAACCTGGCGTGCAGATTGCGACGACAGGCGGCCCGGGGACGACGACGAGCGTCTTCCTCCGCGGGGCCAACGCGAACCAAACCTTGCTGCTCGTCGACGGTTTGCGCGTCGGGTCGTCGAGTTCCGGCACCGCGCCCTTCGAAGCGATCCCGCTCTCAGAGATCGACCACATCGAGATCCTGAGGGGTCCTGCCGCCAGCCTCTATGGTGCCGACGCCATCGGCGGCGTTGTGCAGGTGTTCACACGCAGCGCCGGCAAGGGCTTCGCCGCGAACGCAAGCGCCGGTTATGGCACCTACAACACAAGTCAGTTCTCCGCCGGAGCGAGCGGAAGCGCAGAGTCGTGGCGGATCGCACTTCAAGGCGGGTACCAGCAAAGCTCGGGCTTCAACGCCATCTGGAATCCCGCCAACTTCAGCTACAACCCGGATCGCGACGGCTACACCAACGGCAACGGCAGCGGCAGCCTCACTTACCGTTTCGCGCCCGAGCAGCAGCTCTCGTTGCAGGCGTTCTACAGTCGACTCAATGCCCAATTCGATGCCAGTCCGGATTTCGACGACAGGACGATCACCACAGTACAGAGCTATGCAGTCGCCAGCAGCAACCGCCTGGCCTCGTTCTGGAAAAGCACCCTGGAGGCCGGAACATCGAGCGACGACAGCAATTCGCAAACCGCGTTCGGACCTTCGCAGTTCAAGACCGTGCAGCGACAGTACCTTTGGCAGAATGATCTGTCACTGCCGCTGGGGGCGTTGTCGCTCGCGCTGTCACGGCGCGAGGAGCGGCTCAACACCGACGCCGGCTTCCCCGTCACCGCGCGCAACACCAATGCCGTCATCGGCGTCTACCAGCTTCGCGAAGGCGCCAACGCGCTCCAGGCCAACCTGCGCCACGACCAGAGCTCGCAATACGGAGGCCAGACTTCGGGCGCCATCGAGTACGCCTACAGCCTTAGCTCCAACCTGCGCGCGAGCATGAGCTATGGAACAGGCTTCAAGGCGCCAACATTCAACGATCTCTATTTCCCAGGGTTTTCGAACCCCAATCTGGTTCCGGAGACAGCACACAACCTCGAGGGCGCATTGCGCTACTCCGATGCGATGCTCAACGCAGGGGTCGTCGCGTACCGCAACCGCGTCAAAGATTTGATCGTCTTCAGTTGCGATGCAGACTTCAACTGCGCTCCCCAGAACATCGCTTCCGCCACGCTCGAAGGCATCACCCTGGAGCTGCAGGCGCTCTATGGGGATACCAACATCAAGGGCAGCCTCGACTTCGCCCGCCCCTACGACGATGCAACGGGCAATCTGCTGCCGCGGCGAGCGCGTTACTACGGTTCGCTCCAGGTCACGCAGTCACTCGGCGCGCTGCAGCTTGGCGTGCAAGTGATCGCGTCGTCGGCGCGCTACGAGGATCCCGCCAATACTCGGAGGATGGGCGGCTACGCGGTGGTCAATTTCAACGCGGAATACGCCGTCGCGCCGCAGTGGGCGCTTTTCGCCATCGTCGGCAACGCGTTCGACAAGAACTACGAGCTCGCCGCAGACTACAACACGCCCGGGTCGAACGTCTTTGCCGGCGTGCGCTACCGATACTAGGGCAATCGCCCTGCGCCGAATGACGCTGCCGCCGATTCTGTTGATGTTGTGGATGACCGCGATGGTGTCCGGCGCGGTTAGCGGCGCCCCTGTCTCGGCGACCGACGCGACCGGCGCAACGGTCGAGCTCAAGGCGCCGGCGCGCCGCATCGTAAGCCTTGTCCCGCACGCGACCGAGCTGTTGTTCGCGGCTGGCGCTGGGGAACAGGTCGCCGGCGTGCTTTCACCCGCCGACGCTCCTCCCGAAGCGGCACGCTTGCCGCGTGTCGGCGATGCTCGTTCGCTCGATCTCGAGCTCATCGTGACGCTCAAGCCAGATCTGGTCGTCGCCTGGCCGTATCTCGCGCCTGCGCAGGTCGAGCGGCTGCGCTCGCTTGGAGTTCCTGTCTACTTTAGCGACCCGCGCAGCCCGGATGCGATTGCCGAGGACATCGTGCGACTCGGTGTGCTTACCGGGCACGAGCGAAGCGCGTCCAAGGTCGCCACGACTCTGCGACAGCGCATCGCCTCGTTGCGAGAGCGAGAGCGCAGCGCGCCGAAGTTGCGCGTGTTCTATGAAATATGGAACCAGCCGCTGTTCACAGTCGGCGGCGCACACATCATCAGTGCAGCCATCGAGTTGTGCGGCGGAAAAAACGTCTTCGCGGCGCTTGGTCTACCGGCTCCACAGGTGAGCGTCGAAGCGGTACTTGCGGCTTCCCCCGACGCCATCGTCGCGGGTGCCGACGGCCCGGTGCCACCTGAATGGCTCGACGCCTGGTCAGCCTGGGAGGCGCTTCCCGCAGTCGCGCGCGGCAACCTCTACGCTATCGATGCCAATCTGCTGCACCGCGCCGGCCCTCGTTTCATCGACGGCCTGGAGGGTCTATGCGCCGTGCTCGATAAGGCCCGGGTCAAGCTCGTTCGCTGAACCTTCAAGTGCCTAGGTCACGAACACGCGGCGACTCTCATCACGCAGCGTTCGCAGCGCGACGCCGTATAACGCCGACAGGCGCTCGGCGGTGAGCAGTTCGGCGGCCGGCCCTGCGAGCGCCGAGCCGCGATCGAGGAGCAACGCATGATCGCAATAGCGCGTCGCCAGGTTGACGTCGTGCACCACCATGATCAGCGACTTTTGCTGGTCGCGTGCAATCGCGGTCAGCCGATCGAGCACAGCGAGTTGGTGTGCAAGATCCAGGTGCGTTGCCGGTTCGTCCAGAAGAAAGAGCTCGGGCTCCTGCGCGAGTAACGCAGCCAACCCCACACGCCTTCTCTCGCCACCGGACAGCGTGCGCACATCGCGCGCTTCTCCCTCGGCGAAATCGACCGCAGCCAGCGCAGCGCGGGCGATCGCATAGTCGCGCGGGGATTCCCATTCCCAGCGCGACAGATGTGGATGGCGTCCGATCAGGGTCGTTTCCAGCACGCTCGCGGGAAAGGCGTCAAAGTCGTCCTGGGCGAGCAGCGCTCGCCGGCGCGCGAGCTTGCGGCCCGTCCATGCCGCGAGCGGCCTGCCGGCGAAATCGATGCTGCCTGCTGCAGGCGGACGCAGTCCGGCAAGAGTATGCAGCAGGGTCGTCTTGCCTGCGCCGTTGCGCCCGAGCACGGCCCAGCATTCTCCACGCCGAATGCTGAGCGCAAGGTCGCTGCAAACCGTAATGCCCGCAATCGTTACTCGCAGGCCGTGTGTTGCAAGGAGCGGAGCGCTCATTGGCGTTCCCGCGCGAGCAGAAACAGGAACGCTGGCACGCCGATGAGCGCGGTGACGATTCCAACGGGGAGCTGGGTGGGGGCGGCGACTTCGCGCGCGAGCGTGTCCGCAACGAGCAGAAGCGCGCCGCCTGCAAGAGCGGACGCCGGGAGAACGATGCGCTGGTCGTTGCCGAGTACTAGGCGCACCGCGTGCGGCACGATGAGACCGATAAAGCCGATCGCGCCCGCAGTCGTGACCGCAACGGCAGTCAAAGCCGCGGAGAGTCCGAAAAGCAACCACGGTAACCGGTCGACGGCCACACCGAGCGCGGCAGCCGCAACAACGCCGCGTGCAAGCGCGTTGAGCTCACGCGCGAACGGCAGCGCGACAGCAAGGCCGAGCGCCAGCGCGACCAGTGTCGTCCACCAGATCGGTGGCGCCGCAAGGTCGCCGATCAACCAGAAGAGCATTCCGCGAAGCTGCGCATCGGGGGCAAGCGTAAGTAGCAGCGCGACCACTGCGCCCCAGCCCGCGGCGACGATCACTCCGGTGAGGAGCAGGCGCATCGGCGACCAGGCGCCGTCACTACGCGAAAGAACGAACACGATAATGGTCGATACGAACGCGCCGCCGAAAGCGCCCAGAGGAGTGGTCCATCCCGTGGCACCGGCAAGTATGGTAAGCAGGGCGCCGACCGCTGCTCCGCCGGACACCCCCAGCACGTAGGGATCGGCGAGCGGATTGCGTAGCAGCACCTGCAACAGCGCACCTGCGAGCGCGAGCGAGCCACCAGTGGCGAACGCCGCGACGGCGCGCGGCAACCTCAACTCGCGCACGATCATCTGAGCGGTGAGATCTCCGCTGCTGAAGAGCGCCCGCATGATTGCTGCAATGTCCAGCGCGACGCTGCCGACGGAGAGCGCAACAGCGAAGGCGACGATCGCGACGAGGATCAACGCGCCAAAGGCTGGAAGGGCTGCCAGGCGGTTCATCGCTGCTCTCTGGAGTGAGCCGGATCGACTGATGGCGAAGCAAGATGCGAGCGGCGATTATAGCCCCCGGTGTCTCGCGTCGCCCCTATAATGCGATCGAAACTTCGGCGTTTGGGAACCTTCGCTCGCGCCACGCGTCATGCATTTTCATGAACAAGGCATTTACTCGCGAAAGCGATAGCGATCTCGACGAAGATGCGCTCGAGCCAGCAGCGCTCCCTGCCGGAACTAAGAACTACATGACACCGGGAGGATTCGCCCGGCTCAAGAGCGAACTCGATCACCTGGTTGAAAATGAACGGCCGTCGGTCGTTGCTGCAGTAGCGTGGGCCGCGAGCAACGGCGACCGATCTGAGAATGCCGACTACATCTACGGCAAGAAGCGGCTGCGCGAAATCGATCGACGCATCCGTTTCATAATCAAGCGGCTGGACCATGCCGAGGTGGTCGACCCGCTGGCGCGCCGGGACTCGGACGACGCGGATAGGATTTTCTTCGGCGCCACGGTGACGGTGCGCAACAACGAAGATCAGTTGCGCACCGTCAGCATCGTCGGCGTCGACGAGATCGACACCGCCCGCGGCTACATCAGCTGGATGTCCCCCATGGCGCGCGCGCTGATCAAGGCGCGGGAGGGCGAGAGCGTCGTCCTGCGCACTCCGGCAGGCGCCGTGGAGCTCGAGATTGTGGAGGTGCGTTATGAGGCCTTGGCCACGGACGTGCAGAGCTCGGGCGTTGGTTGACGTGACGGAAAGCTTCCGCCTATAGTCGCTGATGGACTCCGAGCTGTCGGGCCTCGAGCAAAAAGTGGCGGCACTTCTTGCGGACTACAATCGCCTCCGCGCGGAGAACGAATCGCTCAAGCGCGAACTGGGCCGTGCGATGGAGCAAAACCGGGGACTCGCGGCGCGGATTGCGGCAGCAACCTCGCGCATCGATTCGCTGCTGCAACAATTGCCTGAGTCGACCAGCTAAAGCTGATCTTGATGGACGACCACGCTGTCACGCTCGACGTATCGATTCTCGGCCGCGATTACCGCGTCGCCTGCAAAGAGTCCGAGCGCGAAGAGCTGCTTCAGGCCGTGCAATACCTCGATCGCAGAATGCGGGAGATTCGCGACGCGGGAAAGATCGCGGGAACCGAGCGGATCGCGGTGATGGCGGCGCTCAACATTGCCAACGAGCTGCTGCGCGCCACGCATGGACGGGCTGCGGGCGCGACGACCAGCGGTTTTGACACAAGCGTTGTTCAGCGTAGAATTTCAGCGATGCAATCGGCGATCGATCGTGCGATGGCCGATCAAGACAAGCTTTTTTGAAGCGCATCTTTTCAACGTCCCCTGCGGTGTTCGAACCGGCCATATACTCTTTGAACCAATGCTACTAGCTAGGTCGCCGCGCCTTGAATGGGCCGGTGTGCGCTCCCTACGCGGAAGCGCCTGATGGCCCAGGTAGGCGACCCTCTTGAACTCAGGTTCAAGATGACGGTCGGCACGGCACAAGCGGGGGGCACCTCTACCGCGGCGTCGCTTGGCGGCGCCGTATTTTTTGGAACGTCCGATGCGCTACTGGCTGAGTAGCACAGTCACGTTGCACCAGCCTCAGTAAGTCCGCGTCGCGCTTAGATTTCCGCTCTTAACGACGATCACTAAGCGCGACTGTGCCGCGTTTGGGTGGGAATCTGGGTGGGACTTTGCGCAAGCTAGTCCTGAGATCGGCCTGCAGCGAGAGAGAAATACGAGGAAATCCGAAGGCGTCCAATGCAGTGACTACTAACCTAGTCGCCAAGGGGCCCTGGCGATGTAGGGGGTGGGGGGAGCAAATTCTCGCGCTCTGAAATTCCGCGTTAGGCCGCTTCCGACACCGCCGCAAAATCAAAGGATCGCTTGACGCGGCACTTCTTGTTATGCGTGACGAACTGAAGCGAGCCGTGGAATTGTTAGGCTCAGGGCGACACTATGCCCCCTTCTTCGAGGGGTCCGGAAAGGAGGGGAGAGAACTTTGTGTTGCGGAAGAGTTTGTCCAGTCACTCAATGCGCAGAGCGAGCTTGGGCTTTCGAACCTTCAACTTCAGCGCCCCGATCCACCTGATCTCACCTGTACTAACGCTCGCAGTGAG
>DATFSE010000017.1:0-5303 GCA_035262745.1 Casimicrobiaceae bacterium | reverse complement strand
AACCATCAGCCCTAGGGCAATCTGCCAAAGATACTCTCGCCAGTAAGGACGATCGGCAAATCGGACGTCGCAGCCTGCGGGCAACCGCTCCGGGTCCAATGACCAGCGCCGCAGCGCACGCGCGTCAGCGACGCATCGGCTTGCGACAGTGAACACGTTCTTACCCGGCGCATAGCGCGTGCCGGCCAGCGCTTCACGCACGAGCCGCGCGACGAGCCGTCCACGATCTTCAAGGAATTCCATGCTGCCTGCCGCAATTCCATGGTCTACATAGGTCTCATACATGCCATACACTGGAGCGGCGGACACGCGGCTTACCGCCTGCAGCACGTCGCGAGGCGTGTAGGCTCGACCATCGCGGTCACCCAATTGCGTGAGAAATATGATGATCGTATCCGCGGGCTCCGCTGCGACTCGTGCCAGCAAATCGGGCAGGGGGAGTCCGGACAGAAATTCTATTTTGGCCGTTCCTGTCACGGTCGGCGCCAAAAGGCGCGCCTGCCGCTCAAAATTAAGGTCAAGTACCCCTACGCCGTTAATGAAAAGGATGCGGCGCGCGGTGGGCTGCAAGCGTTGGGCAATGTCGATCGTGCTGGCAAGATCAAATTGAGCCACCATGCCAACGGCTCCGGGCGGAATTTGATCCGCTTCTATTGCGTCAATCCCGTGGAATACCACGCGCGCGCCCGGCCAAAGTTGTTCGCCGTACCGCGTGAAGAAGTCCAGCGCAGACTTTGTCACGGCAACGACCACGTCGATGTGGCGTGCGCTGTATTTTTTGGCAAGCAACGCGACAAGGTCAGGTTCCCAGGATGCGACCGGGAATCGATAGTCGAGCGGCTCGGAATACAGAATGATCCGTCTCGCGGTGTCCTTGGCGAGTTCCGCACGCATTGCGCTGTCGGTCACCAGATACGCAGGAAGGTAGGGATCCACGCCGTTGAGAATCACGACGTGCGCGTCATCCTCTGCGGCGAGGGCGGGGCCTGCGACGACGCCCAATGCGACCATTGCGCATAGGAAGCGCGCCGGGCGCGTGGCCGACGTCATCGACCACCACCGCGTCAACCCCCATCGCTTGCCAAGCCCATGTCTCCAACGAGAGAACACCGCTCGCACAGCGAAATACGACGATGAAACTTTCACGATGGGCCGTACGGCATGCGCCCTGGCGCCGCACTTGTCGCTTCGAGGATCGCGTCGTTCGAAAAAAACGTGCGCAGCAGCGTCACACCGCCGGCTTCGACGACCGACCGGTCGAACCCGACGTCGTCGCTGGCGGTGATGAACACCACGGGAGTATCGGCGTGCGCGGCCGTGAATTGCGCGTTCGTTTCGAACCGGGAGATTCCCTCCATATGGACGTCCATGGTCGCACAGTGGGACGACGCGTGCCAAGCGGCATGCGCATCCGTGCATCGCCGTGCTCTGTCTTCGGGCACGTTGCCTGCGTCGAAGCGCTTCGCGACTGGACGACTGGCCCATTGAGCTCCATCCGCACGGACGGGACAATGTGCGCGTCGACCCGGAATCTGCTTACTCGAGCGCGCGGATCGCCTTTGCGATGTCGTCGGTCATGTTTGCGATCGTGCGGCTGTGTGCGGCAGCAACGGCGTCATAGCCCGGGTCGCTCACCTTCGTATGCAAGCTTGTGCGCCCGGTCTCGACCTTTCCGGTCTTCATCTTGCGCACGCTCCACACCGCATCCAGTCCAACGTACTTCCCGGGCGCCGAGTCGAAGTTTCGTATCTCGATCTGAACACGGTAATCGACGTCCAGGTTGAGACTCTGGCCGAAGAGCGTCACACGCGGCGTGTCGAGGAGCGCGACCAGGTTGTCGGCGACGACGCGAGCGATCGAATCCTCCAGGGGCGCGGCCCAACGATTGAACTCGTCGAGCGCAAGCTCGTTCGCACCTTCGCGCACGACAATCTGCGGCCGGTCGACAGCGGCGGGAACCGAAACAGGCCCCACGGCAATAGATACCTTCAAGGGCGTGGTCGCTATCGCGGCGGTCGCGTTGAGCGTGTAGAACCGCGCCGGCGGGGACGCGCATCCTGCGCCCAGGAGGCTGGCAACGCCCATCAGGATGACGACCTTGGCGAGGTGTCTCATCACTTTGCTCCGCTCCTGGATTCGACCTTGCCGCGGATGACCGAGCTCGGCTGGCGCTCGAGCTCGTTCAGCAGCACCCGCAGACTGCGCGCCGCGCGGGTGAACTCGGAGAGTGCGTCGCGCAGGTCCTGCTGCACGGGCGCATTCGACTCGAGCAGGCTTGTGTTGGCGTTGGCCATCGCGCGCTCGGCAGTTTCAAGCGTCCGGTGAAGAGCGTCGATGTCGCGCTTGAGTCCCGGCACGAGCTCGTTGTCGGCGTTCGTGACCAGCTTGCGAACGCTCGTGAGCGTCTGGTCGAGGCTCTCCAGATCCTTCTTGATATCGCTGCCGATCGCTTCGAGTGGCATGCGATCGATCTTGTCGACGACGCTGCCGAGTTTTTCTTCGAGATTCGCAAGAGCACTCGGAACGGTCGGGAGGATAGGGGTCGGTCCGTCGAGATCGACCTTCTGCTTTGGCGCGCCCGGGTGGTAGTCGAACGCCACATAAAGCTGTCCGGTGATGAGGCTCGCGCTCTTGAGCTGTCCGCGCAAACCGCGCTCCTCGACGAGCCGCCGCACGAAGGCGGCGCGTCGTTGCGCATCGGCGGAACTCAGCGACTCGACTATCCCTTTCGACTTCTCGTCGATGTAGGCCATGGCGCGCTCCGGATAGAACGTGATGGTCACGCGCGGTTTCACGTCAGCCCTGTCCGGATCGACTTGCAGTCCGACGCTCGTTACCTCGCCGATGTTGAGCCCAAAAAGGGTGACCGGTGCCCCGACGCTCAAGTTGTGCAGCGACTCCTTGAAGTAAAGGACGAAATGGCGCGCGACTGGATCAGGCGCCTTCATCGCCGCCAGGCGGTCGGCGTAGAGAGTGAAGGTGGCTTCGGTTGCCGCCGCCGGCTCGCGCGCGGCGAACGGGGGAAGATCGAACGCCAGACCGCCGACCAGGAGTGCGACGAGCGACTCCGTGCGGACGCTCACGCCCTCGGCCGTGAGCGACGCATCGATGCCGCTCGCATTCCAGAACCGCGTGGACGGGTAGACGTAGCGATCGTAGGGTGCGTTGATGAAAATCTTGATCCGTACCTCGCTTCCGTCGGGCACAAGCGAATAGCCAGCCACCTGTCCGACACGCAGGCGCCGATAGTAGATGGGCGATCCCACGCTGAGCGATCCCAGGTCGCGCGCGATCAGCGTGTACTGCCGGCCGCTCTCGCCCGCCGCCACGGGCGCTTGGTCGAGACCAGCGAAGGTGGTCTGGCGCCGCTCCGAGTTGCCGGCTTCGAAGCCGATGTAGTTGCCGGCGAGCAGCGTGCCCAAACCCGAGATGCCGCTCAGCGTGATCTCCGGCCGGACGACCCAGAACTTGGCGTCCTCGACCATCAGCTCCGCCGCATCCTTCTGGATCTCGGCGGTGACCGCCACCTTCGAGAATTTGTTCGTAAGGCGCACGGCCGTTACCTGACCGATGTTCACGTCCTTGTACTTGATGAACGTCTTGTTCGCCTCGATCCCCTCGGCCGCGTTGAATACGATCGTGATCGTCGGACCCTCGCCCAGGATGCGCTGCACGGCGATGCCGATCGCCACCACTGCGGCGAGAATCGGGATGATCCAGATCGCCGAGAAGCGCGCGCCCTTCGGCGGCACGAGCTTCGCTTGTGGAAGATGATCGGGGGTGTCGGTTTCCATCAGCGAGCCTCGCCCTGTCCCTCCGCCGGATCCCAGATGAGCCGCGGATCGAACGACTGCGCCGCGAGCATCGTGAGCACGACCACCGCCATGAAGAACACTACCCCCGGGCCCGGCTGCACCGACATCAGTGGCGACAGCTGTACGAGCGCCACGGTGAACGAGTCGACGAACACGTCGAGCATCGACCAGCGTCCGATGACGTCGACGACGCGATAGAGTCGCGAGCGGTCGCGCGGGTTCGCGACCGAGCCGCGCTGGACGCTGATGAGGAGATGGCCGAGCGCGATCAGCTTGCCGAGCGGAATCATCACGCTCGCGATCAGCACGATCAGCGCGAGCGGCCACGATCCCGATTGATACAGATATACGACGCCGCCCATGATCGTGTCCGATCCAGTCGACGCGACGGTCGTCGTCGTGAGCACGGGCAGCACGTTCGCCGGGACGTAGCAGATCGCAGCCGCAATCACGAGTGCCCACGTACGCTGGAGCGAATGGTGACGACGCACGACCATGCGTGCGCCGCAGCGGGGGCAGTGACCCGGTGCGGTCGGGCTCGCCGTACGCGTCAGCAGACGACACGTGAGGCAGGATACGAGCCCCTGTCGCGCCGCGCTGGTCATGAGCGCGCTCATCGCACCGCTTTGCCGCTCAGGTCGGCAGCCGTCGGAAGCAGCGGCGGATCTTGGCCATCAGCCCATCTGATGCGCTTCCAGATCTCGTCGGCGTCGTAGGTGACCAGAATTGCCGCGATCAGCCCGATGAAGGCGCCGGCCGCGAACATCCCGATCCCCGCCTCGACCTTCGCAAGCTGCGCGATCTTCACCAGCGCGACGAGGATGCCCAGCAGCATGACCTCGGTCATCGACCACGGTGCCACCATGTGGGCCGAACGCAGCATCCCGCCGACCCACATCGGTGCCGGCGGCCGGCGCACGGCGATGAGCACAACGAGCAGAAACAATAGCTGAAATCCAGGCGCGAGCACGGCGCAGAACGCCACGATCACCGCGGTAATCTGGCTGCCCTCGAGCCACATCTGATAGGCACCACCGATGATCGTCGTCTGCGCCTCGCGACCGACGGCGTGGAGCGACATCAACGGCATCGTGTTGGCGACAAGGAAGGCGATCGCTGCGGTGATCGTGAACGCGAGCGGGAGATCGATCGGATCCCGGCGGCCAATTCCGACCAGCTCGCCGCAGCGCGGGCAGCGTGCCTTGCCGCCGGACCGAATGTGCGGAACCCGCTGCAACAAATCGCACCCGGGACACGCGATTGTTTCCTCTTTGTGATGCGAGTACGTCAATCGTCCGCCCGGTTGTGGCTCGGAGACAAATCAGGGATCGCCTGGATTTGGGTTGCGGCTACTCTCGTGCTGTCGTCGTCCTCGACAACAAGCACTCTCTTGCTGCGATTGATCGCAATCGGAAACCTTTCTTGGTTGTTGCCGAGCAGCGGTTGAAATTCACGAGCATGAATCGTCCAGCCAGAACTACGGCAGCA